>CAYGYQ010000104.1:0-2972 GCA_964354035.1 uncultured Bordetella sp.
CCACGAATGCTTCTTCTCGTGCTTGAGCAGCAGCGAGCACATCATCGGCGTCAGCGTCAGCGCCACGAAGCCGGACACCAGCACCGCCCCCGCCAGCGTCAGCGCGAACTCGATGAACAGGCGCCCAGTGCGCCCGGTCGCAAACGCCAGCGGCGCGAAGACCGCCGTAAGCGTGAGCGTCATTGCAATCACGGCGAACGCGATCTCGCGCGCACCCTGCATGGCCGCCTTGCGCCGCGGGATGCCCTCCTCGATGTGGCGGAAGATGTTCTCCAGCACGACAATCGCGTCGTCGACGACGAGGCCGATGGCGAGCACGAACGCGAGCAGCGTCAGCGTGTTGATCGTGAAGTTGAAGATGTACATCAGCGCGAACGCGCCGATCAGCGCCACCGGGATGGTGACGATCGGGATCAGCGTCGCGCGTAAGCTGCGCAGGAAGAAGAAGATGACCAGCACGACCAGCAGGATCGCCTCGCCGATCGTCTCGAACACCGAGGCGATCGAGCGCTCGATGAACAGCGACGAATCGTAGGCGACCGTGAGCTTCATGCCGCCCGGCAGGTTCTGGTTGATCGCCTCGACCTCGGCCCGGACCGCCTTCGACAACTCGAGCGGGTTGCCCGTGGACTGCTTGACGACGCCGATGTTGATCGCGGGCTTGCCGTTGAAGCGGGAAATGACGCGCTCGTCGGCCGGCGCGATCACGACGTTGGCGACGTCGCGGATGCGCACCGGATAGCTGCCGACGTTGGCGATGATGGCGTTCGCGAACTGCTCGGTCGATTGCAGGTCGGTCTCGGCGACCACCGCGAATTCACGCGCTTCCGACTCGATGCGGCCGGCGGGAATCTCGGCGTTCTGCCGCCGGAGAGCGTCCTCGACGTCCTGGACGGTGAGCCGGTAGCCGGCCAGCCGCGCGCGGTTGATCTCGATGCGCATCGTGATCTTGCGCTCGCCGAACACGCGCACGTCGGCGGCGCCCGGCAGCACGGACAGTCGCGGCTTGATGTAACGGTTGATGTAATCGGTCGCGTCGAGCTGCGACAGGCGCCCCGATTCGACGCCGATGTAGAGGATCGGAAAGGCGTCGGCCTCGACCTTGGCGATCACCGAGTCGTCGGCCGACTCCGGCATCCGGTTGCGCACCCGCGCCACCTTGTCGCGGACGTCGGCGGCGGCCGCGTCGGCATCGCGCGTCAGGCGAAAGCGGACGTTGATCTGGCTGCGCTCCGAGCGACTTTGCGAGGTCATCAACTCGACGCCCTCGATGCCCGACAGCGAATCCTCGAGCGGCTTCGTGATCTGCGACTCGACGACCTCGGCGGAGGCGCCGCGGTAGATCGTCTGCACGCTGACGACGGGCTCGTCGATCTTCGGGTACTCGCGCACCGGCAGCCGGGTGTACGAGATCGCGCCGACGAGAACGACGATCAGCGACAGCACCGTCGCGAAGACGGGGCGCTTGATGCAGAGCTCGGGCAGCGTCATCGTGGGCTTGTCCCGCGGTCAGGACTTCGACTTCACGGCGGGCGCCGCCGGCCTGTCCGGCGCCGGCTCGCCCTTGGTGGCGTCACCGGCGGCAACCCCGTTGCCGCGCGCGGCGGCCACGGTGACAGCGCTGCCGTCGCGGATCTTGAGGTGTCCAGCGGTGACGATCGTGGCCGCCGGATCGAGTCCCTGCAGCACCTCGACCATGCCGTCGCGGCGCTGTCCGATGTCGATCTTCGTGCGCAGCGCCTTGCCGTCGACGACGCGATAGACATACTGCTCGTCGCCCGACGGGACCAGCGCCGTCTCGGGGACCACCAGCGCGTCCTTCGCCTCCTTCGTGAACAGCCGCACCCGCGCGAACATCCCCGGGCGCAGCGCCGTGTCGGTATTGCGCACGACCGCACGGATCACGATCGATCGCCCCGCGGCGTCGAACAGCGGGTTCACGGCGAACACCTTGCCATCGAAGGTCTTGCCGGGAACCGCGTCGAGAATCACGGCCAGCGACTGCCCGACCTGCACCTGTTTCAGGTAGGTTTCCGGCACGCGGAAGTCAACCTTGAGCGTGTCGATCGATTCCAGATTGACGAGATCGGCTCCCTCCTTGACGTAATCGCCGACCGACACGCCGCGCAATCCGATCATGCCGGTGAACGGCGCGCGGATTTCCATCTTCGCGAGCTTCGCCTCCGCCACCTGCAGCGACGCCTCGGCGACCTTCAGATTGTTCTCGGCCTCGTCTTTGGCCTGCCCGGACAGGAAATTGCGCTTGGCGAGATCGATCGCGCGTTCGAACTTGGACCGGGCAAGCGTCAGGTTGGCGCGTGCCTGCGCCACCTCGGCTTCGGGTACCGCCGCGTCCAGGCGCACCAGCAGCGCCCCCTTCGTGACCCGCTGCCCCTCCTGGAAGGCGATGACGCCAATGCGCCCGGCCACCTCCGGCCGCAGCGTCACCGACTCGTCGGAGCGCAGGCTGCCCACCGCCGTGATCCCTTGCGGCATCGGCGCAAACGCGACCTTTGCCGCTTCCACCGTCACGCCGGCAACTTGGCCGCCGGCCCCGGGAGCGCCCTTGCCGCCCGCGCCGCCGCCCGCCGGCCCGGCGGCACCGGTCGTGGCCGGCGCATCTGTGGGCTGCCGCCCGAACCAGTAGCCACTGCCGGCGGCAACCGCGAGCCAGAGCACGACCAGAGTGCCTGCAGTACTTTTCTTCATCACTTTTCTTGAGTATGCGTTTCGAAGTCGGGCAATGGGCCGGAGCGACGCTCAATCGCGCCTGCTGCGGGAGGGATCGCCGGCGGAACCGGCGTCGAGCCTCGCTTTCCGCGATGATCGGCAATTATGCGCTGCCTCGACGATGCTCGGCAAACCCACAACTGGCGTTGGACACCTTCAAGGTCCGAAGATGCCGTCGCCGTGCTGTCGTCCGCACGTCGCGCGGGCGAGCCCGCGCCTACGAAGTCAATCGGCATCCGTAG
>CAYGYQ010000104.1:3072-11528 GCA_964354035.1 uncultured Bordetella sp.
CGCGCGGGCGAGCCCGCGCCTACGAAGTCAATCGGCATCCGTAGGCGCCGGCTTGCCGGCGCTGCTAGAATGCGGCTCGCACCCTGCCCGAGGGCAAAGGCCCCTTTCCAACATGTCTGAATCCGAACGTCCTGCACCCGTTGAGTTCCGGGCCCGGCGGTTGACCCTCTTCGCAATCGGGTTGTCGCTGGCCATCCCTGCATCGCTCATCATGGCGACGGATGCCGCCGCGCAGGCCTACCCTTCCCGGCCGGTGCGCCTCGTCGTGCCCTTTCCGCCGGGCGGGCCACTGGACATCATCGGCCGCGCCATCGCGCAGAAGCTTGGCGACGCCTGGGGCCAGGGCGTGTTCGTGGACAATCGCCCCGGCGCCGGCGGCAACATCGGCGCCGAACTCGTCGCGAAGGCCGCGCCCGACGGCTACACGATCCTGATGGGCGCGCTGTCGACCCACGCGGTCAACCCCAGCCTCTACGCGAAGATGCCGTACGACGCGGTCAAGGACTTCGCGCCGATCACGCTCGTCGCGGTCACGCCCAACGTATTGGTCGTCAACGCGTCGCTGCCGGTCAATTCGGCCAAGGAGTTCGTCGCCTACGCCAAAGCGAATTCCGGTAAGCTCGCCTTCGGCTCCGGCAGCAACGGCAGCGCCGGCCACCTCGCCGGCGAGCTGTTCAAGGTCGACACCGCGACCGACATCGTGCACGTTCCGTACAAGGGCGGCGCGCCCGCCACGCAGGGGTTGCTCGCGGGCGACACCCAGTTCATGTTCGACAACCTCGCCAATGCGACACCGCAGGTCAAGGCCGGCAAGCTGAAGGCGCTCGCCGTCACGACGGCGCAACGCTCGAAGCTCGCCCCGGACCTGCCGACGATGGCGGAGGCCGGGCTGCCCGGCTTCGACATCTCGACCTGGTTCGGCCTGTTCGCGCCTGCGGGCACCCCGCCGGAGGTCATCGCCAAGTGGAATGCCGGGGTCACGACGATCCTGAATTCGCCGGAAATGCGCGAGCGGCTGACCGCGCAGGGAGCCGAGCCGGCGCCGACGACGCCGGATCAGTTCGCGGCGTTCATCAAGAGCGAGATTCCGAAGTACGCGCGGATCGTGAAGTTATCAGGGGCGAAAGTCGACTGAGTTGAACGGCCCCCACGCTCACTTCGTTCGCTGCCCCCCGCGGGGGCGCACAGCGCCCTTCGGGCGGCCGGGCGGGCACTGGGGTTCGCCCTCAACCGCCGCCCACGGGCGGGATCACCGTGAGCTCGTCGTCCGCCGCGAGCACGCGGCTGCGATCGCGTTCGAACTGGCCGTTGACCGTGAATACGCGAATGGCCGGCGAGCTGATTCCCAAGGCGTGCAGCACGTCGTCGATGGTCGCGCCGTCGGCCACCTCGAGCGCGCCTCCGGGAGGTGTCCGGGCCTTGAGGGTACCCATCAGTTTCAGGCGCACTTGCATGGCAACGACGGCGGCGGGGGCGAGTCCGGCGCAAGAGACCATCAGCGTTTTGCCACGAACACCGCATGTGCCGCGTTGGCGGGCACCTTGGGCTCGGCCGCCCCGAATCGATATTGACGCGCCTTGGCCGGACGACCCAGCAACGCCGTGCCGGCGAGTTTCGCCGCCACGCCACTGCCGACGTACGCGCGGCGGATGTCGAACGGATACTCCTGCAGGTGCTTCTTCCATGGCCCCAGCCGGGTTCCCGCCTGGATCAGGCCCTTGACCATGCCGATATCGGTGAGCATCCCCAGGTCGTTGGCCCGTCCCGCGAACATGGCACCGGAAATGCGGTCGTCGGTCCAAAGCAGCTTGCGATAGATGAATCCTGCCGGATTGTCGATCGTGATCGCCTCGGCGGCCGCATCGTCCCAGTGCCCGAAAGAGGCACCCTGGAGGCCGCAGATATCGACCACGTTCATCAGCAGGCTGCCCGGATAGCGCACGTCCTGGCCGGCCATGTTGGCGCCGGCGACCCGACCGTGGTCGACTGCCGTCGGCTGGATCGGATGAACCGCGTTCTGCGTTTCGTGCAGGACCGGCCCCTGGGCCACGTCGCCACCCGCATAGACGTGCGGGAAATTCGTCTGCATCCGGTCGTTCACCAGAATCGCCTCGCCGGTGGCGATGCCCGATCCCTGGAGCAGGTCGAGGTTCGGACGGATCCCTGTGGCCAGGATCACGATGTCGGCGGTCAGCGACCGGCCGTCGGACAGCTCGACCGTTTTCGCCCCGCCGGTCTCCTGCCGGATGCGCTGGACCGTCGCCCCGCAGTGGACCGGAATGGCCCGCGTCGCCAGCCAGCGGCGCACGTGCTCTGCGGCGGGCGCGTCGAGCATGCGCGGGAGCACCTGCCCCTCGCGCTCGACCACGGCCAGCTGCCATTTGCGCTTGAACATCGCGTTGAGCACGATGAAGCCGATGAAGCCCGCGCCGACCAGCACCACGCGCGGCGTGCGTCCTGCCGGCTGCAGCGATCCGGCGTACTTCAGCACGCGCTCCGTGTGGGCCAGCGACCACAGTGGCTCGACACCCGGCAGATCGGCGCCGGGGATCATTGGAGCGAGCGGCGACGAGCCGGTGGCGATCAGCAGATTGTCGAAATCGATCTTGCCGCCATCGGCGAGCGTCACGGTCTTGCCGCGCGGATCGACGGCGGCGACGCGAACGCCAAACCGCGTCGCGACCTGGAGCCGCGCGAAGCAGGCGGCATCCCCGGTGTGCGTATGCGCCTCGGGGATGGTTCCCGCCAGCCAGTACGGCAGCGCCATCCGCGAGTGCGCCGGCTCGTCGCACAGCAGCGTGATGGTCGACTGGCCGCCGTCGAACTCCCGGATCGTCTCGATCGCGTTGGTCGCGGCCGGTCCGCCGCCAATGATGACGTGATGCATGGTCTCGGTCCCGAAAAGTTATGTGCGCCCGTGGGTGGGGATGGATGGCGCCGGGTCAGGCGGAAGCCAGGCCCAGCTCGGCCAGCTTCGCGCGCGTCGGCACGCCTTCGTCCGACCAGCCGCGCTCGCGGTAATACACGGGGAGCATCGCGTCCAGATCGACGACGACGCCGGCCGACGGGCCGCTCTTGTGCGCGTCCTTCAGCAGCCGTTGCGGCAGCGTGTCGTCCGCCTTGGTGAGTCCCGCCTTGAGATTGAACAGGCGTTCGAGGTTCCAGGTGCGCTCGCCGATGCGCACGAAATCGTCGATCGTATAGGCGACGCCGCGGGCGGCAGCGGTGCAGGGCACCAGCGATTCGAGCGGCCCGCCCGAGCCGCCGACGAACATGCAGATGCCCGTGTTGTCGTGCGCCGTGGTGCGGTTCTGCTCGTGGACCACCCACTCGCTCTTCCCCACCGGCGTGTGCGGGTCCATCTCGCCCGAAGTTTCGATGCCGGGCGTCCACGCGCGGAGGTGGCATGCCCCGCGGTTGCAGGTGGCGTAGGCCACACCCATCCCCTGGAAGCCGCGCGGATCGTAGGCGGGGAACTCCTGGCCTTTCACGCCCATGAACACTTCCGGGTGCGCGAACTTTTCGCCCATCCGTTTCGAGCCCTCGGCGATTTCGTTGCCGAAGCCCTCGCGATAGCCGGTGGCTTCGACCATCCGCACCAGCGCTTCGGCCGACCCAAACCGCAACGGCAACTCGACCTCCGCGTCGCCGATTACGCCGCGCTCGTAGAGCTCCATCGCGGCCGCCAGCGACGCGCCCATCGAGATCGGGTCCATCCCGAGGTCGTTGCACAGCCAGCTCGCCTTGAGCACCGCATCGAGGTCGCCCACGCCGCAGTCGGCGCCCAATGCCCAAGCGTTCTCGTACTCGGGACCCTCCCCCGCCGGCTTCCAGTTGCGCGGGTGCATGTTGACGAGAAACTTGCCCGAATGCTCGCCCAGGCGAGTCACGCGGCCGCAGGCGATGGTGCAGGCGAAGCAGGCCTTGTTGGCGACCATCCGGGTTTCCTTGACGGTCGTGCCGTTGAGATTCTCGTACTGGTCGAACTGTCCCTCGAGGAAGTTGCGCGTCGGCAGGCCGCCCATGGCCTGCGTCATGTCGATCGTGGAGGCCGTTCCGAGGTCCGTGAACGACATGCGGCCCGGATTGTCCTGCATGTCGGAGCGCATCTTCCATACCGCCTGCATGAACGCGGCCGGGTCGGCCACGCGGACCCCGCCGGTGCCGCGAACCGCGATGGCCTTGAGGTTCTTGGAGCCCATTACCGCGCCGACACCACTGCGCCCCGCCGCGCGGTGCTTGTCGTTCATGATGCAGGCAAAGCGCACCAGCTTCTCGCCGCCGGGGCCGATGCACGCCACCCGCAAGCCCGGAATCCCCAGCTCCCGCCGCAGCCCGTCCTCGGTCTCCCCGACCAACCGGCCCCAGTAGGCCGACGCATCCCGCAACTCGACGTGGTCATCGTAGATGAACAGGTACACCGGTTTGGGCGAGCGCCCTTCGAGGATCACCATGTCGTAGCCGGCGAACTTCAGCTCGGGACCCCAGTGACCGCCCGAGTTCGACGTGGTGATCGCGTTGGTCAGCGCGCCTTTGGTCACGACCATGTAACGCGCGCCACAGGGCACGGGGGTGCCGGTCAACGGGCCGGTCGCGAAGATCAGCTTGTTGGCCGGCGCCAGCGGGTCCGTCTGCGGGTCGAGCTCCTCGTAGAGATAGCGCGCCGCCAGGCCGCGCCCGCCGACGTAGTCGCGCAGCCAGTCGGACCGGATGTCCTCGACTGCGATCCGCCCGCTCGTCAGATCGACTCGCAGCAACTTGCCCGTGGGTGCCGACATCGTTCGCTCCTTCCGTGTTGCGTGGCGTGAACCTGCGCTCCTCGTGCCTTGCTCGCTACCCGCCGAACGCGTCGACATGGTTGCGCCGGACCTTGGCACCCCAGGACTCGAGCCACTGCCCTGGCTGCGTCGACTCGCCGTAGACGATGGCCTGCGTCGGGCAGGCGCTGGCGCACGCCGGCTGCCCGCCGCAGAGGTTGCACTTCGCGGCCCGGTCGGACTGCGGCAGCGTGAACACGGTGCCGAACGGACAGGCGATCGTGCACAGGTGGCAACCGATGCACAGCTCGCCCAAGACCACCTTGGCCCCCGTCTGCGGATCCAGCGCGATCGCGTTCACCGGGCAGGCATTCATGCACCACGCCTCGTCGCACTGCAGGCACGTGTACGGCGCGTAGCTCGCCTCCTCGTCGAATACGCTGACGCGGATCAGGCTCTGTGACGGCGCAAACGTGCCGGTCTGGACCCACGCGCAGGCCAGCTCGCATTGCATGCAGCCCGTGCACTTGTCGGGCTCGATCAAGAGTGCTCTTGTCATGGCAGATTCCCGTCAACGATCATTTGCGCGCTCGACCTTCCGGCGTCCGTGAGTGTAACGAGTATCCGCGCCGAGGGGTATCTCCCTCGCTCGGAGCGGACGGTTGCGGTTGGAACGTCGTGGTGGGTGTACGCCGCAGTGGCTGCTTTGCGCGCGCGTCTTGCCGGCGCCTCAGTACCTGGATTTCATGAACTCGATTCCAGGCTGCAGCACGCGCCTCCAGGCGGTCTCGATTTCCGGGTCGAACTTCGAGTCGAATTCCTCGACGGCCTGCACCAGCCGGTCAAGCCACAGATCATAGAGTTCGGGCTGGATGTCGAGCCCCGCTCGGCCGTGGAGCTTGGCGATTCGTTCCAGATGAGCGATGCGCTCGATTTCACCGCTGGCCAACATCATTACGTATAACGATGTCTTGAGCATTCTTGCCTGCTTGCGCAAGTCGGTGTGTTCGAATTTTCTCGCCACCACGTCCGACGAAGCGAGGAACAGGGCATAGAAACGCTGCAGAAACTCGGGACTGCGGGAACACCGTTCAAGGCTGTCATTGAACAGCTCAACGTCGCGCTCTAGCACCTGGCGCCCCCGGTCACGACTTCAAGCCGGTGATGTTGAATACCGGCACCGGCTGCGCAATGCCCTTCAGCAGGAGATCGCCCAGCGGCTCGGCCTGCACCACATCTTCAATCCGGTTCAAGGTCTTCTGATTGATCAGGATCTGTCCGCCCTTGGCCTCGTTGCAAAGGCGCGAGGCCAGGTTGGCGACGCTGCCGATGCACGAATATTCCCAGCGCCCCTCGAAGCCGACCGCGCCGAGCGTCGCGTAGCCCTGGGTAATGCCAATGCCCAGATCGAGATCGAAGCCGCGCTTCTTCCACGTCGCCCGCATCGGCGCGAATTGCCGCTGCATCTCGAGCGCCATGCCGATCGCATTCTCGGCCGGCTTCTCGAGCGGGATCGGGTCGTTGAAGAAGATCATGATGCCATCGCCGGCAAAGTGCGCGAGCGTGCCTTCGTGGGCCATGATCAGCTGCCCCATCATGCGATGATATTCGCCGAGCACCCCCATGACCTCCTCGGGCTCGCAACTGTCGGTGAAGGCGGTGAAGCCGCGCAGGTCGAGGAAGACGACCACCACTTCGCGGCGGTGCGTTTTCAGGAGGTCCTCGCCGCCGCCGCTGATGATCGACTCGGCGAGCTGCGGCGAGAAAAAACCCTTCAGCCGGCCCAGTCGGTCGAGCTGCGCCACCTGCTCCTGCACGCGCTCTTCGAGTTTCCTGTTCCAGTCGCGCACTTCGTCGCGCAGCGCCTTCTTCTCGAGGCTCGCGCCCACCCGTGCGCGGAGCAGCGTCGCATCGAAGGGCTTGGGCAGGTAATCCTCGGCGCCGAGCTCGATGCAGCGCACCACGCTCTCCACCTCGCCGACCGCCGAGATCATGATAACCGGCAGATGCCGCAGCTCGGGATCGGCCTTCAGGTGCTCGAGCACCTCGTACCCGTTCATCTCCGGCATCATGATGTCGAGCAGCATCAGGTCGAATTTCTGCGCCCGCAGCAGTTCCAGCGCCTGCCGCCCGTCATTGGCCGTCGTGAGGTTGGTATAGCCCTCGCGCTTCAACCGGCGCGTGAGGGTGTAGCGATTGTCCTCGTTGTCGTCGACGACGAGCAGCGCGGCCTCCGCCGGGGTCATGCTGTTTGCACTCCCGGCGCCCCGGGCGCCAGCGCCTGGATCTTGCCGAGCAGACGCGGCAGCTCCACCGGCTTGGTATCGAAGTCGTCGCAGCCCGCGGCCAGCGCTTTCTCCCGGTCGCCGGTCATCGCATTGGCCGTCAGCGCGATCACCGGGATGTGCTTCGTTTCCGGCGCGGCCTTGATCTGGCTGGTCGCCTGCGCACCGTCGAGCACCGGCAGGCCCATGTCCATCAGGATCAGCGCGGGCATTTCGGTTGCCGCCATCGCCACGCCCTGGGCGCCGTCGCGCGCGATCACGACGTCGAAGCCGGCGCGCTTCAACCGCCGCTCGAGCATGTAGATGTTGTCCTCGTTGTCCTCGACGTACAGGATCTTCATGCTGCTGTCCCCACCACCTTTTTGCCGCGGCCGCGCTCGATCGAACCGGGCAGCACACGGCTGATCTCCTTCAACATCTCGTCCAGCTCGGCGCTGCCTTTCTGCAGCACGCGCGCCACGTCGCCGTTGAGACGGCCGCGCTCCTCCGCGGTCAGGTCCTTGGCCGTCACCACCAGCACCGGGATATCGCGCCACTCGGCCCGGGCCCGCATCTCCACCAGGAACTCGAAGCCGTCCATTTCCGGCATCATCAGGTCGAGCATGATGACGTCGGGACATGCTTCGGCCAGCCGCGCCAGCGCCACCCGGCCGTTCTCCGCCTCGCCGACCTCCCAGCCGTCCTTTTCCAGCGCCAGCCGCATGCCGCGCCGTGTCATGTCGTCGTCGTCGACCAGCAGCACCTGGCGGCCCACTCCGCCGCAGATGTTGCGCAGCACGCTGGAAAGCTGCGCCCGATCGACCGGCTTGACCATGTAGTCGGTGGCTCCCAGCGCGTAGCCGCGGGTCTTCTCGTCCACGATGGACACCAGAATCACCGGAATGTCCGCAAGCTCCGGATCGCCCTTGATCGCCGCCAGCACCGTCCAGCCGTCGAGGTCCGGCATCATCACATCGAGCGTGATCGCGGCGGGGTGCAGCTCGCGCGCCAGGCGCAGTCCCTCCTGGCCGCCACTGGCGGTCACCACCGCAAAACCCTCGCGCGTCAGATGCCGCTCGATGACCTCGCGCACGGTCGGATCGTCGTCCACCACCAGGATCGTCGGCGCACCGGGGGCTCCCGCACCGGACCGGGCGGCAACGGCATCCTTGATCGTAGCAGCCGGCTGCACCGCCCCGACTTCGGCCGGCAGCCTTATGGTGAAGGTGGAGCCCTTGCCCGCCTCGCTCGTCACCGTGATGTCGCCGCCCATCATCTGGCAGAAGCGCCGGCTGATCGCCAGGCCGAGCCCCGTACCGCCGTACTTGCGGGTGGTCGAGGCATCGGCCTGGACGAAGTCCTGGAAGAGCTTGCCCATCTGCTCGGGGGTCAAGCCGATGCCGGTATCGCTCACCGCCATCGTCACCCACTCGCG
>CAYGYQ010000105.1:0-11477 GCA_964354035.1 uncultured Bordetella sp.
GCCGCGACCGCGTCGCGTGTTTGCTCGGTGATCTCAAACTGGACCGGGCGCTGGGCCTTCTTCTGCATGACCATCGCCCGCGGCACGACCCCTCTGCCTTGGACCACATCGTGGACGCGGAGGCCCACCAGATCGCAGCCGCGCAATTTGCTGTCGATGGCGAGGTTGAACAACGCGAGTTCCCGCGTTCGATGATCCAGTTGCAGCCGAATCCGGATTGCCCAGATCTCTTTCAGCTTCAGTGGGGGCTTCTGGCCAAGCAGCTTGCCCTTGTTCCACGGTACTGCGCGCCGTTCGGTCTTCGTGGCGGTATCCATGAGTCGCTCCTTTGTTGAGTGAAAGGAGTCTCATGTTGTTCCCGGACGCCGGGCGCTTGTCGACCGCTGCAGATGTTGTGCCACCCACCAGAAGTGGATTCAGGCAGTCCTCAAGCTGCGCAGAGGTTGGGCACGGCGACACGGCTGAACAGGTGTGGCTGCGCGACCGCACTGGATGGATAGGCGTCGAGCGCGCGAGCAAACTCCGGATGCGTGAATGCCGCCCGGAAATGGGCAACCGATTCCCACACCGCATAGTTCAGGAACACACAACTGCCCGCGATTCCCCGGTGCAATTGAGTGGAAATGTAGCCGGGCTGTCGCTTCATCCAGTTGGCATCGTGCTCCCACGCCTTGAGTAACGCATCCACATCGACAGGATCGACCGTGAACACGTTGATAAGAATAACGGGCGACAGGTTGCCGCCGAGTTGATCGTTGATCGGCACCTTTGTATCGAGGGGACGAATTGCAAGCATGGAGTCTCCTAAAGTTTAGATAGCGCGGGCTTGGCCGAAAGACAAAAAAAATCACTGGGAGCAGGGGCGCATTATCCGGGACCGCCCAGAGCGAGGCAATTCCAAAGCCCTTGGAAGAGTCAACCGGCATTACCCGACGCAGCGAGCCACACTACTGAACCACGAGTTGTGGCTGCACTCGGCCAGATCCTCAACGGTCCCAGTGCGACCCAACCCGGCCATTCGATCCGCAGCAGCGCAGCCGTTCGACGCGGAACGGTCCGGCGGAGGAGTTGGTCATGGCGCTCAAGGAGTACGGTGGTGGTGGTGGTGGCGCGGGCTGCGCCGGAATGGCAGGCGGCCGGGTATGCAACGCTCGCGTTGCCGTCCACCAGCCCTGCGTACACGCTATCGTTGGCGGACAAGCTTGCGTCATGGAGCGCGATTGCGGATCATCTGACGGACATGGGCTCCGGAACACCTGCAGGCGAGGCTGCAGCCTCGCCTGCAGGCAATCAGGATGATTCTCGGGATGACGCGACACCTGCGAAAGGAGCACGCGATGCGAAATGGACGATCACGATGGATGCTGGCGCTGATGCTGCTTTTTGCCACGCTGCCTGCACGGGGCGCGGTGCCGGGGTTCCCCGACGTGGTCGACTCGTCGTTCACGGAAGCCAACGGCGATCGCACGCTGCAGCTTGCCATCGTCGTGCCGGCATCAGCCAAGGATGCGTTTGCCGCGTTTGCGACGGCCGAGGGATGGAAGACGTGGGCCGTGCCCTTCGCGGTGGGCGAGCCGCGCGTGGGCGCCGTCATGGAAACGGCTTACCGGCTGGACGCGAAGCCCGGCGATCGCGGCAACATCAGGAACCAGTTCATCGCGTGGTTGCCGGAGCGCCTGGTGGTGTTCCGCAATGTGCAGGCGCCGCCTGACTTCCCCAACCCCGATCTCTTCGCGAAGGTGGTGTCGGTGGTCGAGTTCGTGCCGATCGGACCTGCATCCACGAGGATCGTGATGTCGGGCGTGGGCTATGGCCCGGGACCGGGCTTCGACGAACTCTACAGGATGTTTCAGGGCGGCAATGCGTGGTCGCTGGCCCAATTGAAGCGGCGCTTCGAGACCGGGCCGGTCGACTGGAAGGCGCAACTCGCGCCGAAACTCGATCCGTCGCCGAAATAGCGCTGGTTTGGGTGTTGCAAGCCCGGACGCCGGCGGCGCGATGCGTCGGGCGAGGCGATGCGCGGCCCCGACCCCGACCCCGCCGCGAGCGCGGCAACCACAACCCAGTTGAGCGAGGCTCCATTTGCCTTGCCGCTGCGCGCGTAGCGTGTCTGCGGAACCATAGCCTCACTCTACATGGGCGGACTGGGGCTGCGTCAACAAACAGCATCCCGGAACCCGCTGCGTCTGGAACACACGAATGCGACCGGAATGGCGTCTTGAGCGCCTCAGCCCCTTGGCCATGGTCTCGTGCCGGTCGGCCCGCAAGTGTAATAATCCTGCCATGCGCGACCCGCTAGCCGATGTCCGCGGCGTCCTTGCCGAACTTGCGGACGACGAATTGGAGGTGCTGTTCGCTACATCTTGCTGCGACCCACACCTTCCATGGCGTTACTGGGCTGGATTGAACACGCGGCTGACTGGGAAGAGAATCGTCGAAAAGGATTCGACTTCCACCTGGCGCCACCGGATGAAGCAATCGACCCGTCCGAAGATGTAGTCGCAATCAGTGCGGCGATCGCGCTGCACGACGAGTATGCAGGCGACTCGGCGATTGCGCGATTCTTCGCCGCTGCCGTCGACTTCCTGATTGAACGCGGTCAATGGCAGTAATTTGCGCCCGCGAAATTGGCGCGATGTGCTCGAAGTGGCGCGGATATGCCAGCACAAACCGGCCGAGTTCGACAGTTCAAGCCAATGAGCGAGAACGGCCATGAGCGGCCGGTAATTGGCGCATCTCAATTTGCTGAACACGGGTCACGCTAAGGCACCGCTTCGGGACCAGGCTACTCGAGGACGGACCCTTGTCTTGAAAGGGTGAACTGCGCGATCCTCAGGCTTTTCCACAAGTCGGCTGGACGGGCTTACCTCACCCACTACACGCCACAGACCGGACAATTTGAACAATGCCACCCGCGCCCCCTCCGTGGCTCGAGCAGATGAACCGGAATTGCTGGTATGCGATCTCCGGTGATCGCCCGGACCTCGGTCTCCGGCCCACGCAACCTGGGACTCGGTATCTGGTTGACGGCGATCCGGCACGCGATCCGCGCCTGAATCCACCGCGCACGCTGAAGGAGAAATTGCGGCGGATCATGGGCCGCAATCCCAAGTCACCTTGGCACGGCATCGCAGGTTTCAGCGCGATCACCGAGGGATGGAACGGCGCCGTGTACGCGTCGCGATTTGGCGCCAGCGGATCGATGATCTTGTTCGGAGGTGGGCACAACGACTATTTCGGGTCCGATGTTCACGCCTTCGATCTCGCCTCCAGGGAGTGGAGGAGGATCTCCGACGGGTACATCGGTGGTGGTGACCGCGATTACGGTGCCGGCGCGACATACCCCGACTCGTTGTATCCGGACGGCTCGCCGCTTCCGCCGCATACCTATGGGTACGTCCAATACGACCCGATCGGTAACGACTACATTCTGCTGAAGGGTCAGACGGAGCTGGGCAGATTCGTCAAAGCTGTCGCGATACCCCATCTCTTCAATCTCGAAACCATGCGCTGGCGACGAGGGCCAAAGCATCCCACGGCAATTCTCAATTCCGGGGGTTGGACAACCTGGGACGATTCACGGCGTCTGCTCTGGGGACATGCTGGCGACGATGGCGGCGGCAATGCCTTCATCGGCTTCCATCCCGATGGCGACAACGGAAATGGAACATACGGGCGCTGGACCGAACACTTCGCGAACAAGCTCCCCGGGATCGCCAATCACAACGCCATGCAGATCCATCCATTGCGCGACGTCATCGTCGTATCGGTACACGCTCGCGACGAGTTGCATGCGCTTAATCCGGCCGATCCGGCGCGGGAGATTGTCTGCCTGACATCGGTCGGGCAAAAACCGCGACTGCAGCCATTTGCGGCGCTGGAATATGCGCCGAACATCGCTCGTCTCGTGTACTTTTCCCCGGTGGACGACGGAATCGTGTACACCATTGCGCCGTCGCCTGAGCGCGTTTCGCGCTGCCTGCTCGAGGAGTGGAATTGGCAGGCACACCGACCCGCATCCGGGACCCTGAGGCCGATCGCCGACGCAGCGGGTCGTTCGTGCTTTGGGGTGAACTTGTCGCATGTCTTTGGACGATTTCGAATTGCCTCCTTTGACAATGTCGACGTCGCCATTCTGGTTCGACATGTCGATAGCCCGGTATATGCGTGGAGACTCAACTGAGCGGGCACGCGCCCCATATCGGCCCCCGGGGGGGAAACCCCGCTGGGTACTGCAATGCGCTTCGTGGTAATCGGACGCCCGCTCATGCGATCGGTTAAGCGTCCGTTCTTGGCACGGCCGACCGCTCCCTGGCGACGAGTGGCGCGTCTACGATATCTGCTGGCCGTTCCCGTCCACATGACTGCTGTGCTTCGCCCAGCGGCTGCTCGAATCGGCACGCTGTGGGTCTCCGACCGGCGAGCTTCAGACGGTTACCCTCACATCTCAATTTGCCGGGGAGCAGCCGTTGACAAGGCGACCTGCGCCTGGCGATCCGAAGGTGCTGCCGGGTACTCAGCCAACGTACCTCGACCGCTCGACCAAATCCCAGCGGCCAATGGCCACCGGCCCCGTGTGTCACCCTCCCCTTTACTATGGGTTGCCAAGCACCGGTTCAGCCCGGGCGTCGGCGGCGCGCGATCCGCGCGGGGTTGTGCTCCGCTTGGGGGGCATGGCATTGCTGCACGCCGTGCCTGGGCTATGATGACGAGCCCCAGCAACAACAGGAACCCACCATGGCAGACGTTTATGAACAGCGCAGCTACGCACAGCTCCCTATTGGATTCGGCCACAAGCCCGGCATCGTGGTGGTCGACTACCAGGTGGGGTTCACGGACCCGCAGTACGCCCTGGGTGGCGCGCCGCTGGTAATGCGCGGCGTGGAGAACACGCAGCGCCTGCTCGAAAAGGCCCGCAAGTGCGGCGTCCCCATCGCCAATTGCTACACGTCCTACCTGAACGAGGGCGAAATGCCCTACTGGAAGGTCAAGGCTGTGCGCGAGACCTTCATCCATGGACATCCGTGCACCGAACTCGACCCGCGCATCTATGATCCTGATTACGATATCAAGATCTGCAAGACAGGTGCTTCGATCTTCTTCGACACCACGGTTGCGTCGTACTTCGTCAAACAACGTGTGGACACTGTGATTGTCACCGGTTGCGTCACCAGTGGATGCATCCGCGCTTCCGTCATTGACAGCTTCAGTCACCGCTTCCGCACCATCGTGCCGGAGGACTGTGTTGGGGATCACGACGAGCGCCCGCACCAGGACAACCTGCGCGATATCTCAAGGCGCTACGCGGACATTTCCGACGCGGACGCCTGCATCGAACAGATCGAGGACTGGCGCCAGCGCAATACCGCCTGATCGGCCGCGCCATGCCGCTCCGGTCGCGCACATGGACCAGGGCGGGCGCAACAGGGAAGCGTAAGCCTTTGGCTAGAAATAAAAAAAGCCCCTGTTACGGGGCTTCGTGGGATGCTGCGGGAACGTGCGGGAATAGGGTATATGGCGGAGAGGGCGGGATTCGAACCCGCGTTAGGCTATTAACCTAAACACGCTTTCCAGGCGTGCGACTTAAACCGCTCATCCACCTCTCCGGACCGCGCATTTTACCTTATGCCGCGCACGGGCCCGATTTCGGCGGACCGGGGCCGGAAATACCGTCTCGAGCCCGCGGCGTGCTCTAGCGCAGCGAAATGACCGGCCAGTTGCGCTCCCGCGCGAGCCGTGCGAGCGCTTCGTCAGGACTTACCACGACCGGATGCGTGACCCTCTCCATCAGCGGCACGTCGCTCTGCGAATCGCCGTAGAAGTAGCTCTCCGCGAAGTCCGGCAAGGCCTGGCCGCGATCGGCGAGCCAAGTCTTGAGCCGGATGAACTTTCCCTCGTGGAAGCACGGGACGCCTTCGATGCGGCCGGTGAATTCGCCGTCGACGATCTCCGGATCGCTGGCGAGGAGGTGCGGCACGCCGTACATGCCGGCGATGGGGGTGGTGATGAAGCTGTTGGCCGCGGTGACGATCACGGTCAGGTGGCCGCGCGCTTCGTGCGAGGCGATGAGTTCGCGCGCCTTGGGCAGAAGGATCGGCGCAATGACCTGGGCCACATACTGCTCGCGCCACTCCTCCATCTGCGCCCGGGGATGGCTCGACAGCGCGCGGAAGTCGAAGTGCAGGAAATCGCGGATGTCGAGCGTGCCTTCGCGGTAGTCGACATAGAACTGCTCGAGCTCGGCCGCAAAGGACGCGCGATCGAGCGCGCCTTGCCCGATCAGGAAATGAATCCACTCGTAGGTCGCGTCGCCGCCCAGCAGCGTGTAGTCGAGATCGAAGAGCGCAATGCCGGCCGCGCGCGCTCCTTCGCCGGCATCCCCCTTCACGCCGCGACCTCCAGCCCGTATTCGGCCGCGACGCCCTCGAGCCATGTCCACAGATAATCGGCGAAGCTGCGGCGGAAGATGAGCTCGAAATAGGGCTGGTTCTCGATCTGGCCAATGAGGATCGGCGCCTTGGCGAGATGGCTCTGCGCACACTGGCCGATGGAGAATGCGCGCGGATGCAGATCGATGGGGCAGCCCTTCGCCAGCACATCGCGCACGTGCGGGCCGTGCAATTGCAGCACCGTCTGCCCCCCGCTCACGTCGGTGACGGCGACACGCAGCCCCGCCAGCACCTTGCGCAACTCGCCGTCGACGCCTGCCTTGCGCTCGCCCGGCGTCACGATCAGCCACTCGTCGGGGCCGAGCCAGTACATCGTGATGCCCTGCACGTCGGTGACGGTGTTGGCGACCAGCGGCAGGCCGTCGCCGAGCACGTCGCTCACGGCGCCGACGAAGCGCGGATCCTTCGCGTTGCCCCGCAGATTGAGGTGGCCCAGAAATGGGTGTTCCCGCGCGATGACCCCGGCGTGGCCCGGGGAATACGTGGCGCGTGCCCCGAGTTTGAAGTGCGCGAGCGGGCTTTCGCGGAGGATGAAATCAGACATTCTGGCGTGCCCCTTCGGGATCGAGGAACACCGGCTTGGCGATCACCGCGGCTATCGCGCGCCCATCGGGCATGGGTACGTGCACCTTTTCGCCGATGCGGTGGCGGCCATTCTGCACGAGCGCCAGCGCGATCGACCGCTCGAGGCAGGCGCTGAAGTAGCTCGACGTAACGTGGCCGTGCATGGGCACCGGCGGCCGCGCGCGCAGGTCGGTGACGATCTGCCCGCCCTCCGGCAGTACGGCCTTCGGGTCGTCGGTCAGGAGTCCCACGAGGTGCTTGCGATCGCCGCGTGCGGTGTCCGCGCGCGACAGCGAGCGGCGGCCGAGGAAGTCCTTGCCTTTGGCGACGATCCAGTCCATGCCGAGATCGACAGGCGTCACCGAGCCGTCGGTGTCCTGCCCGACGATGACGAATCCCTTCTCGGCGCGCAGCACGTGCATCGTCTCGGTGCCGTAGGGCGTGATGCCGTATTTCGCGCCGGCCGCCAGCAGCGCTTCCCAGACGTGCCGCGCCTCGTTGGCGCAGACGTTGATCTCGTAGGCGAGCTCGCCGGAGAAGCTGATCCGCATCACGCGCGCCGGCACGCCCGCGACCGTTCCCTCACGGCAGGCCATGAACGGAAATGCCGCCGGCGAGAAGTCGATGCCCGCGCACACGGCACGCACGACATCGCGACTGCGCGGCCCCGCCACGCTCGCGGTCGCCCAGTGATCGGTGACCGACGTGAGGTAGACCTCGAGCTCTGGCCATTCGGTCTGCAGCCAGCGCTCGAGCCACCCCATCACGCGCGCGGCGCCACCCGTCGTGGTCGTCATCAGGAAGTGCTCGTCGGCGAGGCGGGTCGTGACGCCGTCGTCCATCACCATGCCGTTCTCGTCGAGCATGAGGCCGTAGCGGCAGCGGCCGACGCCGAGCTTGCCCCACGCGTTGGTGTACACCCAGTCGAGGAGCGTCGCGGCGTCCGGTCCCTGGATGTCGATCTTGCCCAGCGTGGACGCGTCCATGATCCCGACGCCGTTGCGCGTGGCGAGGCACTCGCGCGCCACGGCAGCGTGCAGATCCTCGTCCGGTCTGGGGAAGTACCACGGCCGCTTCCACTGGCCGACATTCTCGAACAGCGCGCCGTGCTGCTCGTGCCACTGGTGCAGCGCGGTCTTGCGCACGGGGTCGAACAGATCGCCGAGATCCGGGCCGGCGATCGCCCCGATCGTCACCGGCGTGTAGTTGGGGCGGAAGGTCGTCGTGCCCGTACTGGCGATGTCGTTGCCCAGCGCCTGCGCGAGGATCGCGAGGCCGTTGACGTTGCCGAGCTTGCCCTGGTCGGTGCCGAAGCCAAGCGCCGTGTACCGCTTGACATGCTCGATCGACTGGTAACCTTCGCGCGCCGCGAGCACGATGTCCGAGGCGGCGACGTCGTTCTGCAGGTCGACGAACTGCTTCGGCCCGCGTTCGATGCCGCGCGGCGAAGGCACCACCCACAGCGGCGCGAGCGGCTCCTCGACGGCGTCGTCGACGGTCGGCGTCCACGCCGCGTGGCGCGCACTAAAACCCGCGCGGCGCGCGGCGTCGGTGCCCGCGGCGACGCCTTCGGTGAGGCACGCGTGCAGCGCGAAGCTGCCGTTGGCGGCGCCGGCGGAACATTCGGCCTGCACCGGGGTTCCCGGCACGAAGCACGCCTTGACGGGATCGAAGCGCGGGCGACCGCCTGCTTGCGCATGCAGGTGGACAACGGGGCTCCAGCCGCCAGACATCGCCACGAGGTCGCACGGCAGCGTGCGCACCGGCCCGGCGGCAATGACGCCCTGGGTATCGAGCGCCATGACGTCCACGGCGCTGACGCGCCTCGTGCCGCGCGTATCGACGACAACCGCGTGGGCGATCACCTCGATGCCCGCCTTGCGCACGCGCTCGGGCAACTCGCCCTTCGGCGCCCGGCGCGCGTCGACGACTGCCGCGACCGCGATGCCCGCGGCGGCGAGGCGGAGCGCGGTGCGATACGCGCTGTCGTTGTTGGTGAACAGGACGGCGCGCCTGCCGGGCGCCACGCCATAGCGGTTGAGAAAGGTGGACACGGCCGAGGCCAGCATCACGCCCGGCCGGTCGTTGTTGCCGAAGACGAGCGGGCGTTCCGTGGCGCCCGTCGCCAGCACGACCTCTTTCGCGCGCACGCGCCACACGCGCTCGCGCGGCCCCTTGCGCTCTCCCGGCGGCAGATGTTCCGTACGGCGCTCGGCGATCGTCAGGAAGTTGTGGTCGTGGTAGCCGAACACGGTGCTGCGCGGCAGGAGCCGCACCTCGGGCATCGCCTGCAGCTGGGCGACGGTCTGCGCCACCCACGCCATCGGCGTCGCGCCGTCGATCACGCCGTCGGCCGCCGGATCCGCGGTGACGGCGGCAACGTCACGGTGCGCGAGCAGGCTGCCGCCGAATTCGCACTGCTCGTCGGCGAGGATGACGCGCGCGCCGGTCCTGCCCGCCGCCCACGCCGCAGCGAGTCCGGCGGGCCCCCCGCCCACAACCAGCACGTCGCAGTGGGCGTTCATCCTGTCGTAATGGTCGGGGTCCGGCTCGATGGGGCAAGTGCCCAGGCCGGACGCCTTGCGGATGAAGTGCTCGTACTTCATCCAGAACGATTTCGGCCACATGAACGTCTTGTAGTAGAAACCGGCCGGCATGAAGCGCGCGAAGAGTCCCGTGAACGCCATCACGTCGAAATCGACGCTCGGCCACGCGTTCACGCTGCTCGCGACGAGGCCGTCGTAGAGCTCCACCTCGGTCGCGCGCGCGTTCGGCACCGTGCCGGCGCCGGTTTCGAGCTGCACGATCGCGTTGGGCTCCTCCGCGCCGCAGGCGACGATGCCCCGCGGCCGGTGATATTTCCAGCTCCGCGCGACCACGCTGACCCCGTTGGCGAGCAGCGCGGAGGCAAGCGTGTCGCCGGCGTGGCCCTCGTAGCGCCTGCCGTTGAAGGTGAATGCGAGCCGCGTGCGGCGGTCGATGCGGCCGCCGGCGGGCAAGCGGCAGCTTTGCGTCATGCGTCGTGCCCCGGCGCCGCATCGCCCGGCTTGTAGACGGCGGTGATGCGATAGGTGACAGTGTCGCGGCGAACGTTGAACCACCGCCGGCAGCCGAACGCGTGCAGCCACTGCTCGAGGTGCGCCCCGCGCGGGTTCTTGCGCATGAACAGGTAATCGCCCCACTGCGCGTCGGTCAGCGCTTCCGTGTCGGTCGGCCGCGCGATGTGCGCCTCGCCGCCATAGGAGAACTCGCTCTGCTCGCGCGGGCCGCACCAGGGACATTCGATCAGCAGCATCGTCGGCGCGTCCGTACGTTCAATGCGCGACCGCGGCCGCGCCGTGCTCGTCGATCAGGCGACCGGTGAAGAACCGGTCGATGGAGAACGCGGCGTTGAGTTCGTGCGGCCGGTCCTGGGCGATCGTGTGCGCGAACACCCAGCCCGATCCGGGCGTGGCCTTGAATCCGCCCGTGCCCCAGCCGCAGTTGAAATAGAGGCCCTTGACCGGGGTCAACCCGATGATGGGACAGGCGTCCGGGCAGACGTCGACGATGCCGCCCCACTGGCGGTTCATGCGCACGCGGCTGAAGACCGGAAACAGCTCGACGATGGCCGCGAGCGCGCTTTCGATGACGGGGAAGCTGCCGCGCTGGCCGTACCCGGTGTAGGCGTCGATGCCGGCGCCGATCACGAGATCGCCCTTGTCCGACTGGCTGATGTAGCCGTGGACGGCGCCCGACATCACCACCGTGTGGAGCACGGGCTTGATCGGCTCCGATACCAGCGCCTGCAGCGGATGGCTCTCGATCGGCAGGCGCAGATCGGCCATCGCCGCGAGCACGCTGGAATTGCCCGCGGCCACGACCCCGACCTTGCGCGCCCTGATGAAGCCGCGGCTCGTTTCCACGCCGACCACCTGCGCGCCGTCGCGACGGATACCGGTGACCTCGCAGTTCTGCAGGATGTCGACGCCGCGCGCGTCGGCGCCGCGGGCAAAACCCCACGCCACCGCGTCGTGCCGGGCCGTCCCGCCGCGCCGCTGCAGCGAAGCGCCGAGGATCGGGTAGCGCGCGCGCGGCGAGTCGTTGATGATCGGCACCATCGCCTTCACCTGCGCCGCGTCGAGCAGCTCGCCGTCGACGCCATTCAGCCGGTTGGCGTTTACACGGCGCGCGATGTCGCGCATGTCCTGCAGCGTGTGGCCGAGGTTCAGCACGCCGCGCTGGCTGAACATCACGTTGAAGTTGAGGTCCTGGGAAAGCCCTTCCCAGAGCTTCATCGACTTCTCGTACAGGTGCGTCGCCTCGTCCCACAGGTAGTTGGAGCGCACGATCGTCGTGTTGCGCCCGGTGTTGCCGCCGCCGATCCATCCCTTCTCCAGCACCGCGACGTTGGCGATGCCGTGCTCCTTCGCCAGGTAGTAGGCGGTGGCGAGCCCGTGGCCGCCGCCGCCGACGATGACCACG
>CAYGYQ010000106.1:0-2086 GCA_964354035.1 uncultured Bordetella sp.
GCCGGCCGCAGCGGCGAGAGCCGCCCGTGGTACATCACGCCGATCCGGTCGGCGATGGCGAAGATCTCGTCCAGGTCCTCGGAAATGAGCAGGACTGCCGCGCCCGCGGCGGCCGCATCGAGCAGGCACTGATGCACGTACGCCACCGCGCCGATGTCGAGCCCCCATGTCGGCTGATCGGCGACGATGAGCGCCGGCGTTGCGCCGGCGGCCACCGACAGCGCACGGCCCAGGATCAGCTTCTGCATGTTGCCGCCGGACAGCGCACGCGCGAGGACGTCGATGCCGGAGCAGCGCACGTCGAAACGCCGCACGAGGTCCTGCGCGTGCGCCCGTCCCGCCGCGCGCCGCACGATGCCCGCGCGCGTGAACGCGGGGGTGCGCAGCCGCTCCGCGATCGCGTTCTCCCAGACGGCGAGATCGCCGACCACGCCCACTGCGTGGCGATCCTCCGGAATCCGCGCGACCCGCGCCGCGACCCACGCCCGCGGCTGCGCGGACATCGCCCGACCGGCGAGCGTCACTGTCCCGCGCTCCGGCGCGAGCGTTCCCGACAGCAACTCCGCCAGCGCCTGCTGGCCATTGCCGGCCACACCGGCGATCGCGACGATTTCTCCCACAGCGACGGTCAGGTCGACACCGTCGAGGAGCGCGTGGTTGCGCGCGTCGCGCGCGTGCACTGCATTGACCGCAACCACCGTCGCCCCGGTCGCGCGGCGCGCGCGCGTCGGCATCACCACCGCACGCCCGACCATCAACTCCGCGAGCTCGCCCTTCGTCGTCCCACGCGCCGCCCGCGTGGCCACGAGCCGGCCGTTGCGCAGCACGGCGATCCGGTCGGACACCGCCAGCACCTCGTCCAGCTTGTGGCTGATGAAGATGATCGACAGGCCCTCGGTCACGAGCTCGCGCAGCGTCGCGAAGAGATCGCTGCTCTCCTGCGGCGTCAGCACCGCCGTGGGCTCGTCGAGGATCAGGATGCGCGCGCCACGGTAGAGCGCCTTCAGGATTTCCACCCGCTGCCGTTCGCCCACGGAGAGTTCGCCGACGCGCGCGCGGGTGTTCACGGCGAGGCCGAAGCGCCCCGCGATTTCCCGCACCCGCGCTTGCGCGGCGCGGCGGCGCGAGAACGGCTGCCACAGGGACTCGGTGCCGATCAGGATGTTGTCGAGCACCGTGAGATTGTCCGCCAGCGTGAAGTGCTGGTGGACCATGCCGATGCCGGCGGCCAGTGCCGCCGCCGGATCGCCCGGCGGCAGCGGGGCCCCGAACGCCGTGATCGTCCCTTCGTCCGCGACGTAATGGCCGAACAGGATCGACACCAGCGTCGACTTGCCGGCGCCGTTCTCGCCCAGGAGCGCGAGCACCTCGCCCTCCGCCAGTTCGAGCGACACGTCGTCGTTCGCCACCAGCGCGCCGAAGCGCTTGGTGATGCCCGACAGCGTGAGAACGGTGGATTCCAGGGACGCGTCTACAGCGTCGACTTCGGCTCGGCGTCGTTGACCTTGACCGTGAACTTGCCGTCGAGGATCGCCTTTTCCTTGTCCTTGACCTTCTTCACGAGATCGGCGGGTACCTTTTTCTCGAACGTGCCGAGCGGCGCCAGCTCGGAGCCCTTGTACTTCATCGTCGAGTACGTGCCGTAGTCCTCCGCCTTGAACTTGCCGTCCTTGACCGCCTTCAGCGCGCGGTCCACCGTCGGCTCCATGTTCCACAGCGCCGAGGCGACAACGGTCTCCGGGTACTTGTCCTGCGTGTTGATGACGTTGCCGATCGCGAGCTTGCCCTTTTCCTTCGCGGCGTCCGAGACGCCGAAGCGCTCGGCGTACATCACGTCGGCACCCTTGTCGATCATCGCGAACGCGGCTTCCTTCGCCTTGGGCGGATCGAACCACGAGCCGATGAAGCTGATCGAGAACTTCACCTTGGGATTGGTTTCCTTCGCGCCTTCCATGAAGGCGTGCATCAGGCGGTTCACTTCCGGAATCGGATAGCCGCCGACCATGCCGATGACGTTCGACTTGGTCATGCCGCCGGCGATCATCCCGGACAGGTACGCGGGCTCCTGGATGTAATTGTCGAACAC
>CAYGYQ010000106.1:2186-11473 GCA_964354035.1 uncultured Bordetella sp.
AGCATTCTTCTTGTGCTTTGCGCAATGTTCATGGGGTCAATCCTTTCGTGGGAAAACTTCGGGTCGGTCGGCCGCTCTCACGGCGAGGGCACATCGGAGCGGCGCAAGGCCGCGCAGATCCCGCATTTTATCGAGAATTTGCGCCGCGCCGCAGCATTCTTGGCCGTCACGTCATGCGTCCAATTTCGGATCATCGCCAGTCCTCGACCTGTAATCCACTCACCCGCTTGAACTCACCTACATTCGAAGTGACCACCACCAGCCCCCGCGCCATTCCCGTTCCGGCGATCAGCACGTCGTAAGCTCCAATAGGCTGTCCCGTTGTCGTAAGCGCAGCACGGATGGCGGCAGCGGCTTGGGCGTCGGCTTCATCGAACGGCAGTGTGGCGATGCTTGAAAAAAAGGCCTCAAGCACCGAGGTGAGCTTCCTGGCCCTTTCGGCATTGAGCGCGAGGCCATAATCGACCTCCATGCGTGTAATTGCTGATACGGCTATCAGGGTCGGCGATGTCGCCTTGACGCGCGCCAGCACATTTGGCTGGCCTTTGACGAAATCAGAGACCGTGCAGGTATCGAACAGATACTTCATGCCAGCGGATCGGAAACTGGCCGCCTGAGCCTGTCTCTGCTCCCTTCAAATCGCGGCATGCCGGCCATACCATTGAAGGCAAGCACTTCATCAGGCCACTGGGGTTTGCCATGTCGGTTCAGCCAATCGCTCACCGCCTGGCGAACCAGTGCATTCCGGCTTTCGCCAGCCTGCTTGGCCAATTGATTGAGCAGCTGACCGGTTTCGTCGTCGAGGTAGATGTTGAAGTTCACCGCCGTCACCTCCGTATAACTGTTCCATATGTTATACGAAGCGGGCGCGAATTGTAATAAGCATGCAAACAAGTTCTCGAGGCCACAACCTGCCATTGCCGGACGGAGATCAGCGCCCTGTTGACGGCGGTGGCGCGGGGACTGTTGAGCGGCAGCGGCAGCGCCTATTTGGTGCCGAAGAGCCGGTCGCCGGCGTCCCCCAGGCCCGGAATGATGTAGCCGTGCTCGTTGAGGTGGTCGTCGACCGCGGCGGTAAAGAGCGGCACATCCGGGTGCCCTGCCTTGAACGCCGCGATGCCCTCCGGGGCCGCGAGCAGGCAGACGTACTTGATCGTCACGGCGCCGGCCTCCTTGAGGCGGTTCAGCGCCGCGACCGCGGAGTGGCCGGTGGCGAGCATCGGGTCGACGACGATGACCAGCCGGTCGGCGATGTCCTCGGGCACCTTGAAGTAATACTCGACGGGAACGAGCGTGGCCGGATCGCGGTAGAGGCCGACGTGGCCCACGCGCGCGGCGGGAAGGATCTCCAGCATGCCGTCCAGCATCCCGTTGCCCGCCCGGAGGATCGACACGAGGCAGAGCTTCTTGCCGCTGATCTGCGGCGCCTTCATCTTCACCAGCGGCGTCTCGATCTCCACCTGCTCGAGTGGCAGGTCACGCGTCACTTCGTAGGCGAGCAGTTGCGCGATCTCGCCCAGGCGGCGGCGGAATGTCTCCGTCGACGTGTCCTTGCGGCGCATGTGGGTGAGCTTGTGCAGGATCAGCGGATGGCCGACTACGGTGAGCATGTCCGGCATGGGATAGCCTCGATCGTTGCGTTGGAGGGAGATCAGAAGACGGTGCCATCGCTGTCGATGGACACCGGTGGGGTGCCGCCTTCGCGGCGCTCCGCGGCGATGCGCCGGCCGGCGGCCCAGGTGCCGCCTTCGAGCACGCGGGCGAGCGGGAATGCCTGCGCCGAGACGCCGAGCACTTCGCGCACCGCCTCGGCGATGCGATCGAGCGCGATCACCGTCAGCGCGCGCCACTCGACGACGGCCTCGTCGCCGACCGCATGCGTCCGCTGCAGGAAACCGGCATCCTGCGGCACGAGCACGCCGAGGTCGAGCAGAAGACCGCCGTTGCGATACTCGGGCAGCCCCGTCAGCTCGTCGAGGCCGGTCACGGCGAGCCCGGCCTCTTCCAGCGGCTCCAGCAGCGAATACGCGAGCCACTGCGTGAGCTTGTGGAAGGGGACGTAACCACCGGTGGGATCGGCCGGATTCGCCCCACGGGCCGCCGGATGCCGCCAGCAGTCACCGAGCGCCACGCCGTCCAGCACCTGCCGCGGCGGCCACACCGGGCCCAGCGCGCGCAGCAGCGTGGCGAGCAGGAATCCGGCGGTGATCGCGCCCCCGCGCGCATGCGCGACGAGGTAATCGTAGAGATGGCCGAGCCGCGCCGGCGCGCCGAAGACCGCGGGCGTGGCTGCCGCCACCGCGCCCAGCCGGCGCAGCAGTGCCGCCCGTCCGTCGAGGCCCACGAGCGGATTGTCCGCCGCGACCTGGAAGCCTTGCGCGAGCGTCGCGGTGCCGAGTTTGACCAACGCACGCGCATCGGCCCGGCACGGCGCGGCGGTCGACGACGAGAACGCGCCGGCCGCGAACAGGCGCAGGCTCGCCACGCCGAGCCCTTCGGAGCGCGCGAGGGCCGTCCCGGTCGCCGCATCCGCATAGCGCCACGCAGGGCCGGCGCCGGCGTCGAGCAGCACGCTGGTCATCGCGAGATCGATCCGCGTGCGCGCGCGCTCGGCGCGATCGACGGTCAACGCCGATGCAATCTGCGCCCACCGGTCCGCGCCGCCCGCCTCGAAATGGCGCCAGCGACTGTGGTAGGGGACGTCGAGATCGGGATAGCGCTGGCGGATGGTGTCGGCTACGTAGGCCGCCGTCGCGGGGAGCCGCTCGGGATGCCACGCGAGATGCCGCGTCTGCCCGCGTTCCGCCGCAGTCATGATCTGCGCGCATCGCGTGCGCACGGCCCCTGCGGTCAGCAATCTTGCAGCGGGGTGCGAGTCCGGCACCATGTCCGAGCGCGGGCAAGCCCGCGCCCACGGCTTGTTGCGGAACGCCGTGTCGTAGGCGCGGGCTTGCCCGCGCTGGGGTGACGTTCCCAGGGGCAGCGAACGCAGAGAGCGTGGGGGCCGTTCATCAATCGTCGAGCGCGCGACCCTTGGCGAGCTCGACACCCAGGGGTTCCGCGGCGGCCGGGGCAAAGTAGCCCGCGGCCTTCTTGGCATCCATCTCCACCCGCGCATCGGCGGGAATGAGCTCGTCGGGGATCGGCACCTGCTCGACGACGGTGATGCCCTGGCTGGTGAGCGCGTCGTGCTTCATGTTGCTCATCGACGCCCAGCGGTCGATCTGCGCGATGCCGAGCCAGTGGAACACGTCCGGCATCAGCTCCTGGAAACGCATGTCCTGCACTCCGGCGACGCATTCGGTGCGCTCGAAGTACGTCGCCGCGCGGTCGCCGCCGATCTGCCGCTTCCTCGCGTTGTAGACGAGGAACTTGGTCACCTCGCCCAGCGCGCGGCCTTCCTTGCGGTTGTAGACGACCAGGCCCACGCCGCCCTGCTGCGCCATCTCGATGCACACCTCGACGCCGTGCGCGAGGTACGGGCGGCAGGTGCAGATGTCGGAACCGAACACGTCCGAGCCGTTGCACTCGTCGTGCACGCGACAGGCGACCTTGGCATCGGAGCGGCCCAGCTTCGCCACGTCGCCGAAGAAATAGAGCGTCATGCCGCCGATCGGCGGCAGGAACACGTGCAGGTCGGGCCGCGTGACGAGCTCGGGAAACATTCCCGCCGTCTGCTCGAACAGCACGCGCCGCAGCTGCCCTTCGGCGACCTTGAAACGCCGCGCCATGCCCGGCAGATGCCAGACCGGGTCGATCGCCGCTTTCGTGACGCGCACGTCACCGTTGTCGTGCAGGACCGTGCCGTCCGGGACGAGTCGCCCCGCCGCGATCGCGTCTTTCATTTCCGGCATGTTGATCCGCGCCTTGGTCACGGCGATCGACGGCCGCAGATCGATGCCCGCAGCAAGCTCGGCGGCGAACGCCGCCGCGACCATGTGACCCCAGGGATCGAGCGACACGATCTTGTCCGGATCGGCCCACTGCGGATGCGGGCCGATCGCTGCCGCCGGCGAGGTGTCCGTCAGGTCCGGCCGATGGTCGCGGTCGAGTCGTCCCGACGCCACGGCGAGGGCGCGGTAGAGCGCGTACGCGCCCGAATGCGTGCCGATCGCGTTGCGCTGCGCCGGATTGGTGAGGCTCGCCACCACCGGCCCGCGCTCGGCCGCCGTGGCGGCGCCCCAGCGTATCGGCGGGGACTGTCCCGCCGAGCGTCCGAGCGGATGGGAGGTGAGGACGATGTGGCTCGACACGCGATAGCCCGGGCTACGCCGGCTTCTTGATCATTGGCGCCCTGGTCGCGAAGCGCTGGTCCTGCGCCTTGGCGGGCAGCGCGCCGTGCAGCCGGGCGTGCTGCACCACCTTGGCCAGGAGCTCGAGGCCCATCGGCGCCAGCGCACGTTCCCACAGCTCGCGCGCCGTTTCGCCTTTGGCCACGAAGCACCAGTCCTGCGCGGCGATGGCGCCCGCGTCCCAGCCGTCGGCCAGGTGATAGACCGAGCCGCCCGCGATCGGGTCGCCTTCCTGGATCGTCCATTCCACGGCCGCGATGCCGCGATGCCGCGGCAGGAGCGACGGGTGATAGCCGACGCCACCCAGACGGGAGTGGGCCAGCGCCTCGTTGCTCACGCGCGCGTGCGTGTGTGCAGCGACGATCAAATCCGTGCCCGCCGCAATGGCTTCTCCCGGCACAATCTTCGGATTCTCGAGCACGTGGACCTTGATCCCCGCCGCCTGTGCCGCGAGCGCCAGCCGGTCGTCTGCGGCCGGCGCCACCACGCTCGAAAACTCGACCCCTTCCTCCTTGCGCAGGGCTTCGAACACCTGTGCGCCGAAGTAACGGGATCCGACAATTGCGATCTTCATTTTCCTTCCTCCCGGTTCAACCACTCGCCGCCCGTGCGCCACATGGCCCGAGCGTGCCCGCCGCCAGCAAACACCACGGCCCGACGGATCGACCCGCTATGGCGCGAAACGGACGCCATACCGCTAATCGGGCCGTGGGCCGCTATGAGAGGCTCTTGTACAAAAGATACACCACCGCCGCGGTGAGACCGACAAGCCATGGCAGGAGCACCGGTCGCGTGGACCAGGCCGGCGGGCGCGGCTCCGGCACCGTCGGTGCCGGCGGGGGGATGCGGACCGCTTCGACCACAGCGGAGCGCGCCACATCATACGTTTGCCCGACGGGCTCTTCTCGCCCGACGGGCTCTTCTCTTGTCGCAGCCGGCCGTCCGGTCCGGGCGGCTTCGAACGCCAGCTTGACTAGGTCGCGGCCAACCTGCTCCGCGACGGCAATGGCGCTCTCCTCGAGCCGTTGGCGCGATGCGGCCTGTTCTTCCTGCGCCACCGCCAGCGCACTGCGCGCGACCTCTTCGGCCACCCCGCGTGCGGCGGCCTCGGCGGCGGGCTTCGCCGCCGTCTCGGCGACCATGCGGACGCTGTCCTGCAATTCGGCGCGCACGGCATCGAGCACGCCGCGCGAAGCGTCTTCCATCACCGCCCTGGCGAGCTCCAGCGATTCATTCGCGACGCGCTCGGCCGTCGCCGGGACGCCGGACAGCGCCTGCTGCAGCTTCTCGTCGGCAGCCAGCGCCGCCGACTGGCGCTCGGCCGCGGCGGCCTCGACCGCTTGCTGCACCATCTCGCGCGCCACCTGTTCGGCCATCGTGACGGACGCTTGCTCGACATCGACGCGCAACTGCGCCGCATCCTCGGTGACCGAGGCCAGCGTGACGCGAACGAGCTGCTCGGCCACCGCACGCGCCGCCGTTTCCGCGGCCGGCTTCGCCGCGGCCTCAGCCGCAATATGCGTGCGCTCCTGCAGATCGCTGCGCGCCGACTCCAGGATTTCCCGCGAAGCATCCGCTAGCGACGCCCGAGCCGAGTCCATCGTTTCGCGCGCGACGCGCTCCGCGGTTTCGTGCACGGTGGAAAGCGCTTCCTGCAGCCTCGCCTCGGCGTTCGCCTCCGCGGACCGGCGCGCCGCCTCGGCCGCGTCGACGGCCGGCTGCAGCGTTTCCCGGGTGATCTGCTCGGCGACGGCAAGGGCCGCCTGTTCGACCTCGGTGCGCAACGCCGCTTCTTCCTCGTGCACACCCGCCAGCGTTACGCGCACGAGCTGCTCCGCCACGGCGCGCGCCGCCGTCTCGGCCACCGGCTTCGCCGCGGCTTCGGCGGCGATCCGGGCACCGTCGGCAATGTCGGCGCGCGCCGACTCCAGGATCTTCCGCGACGCATCCTCCATCGTCGCCTTCGCGGAGTCCATCGACTGGCGGGCGACACGCTCGGCCGTCGCGTGGACGGCGGCCAGCGCCTCGCGCAGCTTGTCGTCGGCGGCCATCGCTTCCGACCGCCGCGCGGCTTCTGCGGCGTCAATGGCCGGCTGTATGGACTCACGCGCGGCTCGCGTCGCGGCGGCGATGGCCGCAAGCCCGGCGCTTTCATGTTCCTGCGCCACCTCGGAGCGCCACGAAGCCAGGGCCTCGCGGGTGGCCTGCTTCGCGGCCTCCTGCGCCACGTCGCGCGCCGCCCGCTCGGACGCGGCTGCATGGGTGGCCATCGCTTCGCGCACCAGCCGTTCGGCCACTTCGTGCACGATGCGCTCGGCGATCCGCGCCGTGTCCGCGGCCATGGCCGGCGCGGGGGTGGTGAAGGCGGGGGCAGGTATGGCACCAACATGTGGAGCCGACCCGGCGATCGTTGCCGGTGGGACGGCCGTGACGGGTGGAACGACTGTCTCGGCAGGCTCTGCGGCCGTCGTCGGGACGACGGTATCCGGAGCCGCAACCGGAGCCGGGCTTGGCGCACGCTCCTTCAACTGCGCGAGCACGGCGTCCAGCGTGGGGTCGTCGACCGGCTTGGTCACGAAGCCGCTGGCGCGGTTCTCGCGCGCCCGCGCCCGATCCTGAGGCGTGTCGTGTCCGGTGCACATGATCACCGGGATCGTTGCGGTCTCCGGAGTCGTGGTGATGATCCCCGTGACCTCGTACCCGTCCATGTCGGGCATCATGAAGTCCATGAAAATGACGTCCGGCGCGTGGCTCTTCAGGTAGGCGAGCGCCTCGTGCCCGGAAGAGACAGTGTCGACGCCCAGGCCACGCGCTTCGAGCATGCGCTTCAGCTTGAACTGCACTACCTTGGAATCGTCGACGATCAACGCCTTGCCGATATTCATTTTGTCTATCCCCCCTTTTTGCCGGCGGACCGGGAATGCAAACGTATCATGCGATATGGTCACGATGCAAAAGGCGTGCCGGAGGCCACGGGGGTAACTGCACCCTGCGCGTGGCGGCTACACGAAGCAGCCGTGCTCCAGCCGGTCGCCGATCCTGGGGGCGTGGGCCCCGAGCCCGCGTGCTCTGCCCCCCTCGGTCGTGATGGGGGTGGCTCAGGTGGAACGTTCGGTGCGGTGCTTTTCGCTTCGTCCTAAGCGACGAGCCTTCGTAGCTCCCGTCTTTGACCGTCAATATGGCCTTGGGCTGACGCTTACGAAGTTAGCGTGGGCGGCAGGCACTGCATCGCGACGAGCGGGAACGCGAAGTCGATCGGTATGGGGCGCGCGGGCCGCCGCGTTCGGCGAAACAATGACCAATTTGACCATAATGGTCAGCTGCTCTAAGCTACCCCTTTTGCTGGCCGGAAGAGGAAAGTCATGGCTGAATCCATTCGTGTACACAATCGCCGTGGCGAGCTGGTCGAGGCGCCGCAATATACGGCGACCGAGGCCAAGCACAAGTTCGGACAATTGCTCGATAGCGCGCTGCGCACGGGCCCGGTGGCGATCATCAAGCAGCGCAAGGCGGCGGCGGTGCTCATCTCGCTCGACCAGTATCGAGCGCTGACCCAAGCCGAAGATCGCGCGCTCGCCGCCCTTTCGGCGGAGTTCGATCGCCAGTTCAGCCAGATGCAGGCTCCGGCGGCGGCCGCCGCAATGCAACGGGCGTTTGATACGCCGCCAGCGCAGCTAGGTGTTTTCGCGGCGGCCTCGATGCAGACCAAGCGGGCAGGCACCAAAGCCTCGGCAAAGAAGCGGGCGCGATCCAGGCGTGGTTAGAAAGAAGGTCGCGGCAGCCGTCGCCAAGGCGCAGATCTTCGTGCTGGCCGGCTGCAACGGCGCCGGCAAGAGCAGCATTGGGGGTCAGGCGTTCCTCGCTGCGGGAATTCCTTATTTCAATCCTGATCTGGCCGCACGCGAAGCGATCTCCATCGTGGGCACAGGTGGTCGCACCATGACCCAGAGCGAGGCCAATACCTGGGCGTGGAACGAGGGTGTGGCCCGATTGCGACGGGCTATCGCAGAACGCGGCAACTACGCGCTCGAAACGACGTTGGGTGGCGACACCATGGTCGGCCTGTTGATGGAGGCTGCGGACGCCGGGTTGGGGGTCAATGTGTGGTTCGTCGGGCTCGACTCCGTGGAATTGCACGTTGCGCGCGTGCAGCAGCGGGTGGCCCGAGGAGGGCATGATATCCCGCGCGCCGACATTGAGCGGCGCTACATTCGCGGGCGCGTGAATCTGATCCGACTGCTGCCCAGACTCAGCCAACTGGCTGTGTACGACAACAGTGCGCAGGCGGACCCCGATGCGCCAACAAGGGTAGCGCCACGCCTGCTGCTTCGCTCGGTTGGCGGTGCCATTATCGGGCCTTCCGACCTTGCGCAAACACCCGCGTGGGCCAAGCCCATTATCGCTGCCGCACTCAAGCTGGATCGGAGTCGGCGCCGTTTGTTCTCGTGGGCCGGGGCTTGCCCGCGCCCGATGGGCGCAGGGTCGTAGGCGCGGCCTTGGCCGCGCTCGGCGATGGCGCATGCGTCGATACTTATCGAGCGCGGGCAAGCCCGCGCCTACGAGACATCCTGCCCACGACACACTCTGCCCACGACACATTCTGCACACCTCACATTCTGCCCCCGACACTCACTGGTGTGCGGCGAGCCGCCGCAGCAGCTTGTCGTGGATGCCGCCGAAACCGCCATTGCTCATCACCAGCACGTGATCGCCGGCGCGCGCCTCGGCCACGATGGCGGTGACCAGAGCGTCGAGATCGTCGTGCACGACGGCCTTGGCACCCAAAGGCGCGAGCGCGACCGCGGGATCCCAGCCGAGCTTCGCCGCGTAGCAGAACGTCAGGTCGGCGGCGGCCAGGCTTCCCGGCAGCGCGTCCTTCATCGCCCCCAGCTTCATCGTGTTCGATCGCGGCTCCAGCACCGCGAGGATGCGCGCCTTGCCCACCGCGTGCCGGAGCCCGTCGACCGTCGTCGCGAACGCGGTCGGATGATGGGC
>CAYGYQ010000107.1:0-11407 GCA_964354035.1 uncultured Bordetella sp.
CCGGTACGCGGATCACTTCGGCCCCGTATTGCGCGATCGCGGCGCACCGCCCATCGCTCACCGACTCATGCACGTAGATGACGCAGCGGCAACCGAAGAGCTGGGCTCCCCAGGCCACGGATCGTCCGTGATTGCCGTCGGTCGCGCAGGTGACGGTCACGGTCTGCACGATGTCGCGCCAGCGGCCGGCGATCAGCTGGCGCGAGTCGACGGGTTCGCCGCCATTGCGCGCGGCGACGGCCTTGCCGAGTAACCGGAACACCGCGTAGGCGCCGCCCAGTGCCTTGAAGCTCTTGAGGCCGAACCGGCCGCACTCGTCCTTGTAGTGGAGCGCCGCCACCCCGAGCTTCGCCGCCAGGCCCGGCAGGCGATGGAGCGGCGTGGCGGCATAGCCGGGCCAGCGACTGATCTCCTCTTCCGCGGCGACGAAGCCGGCCTGATTCAGGATCCGCGCGCGCGCGCCTCCATACGGCTCCGCGCGGGGTGCCGCGCGCGGATTCCGATAGAGGCGAATGCCGTCGGCGCCTGGTGCGCTCATGAACACAACCTCGAGGTCGAATCGCTGCTCGAGGCGCGATCCGGAACGTTGAACCGCGCGTCGAAGCTGTCCGCGATCGCCTTCGGGTCGAAGCCCGTCGTGATGAAAACGAGCCGCGAGCGCCGATCCGCATCGGGCCAGCCGGAGAGCCGCACGGGCGGATGAAAGACGTGGTGCACGCCCTGCACGACTACGGGCGCCGTCTCGCCGGCGAGATCGAGCACGCCCTTCACGCGCAACAGCATCGGGCCGTGCTCCGCGCGGATCTCGGCGAGCCAGTCCTGCACCAGAAGCCAGTCGAGCGGCGAATCGGCGCCGAGCGCAATCGACGCGACGTTGCCGTGCGCGTGCGCGGCGTGATCGTGCGGGCCCACGGTGTGCGTGTACGCGTTCGGCAGGTCGTGCGCCAGCCACGCCCGGACGTCGCGCCCGAGCGATGCGTCGCGAGGCGGCAGAACGGCGGATACATCGACGCGGCCGTGATCCGCGTAGCGCAACACGGCGCGCGCGTTGAGTGCGCCCAGCGCGGCGGCGAGCGCCGGCGTGCCGTCACCAGCGAGATCGCGCTTGGTGATCAACAGCGTGTCGGCAAGGGCGGCCTGCTTGCGTGCTTCCCAATGCTCGCGCAATTGCTGCCGGCCGAACAGCGCATCGACGCTGGTGACCACGCGCGCCAGCGAGCAAAAATGGGCGACCAGCGGGCTGGCGAGCAGCATCTGCATGATCGGCGCGGGGTCGGCGAGCCCGGTCGTTTCGATCACCACGCGGCGAAACGGCGGCAAGTCACCGGTATCGCGCTTGGCGAGCAGGCCACGCAGTGCGGTCTCCAGGTCCGAGCGCACCGAGCAGCAAATGCAGCCCGATTGCAGCACCTGCATCTCCCCCTGCACGGAGTCGACCAGCAGATGATCGATGCCGATCGCGCCGAATTCATTGATGATCACGGCGGTGTCGGCCAGCTCGGGCTGCCGGAGCAAGTGATTGAGCAGGGTCGTCTTGCCGCTGCCGAGGAAGCCCGTGAGCACCGTGACCGGGATTTTCTCGTGCGAGCGATCAGCGTCGAATAGCGACATCGGGACGATTGTGCGGCAGGCAGTTGCGGGAGTGGCGAGGCCGGCATAGTATGCGCCGCAAACGACACCTCGAACCCGATGCCTGACCAGGAGACCGCCATGGACGAACGCACCCCACCTGCAAGAGCCGGCCACGATCGCGATGCCACGCAGGAGGAGGCGGCAAGCCCCGAGCGCCGCAATTTCATGAAGACGGCCGCGGTCGCCGGCGCGGTGGGTGCGGTGGCGGGCGCGTTGCACGGCAAGTACGCTTCCGCGCCGCTGATCTCCGAAGCGCAGGCCCAGGCGGCGCCTGGCGGCGAGAAGTGGTGGCCGTCGCGCTGGGGCGCGGCCGACGAGGCGGGCGCCTCGAACCTGATCACGCCGGAGAAGGTGCTCGATGCGGTGACATGGATCAAGGAGGGCAGGATCTACCGCCTCGGGCGCGTGTACGAGGCGGGGATGCCGCTGTTCGGCGCGCGCGCCTTCGCCCTGCGTATTCCGGGCTCTCCCACCGGCGGGCCGTTCGGCCAGAACAAGCTCGTCTATCACGACGAGTTCATTTCCACCGAGATCGGCCAGGTCGGCACGCAGTTCGACGGCCTCGGGCACATCGGCATTCAGCAGGGCAAGGACGGCGACAAGAACGAGACGCGCTTCTACAACGGCGTGACGCTGCAGGAAATGGGGGACGCCTACGGCCTCAAGAAGCTCGGCATCGAAAAGTGCAAGCCTTTCTTCACGCGCGCGCATCTGATCGACGTCGCCGGGCTGAAGGGCCAGATGTGGGACGCGGGCCAGGAGATCAAGCTCGCCGACGTGCGCGCCGCGATGGAAAAACAGGGCCTCAGGGAAAGCGACATCAAGCAGGGTGACGCGATCTTCTTCAACACCGGCTGGGGCGCGTTGTGGATGAAGAACAACGATCGCTTCAACGCCGGCGAGCCCGGGATCGGCCTCGAGGTCGCCAAATGGATCGTCACCAAGCTGCCCGCGCTGGTCGGTGCGGATACCTGGGGCACCGAGGTCGTGCCCAATCCCGACAAGAATCTGGCTTTCCCGGTGCACGGGGAGCTCATCACCAAGAACGGCATCTTCAATCACGAGAACCTGGTGTTCGACGAGCTCATCAAGGACCGGAAGTACCAGTTCGTCTATGTGTTCTCGCCAACGCCGATCAAAGGCGGGACGGGTTCGGCAGGCGGGCCGATCGCCATTGTCTGACGCGCCGGTCGTGGCGCGCATCCTGCTGCTCGCGGCGCTGCTGCTCGTGGCGGCAGGCGCGCCGGCCCAGGAACCGAAGGACAAGCCGGCGCCGTGGAAGCTGTCGGCGGCGGTTGGCCCCGCCTTCGCGCTGGGCAAGGCGGGGGAGCGCTGGGCGAAGCTCATCGCCGAGCAATCGGGCGGCAGCGTGCCGGTTCAGTTTTTTCCCGGCGCGTCCCTTGCGTCGCGCGACCCCGCGCGCGAGTTCGTCGCGTTGCGCGACGGTGCCGCAGATCTCGCCGTGGGCTCGACTCTCTTTTGGTCGGTGCAGGTCGTCGAGCTCAATGCCATCGGCTTGCCGTGGCTGGCGCCCGAGGACAAGGACCTCGCCGCACTGGCGAGCGAGGCCGTCACCGAAAGGCTCGCCGCGGCGATGGAGCGCGCCGGGGTCGTGCCGCTCGCTTTCGCCGTGCTGGGTCATCGCGAGCTGGCGACGACCGGCAAGGTGCCGCGCGCGCCCGAGGATATGGCCGGCATCAAGGTCCGGCTGGCAGCGACGCCGTTCCTCACCGATTTTTTCGTGAGCCTCGGGGCCGAGCCGCGCGCGATGCCCCTCGCCGACGCGCAGGCCGCGCTGCGGGCAGGCATCCTGAACGCGCAGGAGGGGTCGCTCGCGGCGATCGCCGCTGCCCGGCTCGATACGCTCGGCGTCAACCAGGTGCTGCTCTGGGGTGCCGTCGCGGAGTGCGCCGTGTTCGCGGCGAACCAGGCGACGTGGAACCGCTGGACCGCCGAGCAGCGCGCGCTGGCCCGCGCCGCCGCGCTGGAGGCGGCACGCGGGCTGCCCGCGCTCGCACGGGCCGAGAACGACGCGGCGCTCGTCGAATTGCGCAAGCGTGGCGTGACGGTGACGCGCCTCACCGCCACTGGCCGCGCCGCGTTCGCGGAGGCTGCGCGAGGCGTCTACGACAAGTGGGCGGCCGTGGCCGGCCCGGACCTCGTGCGCGCAGCAGCAGCGGCGGTCAGGTGACGAAACGCCCCAGGCGCACCGCGGTCTCGCCCTTCTTCGGGCGGCGCGTCGGCATGATCAGCACGCAGTCGTCGTAGGGGGTGTTGACCTCGGCATCGCCGTCGCGCGCCAGCAGCGTGCCCGCCTTCGCCACTACGGCCAGCCCGCCGACCGGAACGGCGAAGGCGAACGCGTCGGTCATGATCGTCACCGTCGCGGTGACCTCGATCACCTTCTGTGCCGGCATGGGCACGGGCTCGAGACGGGCATCGAGAAAGGCCGGCGTGCACATCCCGAAGTGCCGCAGGAAGCGCAGCGTCACCTGCTTGGCCACGTCCGGCGCGCCGGCCTCCCAGTGCTGCCCGCATTCGATCAGCAGTGCGCTGCGCGGATCGTCCGCATCGTCGAAGAACGCATAGTCGCGCAGCCGTTTGCCGGCCGCATGTCCGCCGTCGACGATGATGTGCTCCGGGTAACCCAGTGCCTGCGCGAGTTCCACGCCCTTGCGCTGCCGGCCGGCCATCGCGAGCGGGGGGCAACGATCGGTCATCGAATGCAGATCGAGCAGGTAGTCGACGCGCTCATAGAGCGGGCGCAGCGCGCGCGCGCGGGCGAGATCGGCGGTCTTGCGCGTGCCGTCCAGGACCTCCGCGGTCCAGAGCCGGTTGAAATCCTCGTCGACGCAGCGCGACGCGAACGGGTCCGCCCGATCGAAGCCTTCGTAGGCCGCGATGTTGGCAAAGCACAAAGAGAGCGCACCGCGCGTCGGCCGAAAAGTCGCGGCGAGAAGCCAGTCGAGCGCGATGGCGCCGCAGACTTCGTTGCCGTGCGTCAGCGCCTGCACGAGGACGTGCGGGCCCGCGGCGGGTCCGGCAAACGACCAGACATACGGAATGCCCGCGTTGCCGGCGGCCCATCGGGTAAGATCCGGAAAGGCGACCTCGATCGGCGGGGTAGATGGTGTCTGGTGCACGAGGCAGAATAGGCAGCGGTACCCTCGGTGTCAAATCGGCCGGGCGGCGTGTCGTGGCGGCGCTCTCCTGCTTTGTCGCCGGCGCGGTCGCGCAGGCGCAGTCCGATCTGCCGTTGTCGACGCTGAAACTTCCTCCCGGCTTCACGGTCGAGGTCGTCGGCCGCGTCCCGAATGCCAGAGCGATGACGATGGGCGCCGCCGGGACGTTGTTCGTCGGCAGCGCGTCCGCGGGCAAGGTCTACGCGCTCACGTTGCCGCCGCCGGGCGCCAAGGGCGAGGCGGTCATCAACGTGATCGCCTCCGGGTTGCGCGAACCGGCGGGCGTCGCCTTCCGCGACGGTGCGCTGTACGTGTCGGCTGTCTCGCGCATCCTGCGCTTCGACGACATCGAGCGCCGCCTCGCCGACCCGCCGGCACCGGTCGTCGTCAGCGACCGTTTCCCGACCGACGGGCACCACGGGCGCAAGTTCATCGCCTTCGGGCCGGACGGCAAGCTCTACGTGCCGGTGGGCGCGCCGTGCAACATCTGCGAACCGGACCCCGATCGCTACGCGAACATCATGCGGATGAATCGCGACGGCAGTGGCCTCGAAGTCTACGCGCGTGGGCTGCGCAACTCGGTGGGCTTTGACTGGGATCCGCGGACCGGGGAATTGTGGTTCACGAGCAATGGACGGGACTGGCTGGGCGATGACTCGCCGCCCGACACGCTCAATCACGCACCAAGCGCCGGGCTGCACTTCGGCTTTCCGTATTGTCACGGGGGCACGCTGTCCGATCCCGAGTTCGGGACCAAACGCCCGTGCAGCGTGTTCCGGCCCCCGGCGCAGAACCTCGGGCCGCACGTCGCGGCGCTCGGCATGCGGTTCTACACCGGGTCGCAGTTTCCGGCCGCGTATCGCAACCGGATCTTCATTGCCGAGCACGGCTCATGGAACCGCAGCCGCAAGATCGGCTATCGCGTCTCGATGGTCACGCTCGACGGCAACAAGGCCGTGCGCTACGAACCCTTTGCCGAAGGCTGGCTGCAAGGGGAGAGCGCCTGGGGGCGTCCGGCGGACGTGCTGGTCGCGCCGGACGGCTCGCTCCTCGTTTCGGACGACCACGCCGGAGCGATCTATCGGATCCGTTACCGCGGTCAGTAGATTCCGTAGGGCGCGGCACGGTGGGGCACCCGCCAGGCGGGCGCGGCGCCGGCCGACGCGGCCGTAATTGCGCGGCTGTCCCGGAGCACATCGCCGGGGACGACGCATTTTGTTACACCCGCCGGGCTTGCGTTATGCTTCGTTGGCGAACACGACCTGCCGGAGGAAAGTGACGCCACCATTCCACTTCATCGACAATCGCCCGGTCGCCGCGGCCACCGGTGCGACGCTGCCGATGATCGACCCGTCGGACGGCAAGCCGTTCGCGGCCATTGCGGCGGGCACGGCGCCGGACATCGATCTGGCCGTGCAGGCGGCCGAGCGCGCGCGCGATGGGGCCTGGGGACGACTCGCGCCAGCGGAGAAGGGCCGTCTGCTCGGGAAACTTGCGCGCGAGATCCTCGACCATGCCGACGAACTCGCGCTGCTCGAGGCGCGCGACTGCGGCAAGCCGATGAAGCAGGCGCGCGCCGACGTCGCGGCCTGCGCCCGCTATTTCGAGTTCTACGGCGGCGCGTCGGACAAACTTTCCGGCGACACGATTCCCTATCCCGCCGGGTACACGGTGCTGACGTGGCGCGAGCCGCACGGCGTCACGGGCCACATCATCCCGTGGAATTATCCGCTGCAAATTTTCGGCCGCTCGGTCGGTGGCGCGCTCGCCGCGGGGAACGCCTGCGTGGTGAAGCCGGCCGAGGACGCCTGCCTGTCGCTGCTGCGTGTTGCCGAGCTGGCGGCAGGCATCGGCTTGCCGGAGGGCGCGCTCAACATCGTTACGGGGCTCGGGCGCGAGGCCGGTGCCGCACTCGCCATGCATCGCGGTGTCGAGCATCTGTCGTTCACGGGATCGCCCGCGACGGGTGCCTGGGTCGCCGGCGAGGCCGCGAAGCGGCACTGCCCGGTCACGCTGGAGCTGGGCGGGAAGGGACCGCAGATCGTCTTTGCCGACGCTGATCTCGACGCCGCGCTGCCGGTGATCGTCAACGCCATCGTGCAGAACGCCGGCCAGACCTGCTCGGCCGGAAGCCGGTTGCTCGTCGAGCGTTCGCGCTATGAGGAGGTGCTGGAGAAGCTCGGCGCGCGCTTCGCGGCGCTCAAGGTCGGTCCGGCGCAGGCCGACCTCGATTGCGGGCCGCTGATCCGCGCGAACCAGCTGGCGCGCGTGCGCGGATTTCTCGCGGACGCGGCGCGCGACGGTCAGGCGACAGTGGGGAAGGGGACGATCGTGGCCGATGCGCCGGCCGGCGGGTACTACGTGGAGCCGCACCTCTTGCGCGATGTGCCGCCTTCGTCCCGCTTGGGATGCGAAGAAGTGTTCGGCCCCGTGCTGGCGGCGATGCCGTTCGCCGACGAGGCCGACGCCGTCCGGATCGCCAACGCTACTGACTTCGGATTGGTCGCCGGCGTGTGGACGGAAAATGGCGCGCGGCAACTGCGGATGGCGCGCGCGATCAGGAGCGGCCAGGTGTTCGTCAACAATTATGGCGCCGGCGGCGGTGTCGAGCTGCCGTTCGGCGGCGTCAAGCATTCCGGATACGGCCGCGAAAAGGGTTTCGAGGCGCTGTACGGGTTCACGGTGCTGAAGACGGTAGTGTTGCAGCACGGGTAGCTGCACCGGGGCAGCGCACGGGCTCCGGCGCCTGCCAGCCCTCGTGCGGTCGCACTCGTCGGGCGGCACCATTCATGAAAGAAACAACCATGCGGCTGCAGAACAAGGTGGCGATTGTCACGGGAGCCGGATCCGGATTCGGCGAAGGCATCGCCAAGCGCTTCGCGCAGGAGGGTGCCGCGGTCGTCGTCAACGACATCAACGCCGCGGCGGGCGCGCGCGTGGCGCAGGAAATCGGTGCCGCCGGTGGTCGCGCGCTCTTCTGCGCGGGCGATGTGGGCAGCGACCGTGATGTCGCCGCGCTCGTCCGCTTCACGCTCGACGGCTTTGGCGACCTCGACGTCGTCGTCAATAACGCCGGCACGACGCACAAGAACCAGCCCATGCTCGACGTGGCCGAGGAGGAGTTCGACCGGATCTATCGCGTCAACGTCAAGAGCCTCTTCCTCACCGCGCGGCACGCGGTGCCGCATTTCCGCCAGAAGAGAAGCGGCGTGTTCATCACCATCGCGTCGACGGCCGGCGTGCGGCCGCGACCCGGGCTCACCTGGTACAACGGCAGCAAGGGCGCGGCGATCGTCACGTCGCGCTCGATGGCGGCCGAGCTCGCGCCCGACAACATCCGCGTCAACGTCATCAATCCGGTCGCCGGCGAGACCGGCATGCTCGCCGATTTCATGGGTCGCGACACGCCCGAGATGCGCGCTAAATTCGTCGCGAGCATTCCGCTGGGCCGTCTGTCGCAGCCGACGGACATCGCGACCGCGGCGGTCTTCTTCGCCTCGGACGAGGCTTCGTTCATCACCGGGGCGTGCCTCGAGGTGGACGGGGGGCGGTGCGTGTAGTCGCGTGCGCTCGGGTCCTGGAAAACCACGGTTGGCGCCGAGCGATGAACCTGGACACGGCCAGGCTACGCAGCCTCGAGCAGGAATTCGACTTTCACGGCCTCGTACGGAAAGACAATTCCCCCGCCTTCCACGCGGTCGATCACTCCGGCATTCAGCAGCGCGGTGATGTCGCTGTGCACGGCCTTCACGTCGCGTTCGACGCGGCGTGACGCTTCGCGGATCGAGACCGGACCTGCCCCGCATAGCACCTTGAGCAGCTCCCAGCGCTTGGCCGTGAGCACCTTCCAGAGAAGCTCCGGCGTGGCGAAGCTTATGCGGACCGACAGCTCCGACTTGCCGGTCTTCCAGGTGCGCACGAAATCCCCCATCGATTCGCTCGGAGCGCGGACGTCAAGCGTTACGGTTTTCACGGTTCCACCTCGCGATGTCGCGTTGGAAGTCAACGACGAGCTTCTCGGGAGTCTTGAAGGCGTAGGTGCTCTCCTTCCCCTTGAAGTGCCGGTGATCGCCCTTGCCCACTTCGTTGTCATAACGTACCACGCACACACCTTCCACCACATACGCCAGTCGATACTTGAACCTGTGCGTTGAGGCGGCCACGGGTTTGGAGACCTGCCACAGCACCAGCTCGGCGAACGCGGCCTCGGTGAAGATGACGCGTGTACGCACGAGCTCGACGGCCTTCATGTTGGCAATGATGCCAACAGCGGGGGAGTGTTGTCAAGTGGTCCAACATTTCAGAGGCGGCGCGAGGACCGAACACCGCGCATCACCGGCCGCAAGTCGCTCCCGAGCGTGAGTGCCACCGTTACGGGTACGGCGGCATGGTCACTGGCGGGTCTTGCCCGCCGCCACCGCGGTCAGATCACGCCGCGGCGCCGGAGATCGGCGATGGCCGCGGCGTCGTAGCCCAGATCCCGCAGCACCTCGTCGGTGTGCTCGCCCAGCGCCGGTCCGCCGCCGTCGAAGTCGCCGGGCGTGGCCGAGAGTTTCGGCACGACGCCCGGCACTTTCAGCGTTGCGCCGTCTGCCAACCGGATCTGCCGGATCATCTCGCGGGCCGCATAGTGCGGATCGGCGGCGGTGTCGGCGATCGAATAGGTCTTCGACGCCGGCACCGCCGCCGTCTCCAGCGCGGCGAGGACTTCGGACGGCGAGTGCGCCGAGGTCCAGTTCTCGATTTCGCCGTCGAGCCACGTTTGCTTCGCGGCGCGGCCGTCGTTGTGGGCGAGCGATGCGTCATCGGCAAGATCGTCGCGGCCCATCGCCTTGCACAGACGCTTGAAGATCGAGTCGGCGTTCGCGCCGATCAGGACGAAGCTGCCGTCGCTGCAGCGATACGCGGAGGAGGGCGCGATGCCGGGCAGGATCGATCCCGTGCGCTCGCGGACGGCGCCGAACGCGTCGAACTCGGGCAGCAGCGATTCCATCACCGAGAACACCGATTCGTAGAGGGCCACGTCCACGACCTGCCCGCGGCCGGTCTTGCGCCGCGACTCGAGCGCCATCATTGCGCCGATGACGCCGTACAGCGCCGACAACGTGTCGCCGATGGAGATGCCGGTGCGCGACGGCGGCCGGTCGGGCGTGCCGGTGACGTGGCGCAGTCCGCCCATTGCCTCCCCTATCACGCCGAAGCCCGGCCGCTCGCGATACGGGCCCGTTTGTCCGTAACCGGAGATGCGCACCATGACGAGGCCCGGATTCGCGGCGGCGAGCGCGTCGTAGCCCATGCCCCATTCCTCCATCGTGCCGGGCCGGAAATTCTCGACGACGATGTCGGCGGCCAGCGCGAGCTTCCTGGCGATTGCCTGGCCTTCGGGTTTCCTGAGATCGAGCGCGACGGACTTCTTGCCGCGCGACTGCACGTGCCACCACACCGAAGTGCCGTCCTTCACGAAGCGCCACTTGCGCAGGGGATCGCCCTGGCCGGGCGGCTCGATCTTGATCACCTCGGCGCCGAACTCGGCGAGGATCTTGGCGCAGAAGGGGCCGGCGATCAGCGCACCGAGCTCCAGCACCTTGAGGCCGGCCAGGGGCCGCATTGCGTTCATTGCTGCGCTGTTCCTTGGTGACGAGACGCCGGGCCGGTCACTTCGCGTAGACGAGGTCGCGCAGGCCGATCGAGATCACGGGCACGTAGGTGATCACCATCAGGCAGGCAAGCACGACCAGGATGAAGGGCAACAGCCGCGTGACGATCTGGTCGACCGAAATGCGCGCGACGGTGCAGGCGGCGAACAGATTGACGCCGAAGGGCGGCGTGATCATCCCCAGCGCCAGGTTCACCACCATGATGATGCCGAAATGCACCGGATCGATCCCGAAATGCTGCGCAACGGGTGCCAGGATCGGCGCCAGCACGATGATCGACGCCGAGGTCTCGATGAACATGCCGATGACGAACAGCGCCGCGTTGACCCCCAGCAGGAAGAGCAACGGCGAGCGCAGCCACTCGACCAGAAAGGCGCCGATGGCGTCCGGCACGCCGGCGCGCGTGATGAGGTAGCTGAAGAGACCGGCATTGGCGATGATGAACATGATCACCGCCGACGAGATCACGCTCTTGCGCAGCACGCGCGGCAGGTCGGCGATCTTCGTCTCGCGGTACACGCCGACGCCAACGATCAGCGCATAGAACACCGCGACCACCGACGCCTCGGTGGGCGTGAAGATGCCGCCGTAGATGCCGCCGAGGATGACCACCGGCATCAGCAGCGCCAGCGCGGCGTGCCGCGTCGCGGCGAGGACCGGCATCTTGCCCTCGCGGTCACCCTTGCCATAGCCCTTGATCCGGGCGTAGATGACGACGAACACCATCAGCGCGCCACCGATGAGGAGCCCCGGACCGAAACCCGAGATGAAGAGCTCGCCGATCGAGACCTCCGCCGCCACGCCGTAGAGGATCATCGGGATCGACGGCGGAATGATGACGCCAAGCTCGGCGGAGGTCGCCTGCAGCGCCGCGGCGAAGTTCGTCGGATAGCCGTGCCTGATCAGCGCCGGGATCAGGATCGCGCCGATCGCGAA
>CAYGYQ010000108.1:0-11301 GCA_964354035.1 uncultured Bordetella sp.
CACGCGAGCCGGATCGGTCTGCATCGTGCGGATCTTCTTCGTGACCTCGGCGGGCTCCTCGCGCATCAGGATTGCGTTGCCGGTCGACTTCGACATCTTCTGGCCATCGAGACCCGGCACCTTCGGCGTCGCCGTCAGCAGAGGATCCGGCTCGGGCAGGATCATGCGGCGGGCCCCCTCGAGATAGCCGAACAGCCGCTCGCGGTCGCCGAGCGAGAGATTCTGCGTCTCGTTCAGCAGGTCCTTCGCCGCCTCGAGCGCGGCGGCGTCGCCCTGCTCCTGAAACGCCGTGCGCAGCTCGCCGTAGCGGCGCGCCTTCCTCCCGCCGAGCTTCTTGACCGCCGCCTTGGCCTTGTCCTCGAATCCCGCCTCGCGGCCGTAGATGAAGTTGAAGCGGCGCGCGAGCTCGCGCACGAGCTCGATGTGCGACACCTGGTCTTCACCCACCGGCACCATGTTCGCGCGGTAGATCAGGATATCGGCGCCCTGCATGACGGGGTAGCCGAGGAATCCGTAGTTGGACAGGTCGCGGTCGGCGAGCTTCTGCTGCTGGTCCTTGTAGGTCGGCACGCGCTCGAGCCAGCCCACCGGCGTGATCATTCCCAGGAGCAGGGTGAGCTCGGCGTGCTCGGGCACGCGCGACTGGATGAAGATCGTCGCGCGCGACGGATTGATCCCCGCGGCGAGCCAGTCGACGAACATCTCCCAGACGGACTCCGAGATTGTTTCACTGCTGTCGTAGTGCGTGGTCAGCGCGTGCCAGTCCGCGGCGAAGTACAGGCATTCGTACTCTTCCTGCAGCTTCACCCAGTTCCTGAGCGCGCCGTGGTAGTGACCGATATGGCAGCGGCCCGTGGGGCGCATGCCCGAAAGGACGCGATCAACGAACATGTTCATGGTCCCGGGGTTGCAAGCGGCTCACAGGCCGAGGATCGCGCCAAGCGCGATCTCGGCGAGCCGCAGTATCGGCTGCATCAGGTCGACCAGAATCCCCGTCGCCAGCAGCACGATGACGATCACGAAGCCGTATGGCTCCAGCCGCGCATAACTCGACGCGATCGAGTGCGGCAGCAGGCTGACCGCGATGCGGCCGCCGTCGAGCGGAAGGATCGGCAGCAGATTCAATGCCATCAACATCAGATTGACCTTTATTCCCGCGCTCGCCATCTCCATGAGTCCGGTGCTCGCCAGAAACCCGCCCGGCACGGCCGCCTTGAGCAGGAGTCCCCAGCCGATGGCCATCGCAAAATTGGCGAGCGGGCCGGCGCCGGCGACCCAGAACATGTCGCGCTTCGGGTTGCGCAGGTTGCCAAAATTCACGGGCACCGGCTTCGCCCAGCCGAAGATGAATGCCGGGCTGCCGAACTTGGCGAGCAACAGCAGCATCCCCGGAACCAGAATCGTCCCCACGAAATCGATGTGCTTGACCGGATTGGCGGTCACCCGACCCAGCATCCAGGCCGTCTGGTCACCGAACAGCTTGGCGACATAGCCGTGTGCGGCTTCGTGCAAGGTGATCGCGAAGACCACCGGCACCGCCCAGAGCACGATGGTCGCGAGGGAGAAATCCATTGGCTGGCCATTTTACCCGAGTCTGGCCTGGTTCGCCCGGCAACCGGGGTCGGGGAAGCGTCAGGTGGCCATTTCGGCATTGCCCGACGCCGCGGGGAGTCCAAGTTCCCCCGCAGACCGCCTTCGCCCTCGATTACTCCAGCCCGAGGCGTGCCGGATCGCCGGCGCCCAGCCGCACGATGACCGCCGGCTCCACCGCGAGATCGACGACCGTCGTGGGCGCCGCGGCGCAGGCCCCGGCGTCGATGATGAGATCGAGCACCCGGCCCAGCGCGTCCCGGATCGCGTCGGCGTCGTTGAGCGGCTCCACCGCGCCGGGCAGGATCAGCGTCGACGACAGGATGGGCTCGCCCAGTTCCGCGAGCAGCGCCTGCACGACGGCATGATCCGGCACGCGCACGCCCACCGTGCTGCGCTTCGGATGCTGCAGCCGCCGCGGCACCTCGCGTGTGGCCGGCAGCAGGAAGGTGAAAGTGCCCGGGGTGCCCTGGCGGACGATCCGGAATTGCCGGTTGTCGACCTTGGCGAAATGGCCGATTTCCGAAAGATCCCGCAACACGAGCGTCAGGTTGTGCCCTTCGTCGACGGCGCGGATCTGCCGAATCCGCCTGGCCGCCGCCGCATCGCCGATGTGACAGCCAAGCGCGTAGCTCGAGTCGGTGGGGTAAGCGATCACGCCGCCCGAGCGCAGGATGGCCGCCGCCTGCCGGATGAGACGCGGCTGGGGATTGGCGGGGTGCACCTGGAAGAATTGAGCCATGATCAGCGTGGCGAGCCGCGGGTCGCCGCAGCGGACCACGGCGCGGATCTATAATTGCCGCGAATTCTAACCTGCCCAGGCGCCCGCCCTTTGAACCTGCAGCAATTGCGCTACCTTTGCGCCATCGTCGACCACGGTCTCAACGTGTCCGACGCGGCGGCGGCCTTGTTCACGTCGCAGCCCGGCGTGAGCAAGCAGGTGCGGCAGCTGGAAGACGAGCTCGGTGTCCGCGTCTTCGTGCGCATCGGCAAGCGCATCGCGTCGGTGACGCCGGCCGGCGAAGCGGTGATCGCAACGGCGCGCCGCGCGCTGCGGGAAGTCGAGAACGTGAGGCGCGTCGGGGCGGAGTTCAAGAACGAGAACGAAGGCACGCTGGCCATCGCCACCACGCACACGCAGGCGCGCTACGTGCTGCCGTGCGTGGTCCGGGATTTCGCCGCCCGCTTCCCCCGCGTCAAGCTTGAGCTGCACCAGGGCAATCCGATCCAGGTGGCCGAGCACACTGCGCGCGGCGATGCCGACATCGGGATCGCCACCGAGGCGCTGGCGTCGTTCCCCGACCTCGTCACGCTGCCTTGCTACCAGTGGAACCGCTGCGTGCTCGTGCCCAGTGGGCACCCGCTCGCGAAGGTGAAAGTGCTGACGCTCGCGGCGCTCGCCCGCCATCCGATCATCACCTACGACTTCGCCTTCACCGGCCGCTCGCAGATCAACGCCGCGTTCGATGCCGAGGGACTCGCGCCGAACGTCGTGCTCACCGCGCTCGATTCCGACGTGATCAAGACCTATGTCGAGCTCGGAATGGGCGTGGGCATCGTCGCGCAGATGGCCTACGACCCGGACCGCGACCGCGCTTTCGTGAAACTCGACGCCGGGCACCTGTTCGCGCCGTCGACGACGCGCCTCGCCGTGCGCCGCGGCGCGTTCCTGCGCGGCTACGTCTACGCGTTCATACGCCTTTTCGCCCCGGCGCTCGATCGGGCGAAGGTCGATGCGGCGCTGGCCGGCACATCCTCCCGGGCCGCCTGACCCGCGTTCCGCGACCGGAAAGACGAGACTCCATGATCGGTTGCCGCTACTGGCTTGTCCTCGTACTGACCGCTGGCGTGCTCGCGCAAGGTGCCGCGGCGGCCGACGTCCTGCCGACGGCACCGCTTTCGATCAACGGCCACAAGATCACCGCCGAGGTCGCGGCGACACCCGCACAACGATCGACGGGACTCATGCATCGTTTCAGCCTCAGACCCGACCACGGCATGATCTTCGTGTTCGAGCGCCCGGAGCCCCAGTCGTTCTGGATGATGAACACCTTCATTCCGCTGTCGATCGCCTTCATCGCGCCCGATGGCCGCATCATCAACATCGACGACATGGCGCCACATGACCAGAACACGCATTGGTCGAAGGGGCCGGCGCTCTACGCGCTCGAAATGCGCAAGGGCTGGTTCGCCGAGCGCGGGATCCGGGCCGGCGATGTCGTCAAGGGCCTGCCAACGCCGAAAAAATGAAGCCTTCTGCACCCGTGACGCCTTGACCCCCGGCCCGCCGTGCTGACCCCCCTGCGCCTGACGCCCCTCCAGGTCGACCGATCGCGGCACCTGCCGCCGCTGCTGCTCCAGCTGGTCGAGGCGGCGGAGCGCGGCGGCGATCTGGTGCCCGCCGTGGTCGACGTCGTCCGCAAGCTGGGCTTCGACGGCTTCCTGTACGCGACCGCGAGCTATCACCTGCGTCCCAACAACGACGAGCGCATCTACTATTTCACGACCTTGCCGCGGGACTGGGTGGTCCGCTACGACCAGCAGGCCTACGTCGAGTGCGATCCCCGCGTCCTGTACTCGTTCGAAAGCGCGCTCCCGCTCGTCTGGGACCAGGCGAGCGAGCGCGGCAGGAACCCGAAGACCGACGCCTTCCTGCTGGACGCCGCGGCGCACGGCGTGGCGAGCGGCGTCGCCTTCCCGGTCTACGCCGGCGTTCCGGCGCGCACGCTGGTCTCGCTGAGCTCGGCGGCGCCCGTCATCGACGCCGCGCGCCGCGCGCAGATAGCCGCCGAGCTCGGCAACATCGTGATCTTCGGCCAATACTTCCACGAGCTGTTCGTGCGCGGTGTGATCGAGAAGGGCATCGCGCCGCAGTTCGAGGGCGCGCCGTTGAGCCCGCGCGAACGACAGTGCCTGCAGATGGCCGCGCACGGGATGACCGGCGCCGAAATCGGCTTCAAGCTCGGCATCACGGAACGCGGGGTGACCTATCACTTCGCCAACATCGTCAGCAAGCTCGGAGTGCTGAACCGCCACGAGGCGATCGCCAAGGGCATCGCGCAGGGCGTCATCCGAATGGAGGTGTGACCGTTTCCGTTATATCGACCCGGAAATTCGCTCGATGAACCGTGGGCAAGTCGGTGCCCATCGAGCGCGGGCAAGCCCGCGCCTACGATCATGACATCAATCCCGTAGGCGCGGCCTCGGCCGCGCTCCACCGCCCGGCGGGAGGCTCAGCCATTGCCCCGCAGCCACCTGCGAAGGTCGGGGATCGATTGCACGGTCGCCAGCGGCTGCAGTTGCGCGAGCCCGGCCGAGTCGTGCGCGCCATAGCCGACCGCCAGCCCCGCCACGCCGGCATTTCGCGCGAGCAGGAGATCGTGCGTGGTGTCGCCGATCATCAGCGTATCCCCGGGACCCGCGCCGACCTGATCCATCAGCCGCAACAGCATGTCCGGATGCGGCTTCGCCAACCCCTCGTCGGCACAGCGGGTCGCCGCGAAAAAACGGCCGATGCCATGCTGGGCCAGCGCGTGGTCGAGGCCCGCCCGCGACTTGCCGGTCGCCACGCCAAGCACTATCCCCGCCGCGCCCAGCTCGGCGAGCAACTCGCGCACGCCGGCAAACAGCGGAATCGCCGCTTCGCGCGCGAGGTAGTGATGACGGTAGCGTGCGACGAGATCCGGTTGCCGTTCCGGCGGCAGATCTGGCGCCACGTGGCGCAGCGCGTCGGCGAGACCGAGCCCGATCACGTACCGTGCGTTAACGTCATCGGGCACCGACGCGCCGATGTCGCGGCAGGCCTGCTGCAGCGCCTCCGCGATGATCGCCGTCGAATCGGCCAGCGTGCCGTCCCAATCGAAGACGACGAAACGGAACCGGCGCGGCCGATAAACGGCTGCGTCAGCCATCGGCGGCATCGAGGCGCGCGACGAAGGCCGCGAGATCGGGCGCAAGCGGCGCTTCGACGACGACTTCGCGGCCATCGACCGGATGCGTGAAACGGATCCGGTGCGCGTGCAGAAACATGCGCTTGAGCCCCTGTCGTGCGAGCACCTTGTTCCACGCGAAATCGCCGTACTTGTCGTCGCCGGCCAGCGGGAATCCGAGATGCGCGAGGTGGACGCGGATCTGGTGCGTGCGCCCGGTCTCGAGCTCGGCTTCGAGCAAGGCAACGGGTGGGTCCGCCTGCGGCCAGACCTTCACGCGCCGGAAGATGGTGCGCGCGAGCCGGCCGGCGGAGTCCACGCGCACGCGTCGCTCGCCCTCGCCGGTGACGTAGCTCGAGAGCGACAACTCGACCGCGCGCAGCGCGTCGCGCCACTTGCCGCGGACCAGGACGAAGTAGCGCTTGTCGATCGCCCCGTCGCGCAGCTGCGCGTGCAATCCGGTCAGCGCGCTCCGTTTTTTCGCGATGACGAGCGCGCCCGAGGTATCGCGGTCGAGCCGGTGCACGAGCTCGAGCAAGGCGGCCTCCGGGCGCGCGTGGCGCAAGCGCTCGATGACGCCGAATGAAATCCCGCTCCCGCCATGGACGGCGAGACCGGCGGGCTTGTCGAGCACGATCAGCGCGTCGTCCTCGAACAATATGGGCGGGACCGCGACGCGGCCCATGACTGCGGCGCCGGGCTTCTTCGCGGGCGCCGTCGCCCGGATCGGAGGTATCCGCAGCTCGTCGCCGACGGCCAGGCGAGCCTCCGGACCGACCTTGCGGCGGTTCACCCTGACCTCGCCGCTGCGCAGAATCCGGTAGATGTGGCTCTTGGGGACGCCCTTCAGGATCTTGACGAGGTAATTGTCGATGCGCTGACCCTGCCCATCCTCGCCCACTGCAAGCCAGTTCACAGCATCCTTGCTTAAATCATTCATATGCCTAATAATTATGCCCTGCAGCACGCTTGGCCTTGGGCCGCGATCGAGTGATCGCTGCCTGATTGGATCCCATTGGCGGCGCACTCGACCATCGGAGGATGACGAGGGTCCCGCCGGTCAGGCGACAGCCCCGCGCTGTGGGGCAAAGACGGCCGTCGCAGGTTGCGCGCAGTTGCGTGACCCGGTCGCCGGTTAAATCCACTGACCGTCCGGGCGTTGCGCCCCGGAAAAGTAGGGATGTTAAAGGAAGAGCGCAGTCTCCGCACCCGGCCTGTGGCCGGTTCGAAGCGGCGCCTTGCGCGGCGCACTTGGCGACTATTTCTGCCTCAGGCTGTCCCCTCGCTCGCGCTTCGCGATTGTTCGCGATGGCTCGCGCCGGCGGCAGGCAGCTCTGAGCCAAACCGCTTGCACGCAACCACGAAGCCCACCGCACCGATGAGACCGTACCGCCTCGCCACTGTCGAGGCCGACGCCAGGCATGCACCAGACAGCGTCCACCCCGCTCTCGTCCCCCCGCAGCCACCGCTGCGGGTGTGGTTGACTTCGCCCGCGTCCGCCGCTCGATAGCGTCACGCCGCGCAGCGCGCGGCCTCCGTTTCGACCCGCCCCATGCCCGGCCGGATCCGCGCCGGGAAAATGCTATGAAACGCATGCTGTTCAACGCCACCCAGGCGGAGGAGCTTCGGGTGGCTATCGTCGATGGCCAGAAACTGGTCGATCTCGACATCGAGTCCGCGAGCAAGGAACAACGCAAGAGCAACATCTACAAGGCCGTCATCACCCGCGTCGAGCCCAGCCTCGAAGCATGCTTCGTCGATTACGGCACCGAGCGCCACGGCTTTCTGCCGTTCAAGGAGATCGCGCGCCAGTACCTGAAGGGCCGCGGCCGCGCCGACAACGAAGCCGACGAAGGCGAAGGCGCCGGTCGCGGGCGCATCCAGGACCAGCTCAAGGAAGGGATGGAGCTGATCGTCCAGGTCGACAAGGACGAGCGCGGCAACAAGGGCGCGGCGCTCACGACCTACATTTCGCTCGCCGGCCGCTACCTCGTGCTGATGCCGAACAATCCGCGCGGCGGGGGCGTGTCGCGACGGGTCGAGGGCGAGGAGCGCAACGAGCTGCGCGACGCCATCAGCGGGCTCGACGTACCGCAAGGCATGAGCGTCATCGCGCGCACTGCGGGCATCGGCCGGGGCACCGAAGAGCTGCAGTGGGACCTGAATTATCTGATGCAGCTGTGGCGCGCCATCGAGGATGCGTCGAAGCTGCAATCCGGCGCCTTCCTGATCTACCAGGAATCGAGCCTCGTCATCCGCGCGATCCGCGATTACTTCCATCCGGACATCGGCGAGCTCCTGATCGACACCGAGGCGATCTACGAGCAGGCGCAGCAGTTCATGAGCCATGTCATGCCGGCCACGGTGCATCGCGTCAAGCTCTACAAGGACGACGTGCCGCTGTTCTCGCGCTTCCAGATCGAGCACCAGATCGAGACCGCGTACGCGCGGCAGGTGCCGCTGCCGTCAGGCGGCGCGATCGTCATCGATCACACCGAGGCGCTCGTCTCGGTCGACGTCAACTCGGCCCGCGCGACCAAGGCCGGCGACATCGAGACGACGGCCTTCAACACCAACTGTGAAGCCGCCGACGAGATCGCGCGCCAGCTGCGTCTGCGCGACCTGGGCGGGCTCATCGTCATCGACTTCATCGACATGGAGAATGCGAAGAACCAGCGCGAGGTCGAGGATCGCCTGAAGGAAGCGCTGCGCTACGACCGCGCCCGCGTCCAGCTGGGCAGGATCTCGCGCTTCGGGCTGATGGAACTGTCGCGGCAACGCCTGCGCCCGGCGCTCGCCGAGTCGGCGTACATCCCCTGCCCGCGGTGCCACGGCATCGGGCACATCCGCGGTACCGAATCGAGCGCGCTCCACATCCTGCGCATCCTGCAGGAAGAGGCGATGAAGGAAAACAGCGCGCAGGTCGTCGCGCAGGTGCCGGTCGACGTCGCGACGTTCCTGCTCAACGAAAAGCGGACGGAAGTGCTGTCGATCGAGACGCGGTTCAAGGTCAACGTCCTGCTCATTCCGAACCGCCATCTGGAAACGCCGAACTACACGATCGAGCGGCTGCGCCACGACGACCTCAACCAGAGCGAGCCGCTGCCGTTGAGCTTCAACCTCGTCTCGCAGCCCGAGGAGCCCGACCGCGTCCAGCAGTTGAAGGAAGAAGCGAAGGAACCGCGCCAGGAAGCGGCGGTCAAGGGCATCACGCCCGCGGAGCCGGCGCCCATTCCCGTGGAGGCACCACCGCCCGTGCCCAGCGCACCACAGGCAGCGCCACAGGCTTCGACCGGCTGGCTCGCCAAAGTGCTTGGCTGGTTCAGCAGCAAGCCGGCCATTCCGGCGCCCCCGCCAAGGGTGGAGACAGCGCGCGAGAATCGCGAACCACGCCGCGAAGCGCGCGATGGTCGCGGCGACCGCGATCGCGGTCGCGGCCAGGGCCGGCGTGACGAACGCCGAGGTGATGGTCGCGACAACCGTGGCGGCCGCGGCGACGCGCGCCCGCAGCAGGGTGCGCAGGGTCAGCGCCGGGACGGTCAACCGCCGCGCGAGGGTCAGCCGCCGCGCGAGCCGCGCCCGCCGCGTGAGCCACGCGCGCCGCGCGAGGGGCAGCCGCCTCGTGAAGGGCAACCGCCTCGTGAAGGGCAACCGCCGCGCGAAGGGCAGCCGCCGCGCGAGCCGCGTCCGCCGCGCGAGCCCCGTCCTCCGCGCGAGCCGCGTGAAGGTCAGCCGCCGCGCGAGGCAAGGCCGCCCCGCGAACCACGGCCGCAGGCGCCCGTCAACGCCGATGCCGCTCTGCCCGCCATCGAGGCCGCAGAACCGGGCATGGAGCGTTCGCTGGATCAATCTGCCGCCCCGCGCGAGGGTGGCGAAGGCAACCGTCGCCGGCGCGACCGTCACCGCCGTGGCGACCGAGGCGAGCGTCCGGAGGGTACCGAGCCGCAGGTCGCAGCAGCGCGCGTCGAGAGTGCCGGCATGCCCGTCGTGCCGGAAGCCCAGGTGCCGATGGCCGAGGTCGCACAGCTCGCTCTACCCGACATCGCGCCGCCGATGATTCCCGTGCCGCCGATGCCAGCCGTCGAACCGCCGCGCGCCTTCGCGCCGGTGGAAGTCGAACGCGTCGTCGCGCCGGTACCGGCTCCTGCGGCTGCCGAGCCGCAGCCGATCCCACAGCCCAGGCCCGCGGCACCGCCGCCGCGCCCGGTCGAGGCGCTGCCGCCGGTATCGATGACGCTCCCTGCCAATTCGGACCTCGAGCTGGTCGAGACCCGATCCAAGGCGGTACCCATGCCCGAACCGGAACCGGCGACTCCTGCCGGACCGCGGCGCGTGCGGCCGCCGCGCGTGGTCATCCCCGACGAACCGCTGCAGATCGTCGAGACGCACAAGGAAGGGCAGCCGCCGGCGGGTTGACCGTCGGACCGCGGTCGGCAACGAGGAAGGCGGGCTCCGTGCCCGCCTTCGTTTTTTGCGGATGCTACGATCGACGGTGATGAAGCGACTGCTGATCGTCTACCACACGCAGTTCGGCGGCACGGCGCAGATGGCCGAGGCCGCCTTCGCCGGCGCGCGCTCGATCGTCGAGGTCGACACGGTGCTCCTGCGCGCCGCTGCGGCCGGCGTGGCGGATCTCATCGCGGCGCACGCGCTGCTTGTCGCCGCATCCGAGAATTTCGGCAGCATGGCGGGCATGGTCAAGGACTTCCTGGAGCGCGTGTACTATCCCTGCGAGGGCAAGCTCGCCGGCCGCGCCTATGCCACGCTCGTCTGCGCCGGGACCGACGGCAGCGGCGCGATGCGCGACATCGACCGCGTGGCGACCGGCCTGCGGCTGCACAAGGTGCATCCCGGGCTCATTCACAAGAGCGGGCGGACCGCGCAGCCGGTGACCATTCCCCCCGCCGTCCTGGCTCGCTGCCGGGAGATCGGCGCGACGCTCGCCGCGGGACTCGCGACCGGCATCTACTGACCGCGCACGCGGGTCAGTCGCGCGTCACGATCGGTTGCAGGCGCGCGACGAGGCCGGTGGCCGATGCCTCGATGAGATCCAGCACGCGATCGAAGCCGGCAGGCGCACCAAAGTAGGGATCGGGTACTTCGCGTACACCCAACTCCGGCGCAAACTCGAGGAGCAGCCCGAGGTGACCCTCGAAGTCCGGAGGCTTCAACGCGGTGAGTGCCCGCAGGTTCGCGTCGTCCATCCCGAGGATCCATCCGAACCGCGTGAAGTCGGCCGGCTCGACCTGCCGTCCGCGCAATGCGGTGAGGTCGTACCCACGCCGGCGCGCCGCCTGGATCGCGCGGCGGTCGGGTGGCGCGCCGACGTGCCAGTCGCCGAGTCCCGCGGAGTCCGTCCGGACGCGACCCGCAAGCCCAGCCCGCTCCAGGGCAACGCGGAAGACGCCCTCCGCCGTCGGGGAGCGGCAAATGTTTCCGAGGCAGACGAACAGGACGGCAGCGACGGGCTCGGCAGTGCGGTCGGCGTTCATGACGCGACGAGTATCAACGGCCACGGGCAATCATGCAACCGACCCCTTCAATCCCCGGGCAAGGCCACGCCGAACATCGCCTCCTTCAGCTCGATGAGACGGTCGCGCAGCTCCGCCGCCTTCTCGAATTCGAGATTCCTGGCGGCGGCGAGCATGTCCCGCTCGATGTGCTTCAGCTCCCGTTCCATGTCCTTTTCGGGCATCGACTCGTATCTGGCCCGGGTCTGCGCCGCCCGCAGCTGCTTCTTTCCCGCGTCGGCATCGTACACGCCGTCGATCAGGTCCTTGAT
>CAYGYQ010000109.1:0-11195 GCA_964354035.1 uncultured Bordetella sp.
TGCTCGACCTGCTGGTCGCCGCACTGCTGACCATCCTGTGCTACTCGAGCCTCGCCGTGGTGCTGCTGGTGGCCACACTGGCGTCGCTGCACGTGCTCGCGCTGCCGGTGGCGCTTGGGCTCGTGCTGGGAGCCAATCTCGGCAGCGGGATTCTCGGCATGCTGTCCACGCTCAATTCATCGCCCGAGGCGCGGCGGGTGACGCTGGGCAATTTCCTGTTCAAGCTGATCGGCTGCACGCTGTTGCTGCCGCTCCTCTCCCGCATCGAGGGTCCGATCGACGCGCTCGGCGTCGGGGCCGCCCAGGAGGTCGTGCTGTTCCACCTGGCCTTCAACGTCGCACTGGCCCTGGTCTTCATCTCCTTCACGGCCCCGATCGCGCGCCTCGCCGAACGCCTGCTGCCGGCGAAGCCTTTGCCGGACGACCCCGCGAAACCCCGGCACCTCGATCCGTCCGCCCTCACCACGCCGACGCTCGCCATCTCGTGCGCGGCGCGCGAGGCGCTGCGCATCGGCGACGTCATCGAGCAGATGCTGCAGGGCATGCTGACGGTCTTGAAAACCAACGACCGCGCGCTGGCCGAGCGACTGCGCAAGATGGACGACGTCGTCGACGACCTGTATACCGCGGTCAAGCTCTACCTGACGCAGATCTCGCGCGAGGCGCTGGAGGAGGAGGAGGGACGGCGCTGGGCCGACATCGTGTCGTTCACCATCAACATGGAGCAGGTCGGCGACATCATCGAGCGCATCGTCATCGAGCTCGAGGACAAGAAGATCGACAAGGGGCGCAACTTCTCCGAGGCAGGGATGGCCGAGATCTGCGACCTGCATGCACGGCTCATCGCCAACCTGCAGCTGGGGCTGTCGGTGTTCCTCAACGGCGACCTGAAGAGCGCGCAGGAGCTGCTGGCGCAGAAGGTGCTGTTCCGCGACCTCGAACGGGCCTACGCCGACTCGCACCTCGCGCGCCTCGCCGAGAACACGCAGGACAGCATCGAGACTTCGTCGCTGCACCTCGACCTCATCTCGGACCTGAAGCGGATCAATTCGCACATCTCGTCGATCGCCTATCCGATCCTCGAGCAGGCCGGCGTGCTGGCGAAGACCCGCCTCAAGGAACCGGATCCCGTGCCCCTGCGCGCCACCTGATCAAATTCGATGCCCACCAGCGAACTCACGCTCGCCGTCACGCTCGCCGTGCTCGGAGCCGGCCTGCTGCACGCCGGCTGGAACGCGCTGCTGAAATCCGCTCCGGGTGGCGACCCGCTGCTCGACACCGCGACCGTCGTCGCCGGGTCCGGGGCGTGGGGACTCGTGGCGATCCCCTTCGTCGGCATTCCCGATGCCACGGCCTGGACCCTCATGGTCCTGTCGGTGTTCATTCACTGGGCCTATTACATAACCCTCGCGCATGCCTATCGCACCGGCGATCTCTCGTTCGCCTACCCGCTGATGCGCGGCACGGCCCCGCTCCTCGCCACACTGCTCGCCGTCGTGTTCCTGCGCGAATGGCCAACCCCGCAGGTCGCACTCGGCATTCTTCTCATTTGCACGGGCATCGTCGGCATCGCCTTCATCGGCCGCAACCCGCACCCCCGCGCCGCCCTCGTCTTCGCGCTGGCCAATGCCGCGATCATCGCCGTCTACACGCTGGTGGACGGCGCGGGGGCGCGCGCTTCGGGCAACGCCGCGAGCTACGCGGTGTGGCTGACGTTCCTCGAAGCGATTCCATTCCTGCTCTGGATCCGCGCGCGGCGGGGACCCGGCGCCGTCACCTACATCGCCCGCGGCTGGCGCCGCGGCGTGGTCGGCGGTGCCGCGAGCCTCGGCGCGTACGCCATCGTCCTCTGGGCAATGACGCGCGCGCCGATCGCCGCCGTCGCGGCGCTGCGCGAGACCTCCGTGCTGTTCGCCGCGCTGATCGGCGCCGTCTGGCTGAAGGAAGGGCTCGGCTGGCCGCGGCTCGTCGGCGCCGCAAGCGTGGTCGCGGGTGTCGCGGCATTGAAGCTGTGATGCCAAGGACAATCGCAGCAAGCGGGGTCCCTCCCCTCAACGGTCCCCTCAACGAAAGCGTGGTCAGTCCCCTATGACTATGAACAAACTGCCTGCGCACGCCCGCGTCGTCGTCGTCGGCGGCGGCATCGCCGGCGTATCCACCGCCTACCATCTCGCCAAGCTCGGCGTGAAGGACGTCGTTCTGCTCGAGCAGGGCCGGCTCACCTGCGGCACGACCTGGCACGCAGCGGGCCTGATCGGCCAGATGCGCGCGACCCGCAACGCGACGCGGATGAGCCGTTACGGCATCGACCTCTATGCGTCGCTCGAGCAGGAGACCGGGCTCGCCACCGGCTGGAAGCAGTGTGGCAGCCTCAATGTCGCCTCGACGCCCGAACGGCTCGTTTCGATGCAGCGGCAGATGGCGCGCGCGAAGAGCTTCGGCATCGAGTTCGAGTTCGTTTCGCCCGCCGAAGCCGGCCGGAGGGTGCCGATCCTGCGCACCGACGACCTCACCGGCGCGGTATGGATTCCCGGCGACGGCAAGGCGAATCCGACCGATCTCACGCAATCGCTGGCAAAAGGCGCGCGCATGCACGGCGCCACCATCGTCGAAAGGATCAAGGTCACCGGCGTAACCACGACCGGCCGCCGCGTTGCCGGTGTCCGGTGGAAGTCGGCCGACGACGAAGGCGCAATCGCCTGCGAGACGATCGTCAATTGCGGCGGCCAGTGGGCGCGCGCGTTCGGGCGCCTCGCCGGGGTCACGGTCCCGCTCTACGCCGCCGAGCACTTCTATCTCGTCACCAAGGCGATCCCCGGTGTCACGCCCGACATGCCGGTGGTCCGCGATCCTGACGGTTACCTCTACTTCAAGGAAGAGGTCGGCGGCATCGTCATGGGCGGCTTCGAGCCGAAGGCCAAGCCGTGGAACGTGGACCCGATCCCCGACGGCTTCGAGTTCCAGCTGTTGCCCGAGGATTGGGACCATTTCGAGATCCTGATGCAGAACGCGATCCATCGCACGCCCTGCCTCGAGACGGCCGAGGTGAAGCTGTTGCTGAACGGACCGGAGAGCTTCACGCTCGACGGCAACTTCATCCTCGGCGAAGCCCCGGAGCTGGCCGGCTACTTCGTCTGCGCCGGCTTCAACTCGGCGGGCATCGCCAACGCGGGCGGCGCCGGCAAGCTCGTCGCCGAGTGGATCGTCAACGGCGATGCGCCCGTCGACCTGTGGGATGTCGACATTCGCCGCTTTGCTCCCTTCCACGGCAATGGCCGGCACCTCGCCGACCGCACGGTAGAGACGCTGGGCCTGCACTACGCCATGCGCTGGCCGCGCGAAGAGCTGGAAACGGTCCGTCCGCTGCGCCGCTCGCCGCTCTACGACCGGCTGGCGGCGAAACGGGCAGTGTTCGGCAGCAAGATGAACTGGGAGCGCGCGAACTACTTCCTCCCGCCGGGCGCGGTCAAGCCGCCCTACACGCTGGGCACGCCGGGATGGCTCCCGCAGGTGCTCGAAGAGCAGCGCGCTTGCCGCGAGGACGTCGTCGTGTTCGACCAGACGTCGTTCTCGAAATTCGTTCTCAAGGGCCGTGGTGCGCTCGCTGTCCTGCAGCGGCTGTGCGCGAACGAGATCGACGTGCCTGTCGGCACCATGGTCTACACCGGCATGCTCAACGCGCGCGGCGGCTTCGAGAGCGACCTCACGATCGTGCGCGTCGCGCCTGCCGAGTTCTTCATCATCACCGGTTCGGCGCAGACGACGCGCGACTTCGCCTGGATCGAACACGCCATCGGTGACGACGAGCACGCGGTCCTGGTCGACGTCACCGGTGCGTACTCGGTGCTTTCCGTGATGGGCCCGAAGGCCGAGGCGCTGCTCAATCGCCTTTCCCCGGACGCGCTTTCCCGCAGGGCAATGCCGTTTGCCACGACCCGGACGATCGACGTCGGGTATACGCGCGTGCGCGCCGCGAGAATTAGCTATGTCGGGGGTCCCGGCTACGAGCTCTACGTGCCGGCGGAACAGTGCGTGACGCTGTACGAGGCGCTGTGGAGCTGCGGCGCCGAGTTCGGACTCCGGGATGCGGGCTACTACACGATCGACGCGTTGCGCATCGAGGCCGGCCGCCGCGCGTGGGGGGCGGAGCTTTCGCCCGACGAGACACCCTGGGAGGCGGGCCTGGGTTACGCCGTGAAGATGGACAAGCCCGCCGCGTTCACCGGCCGCGATGCCCTCGCGCGGCAGCAGGCCGCGGGCATCCGCAAGCGCCTCGTCATGTTCACCTTCGACGATCCCGCCGCCTTTCCGTGGGGCGGCGAACCGATCCTGATGGACGGCAGGAATGTCGGCGAATTGACGTCCACCGGCTATTCCCGCCACCACGGGCGCGCGGTCGCGATGGGCTATGCGCGCGCCGACCGCGCGCTCACCGACGAGGTCATCCTCGGCGCGAGTTACCGGATCGACATTGCCGGCGAATTCCACGCCGTGACGCCGCACCTCAAGTTCGCCTAGGACTCGCATGCCGCACCGTTTCACCACGCCACCACGCCGCGGCCGCACGCCCTCCAAGCCTGGCGCCGTCGCCGGCCAGGTGCAGAGCCTGACGCGCGGTCTCAACCTGCTCGACGCCCTCGCCAAGGCCGATGGCGGCATCACGCTCACGGACGTCGCCCAGCGCGTGGACCTGCCGCCGTCGACGGCGCACCGCCTGCTCTCGACCCTGGAAAAGATGGGCTACGTCTACCAGGCCGGCGATCTCGGGCTCTGGTACGTCGGCCTGCAGGCGTTCGCCGTCGGCGCCGGTTTTCTCGCCAATCGCGATTTCGTCGCGCAAAGCCACGTCTACATGCGCCGCCTGATGGAACAGTCCGGCGAGACCGCGAATCTCGCGATCCTCGACGGCACCGAGGCCGTGTTCATCGCCCAGGTCCAGTGCCGCGAGATGATGCGCATCCTGGTGAAGCTCGGCAGCCGCGTGCCACTGCACGCGTCGGGCGTCGGCAAGGCCATCTTCGCCTCGCTGCCGGACGAGCAGATCGACGCGATCCTCAAGGTCAAGGGCCTGCCGCGCATCACGCCGCATACGATCGTCGCGCCGGAGACGATGTGGCTGGCGCTCAAGGTGATTCGCCACCGCGGCTATTCGTTCGACGACGAGGAGCACGCGCCCGGCACGCGCTGCGTTGCCGCCACGGTCTACGACGAGCATGCGGAGCCGTTGGGCGCGATCTCGCTGGCCGGACCGTCGTCGCGGCTGCCCGACGAGCGAATTCGGCAGCTCGGTCCCATCGTCGCGCACACCGCGGAAGAGCTCACGCACAAGGTGGGCGGCCGCTGGCCGCATCCCTGTTGAAGCGGGATCGGGGTCCGACTCCGAAAAGCAGGGTCAGAGACGACTCTTGGCTGGTCGTCCGCCAGTCCAGCAAGGGTGCAAGAAGTCGTCTCTGACCCTACATTCTACTTTTCCATCGCCGCGATGCGGCGCGCGAGGTCGGGGTTCGCCGCAGGCATCCAGGTCGCGAGCAGCAGATCGGCCGCCGCGAAGTCGTTGCAGGCAAGCACCATGTCGCATCCCGCGGCGAGCGAGGCTTCGGCCCGCGCGACCAGATCGCCGGCGCCGGCCGCGCCGGCCATGCCAAGGTCGTCCGAGAAAATGAGGCCGTCGAATCCGATCCGGCCGCGCAGGATTTCCTGCAGCCATTGGCGCGAATAGCCGGCAGGTTCGGCGTCGACGTCCGGATAGACGACGTGCGCCGGCATGATCGCTTCGAGCCCGCGTTGCACCAGAGCGCCGAACGGAACGAGATCCTCGGCCGCGATCGCGGCAAACGCGCGCTCGTCGACCGGCAAGTCCGTGTGCGAATCGGCGGCCACGTGCCCATGTCCCGGAAAGTGCTTGCCGACGCCGGCCATCCCTCCGGCGTGCAGCCCGTCGAGGAGCGCCGCTGCGAGATGCGCGACGGCATTGGGGTTGCGATGGAAGGCCCGGTCGCCGATCACGGCGCTGGCGCCGTGGTCGAGATCGAGCACCGGGGTAAAGCTGAAATCGATGCCATGGGTGCGCAGTTCGCCGGCCAGCACGAGGCCCAGCCGCGCCGCCTCGCGTGCGGCGCCGGCCACGTCGCGCTCCCAGAGCTCGCCCAGCGTGCGCATCGGCGGTATCGCGGTGAAGCCGTCGCGGAAACGCTGCACGCGGCCGCCCTCGTGATCGACGGCGACAAGCAAATGCGGCGTGCGCACTTCGCGGATCTCGGCCGTCAATGCCTTCAGCTGCGGCGAGGACTCGAAATTCCGCGTGAACAGTATGACGCCGCCGGTCAGCGGGTGGCCAAGGCGCACGCGGTCCGCGGCCGACAGCCGGGGCCCCTCGACGCCGAGGAAGACGGGGCCTCGCGGCAGGGCGATCATGCTGCGCTCACGCGGCCGCCTCCCGCAGCAGCGCCTTCATCTGCCGCACCGCCTCGCGCATGCCGGCGAACACCGAGCGCGAGACGATCGCGTGCCCGATGTGGAGCTCGCGCACGCCGGGCAGTGCCGCGACCGGCTGCACATTGAAATAATTGAGCGCGTGCCCGGCGTTGAAGCGCATCCCGGCGTGCCGGATCGCCTCGCCCGCGGCGCGGATCTTCGTCAGCTCCTCGGCCACCGGCACGCTTTCGGGATCGCGCCCTTTCGCGTGGAAGGCGTGCGCGTAAGGACCCGTGTGGACCTCGCAGACCTTGGCGCCGATGCGTGCCGCCGCCTCGACCTGCCGCAGCTCGGCGTCGATGAACACGCTCACGCCGATACCGGCGCCGCCGAGCCGTCGGACAACCTCGGCCAGGCGGACTTCCTGCGCCGCCACGTCGAGCCCGCCTTCGGTCGTGATTTCGTGCCGTCCTTCGGGCACGAGCATCGCCATTTCCGGTTTGAGTCGAACCGCGATGTCGACCATCTCGGCGGTGGCCGCCAGCTCGAGGTTGAGCTTGATGTGGACGAGCTCGCGCAGCCGCCGCACGTCCTCGTCCTGAATGTGGCGGCGATCCTCGCGCAGGTGAACGGTGATGCCGTCGGCGCCGCCAAGATGCGCCTCGACCGCGGCCCACACCGGATCGGGCTCGTAGGTGCGGCGCGCCTGCCGCAGCGTCGCCACGTGGTCGATGTTGATGGACAGTTCAATCACGGTGGTCGTTCTCCTGTTCGCGCCGGCCGTCGAGTGCCTGCAGATCCTGGACCACCCGGCGGCTCTCGACGCCGCGCTGCTCGAGGTAATGATCGAGCACTTCGCGCATGAGCCGCTTGGCTTCGGCCGCCGTTTCGGCGTCCGCGTAGCGCCCGTCGGCCAGCGCGAGCAGGGTGGCGCCGCGCACCACGGGCCAGCGCGCGCCCGGTGCGGACGGGGTGCGCTGCGGACCGCGGTCGAAGGCGTAATGATAGCGCGCCGCGGGATCGATCGCCCTGCCGGTATCGGCTTCGCGCACCAGCGGCAGCGCGTATCCCAGCTCGGTGAGGAGCGCGAGCTCGAACTGCCGCAACACCGGTGCCTGCTCGCATCCGCCCGCAAGCCTGGCCAGCGCCGCCTCGTAATGGGCGAACAGGTCGCGATGCGGGTCCTCGCGGGGCAGGAGCTTCAGCAGCAATTCGTTGAGATAGAAACCGCAGACCAGCGCCGACCCGCTGACCCGCGGCAAGCCTCCGCGCCATTCGGCCCGGAGCAATGTCTTCAGCTCGCGCTGTCCCGACCAGGACAGGAGCAGCGGCTGGAATCCCTGCAACAGGCCGCGCAGCTCCGAGCGTGGCCGCTTGGCGCCACGCGCCACCAGCGCAACCCGTCCGTACTCTGCGGTGAAGGCCTCCACGATGAGGCTGGTTTCGCGATAGGCGAACGTGTGCAGGACGAAGGCCGGCTGATCGTCGCGGCGCAGCGGTTGGGCGCGTACCGACATGGCAGGTGCGCAGTGGCTGCTCAGTACCCGAACCGCGTGAGCAGCGCCTCGTCGTCGGCCCAGCCGCCCTTCACCCGCACCCACACCTCCAGGAACACCTTGCCGCCGAACAGGCGCTCCATGTCGACCCGGGCCGTCGAAGCGATCTCCTTCATTCGCTCGCCGCCCGCACCGAGCAGGATCGCGCGTTGGCTCTCGCGATCCACATAGACCGTGGCGTGAATCCGGCGCAGCGCGCCCTCGTGCTCGAACCGGTCGATAGCGACCGTCGTCGCGTACGGCACCTCCTCGCCAAGGAGCCGGAAGATCTTCTCGCGCACGAACTCCGCCGCGAGGAAGCGTTCGTCGCGGTCGGTGATCTCGTCCGCAGCGAAGATCGGGGCACCCTCGGGCAGCAGCGCGCAGACCTCCGCCAGCAGCGCATCGAGCGCCCGTTCCTTTTCCGCGCTCACCGGCACGATGGCCGAAAAGGGAAAGAGCGCAGCCAGCTCGGCCATCTGCGGCAGCAGCGCGTCGCGATCCTTCTGGCGATCGATCTTGTTCAGCGCCACAACGACGCGCGCGCCCGACGGCAGCAGGCGGATCACCGCACGATCGGCGTCCGTGATGCGACCGGCCTCCAGCACCAGCACCGTTGCATCGACATCGGCGAGGCATTGCGTCACCGCCCGGTTCAACCGGTCGTTGAGCCGCGAACGGTGCTTCGTCTGAAACCCCGGCGTATCGACGAAAACGACCTGGGCGTCCGGCGTCGTCACGATCCCGTTTACGCGGTGGCGGGTCGTCTGCGCCTTGCGCGACGTGATGCTGACCTTCTGGCCGACCAGACGGTTGAGCAGCGTCGATTTGCCCACGTTCGGCCGGCCGATGATCGCCGCGTAGCCGCAGCGAAACCCGACGCCGGGCGGCGTGTCAGCCACCCTGCGCGCCGCCCGGCGTGGCAACGGCCCGAGCGAATGCCTGCGCAGCGGCGTCCTGCTCCGCCGCGCGGCGGTTCGTGCCGGTGCCGGTGGCGACAATGGCCAGCGCCGGCACGCGGCACTCGATGGTGAACGTCTGTGCGTGTGCCTCGCCGCTGATCCCGGTCACCGCGTACTCCGGCACGGCGAGGCGGCGCGCCTGCAGCCATTCCTGGAGTCGCGTCTTCGGGTCCTTGCCAAGCGCGGCGGGGTCGAGACCGATGAACTCCGCGGCGTAGACGCGCTCGATCGCGGCGCGGGCGACCTCGAAACCGGCGTCGACGAATACGGCGCCGAAGATCGCTTCGAGGGCGTCGGCGAGAATCGACGGGCGCTCGCCGCCGCCGCTCCTGACTTCGCCCTCCCCAAGGCTGATCTCGGAGCCGAGGCCGAGCCCGCGGGCGAGACGCGCCAGCGTGTCGCGATTGACGAGGCTCGCGCGCACCCGCGACAGCTCGCCTTCGGGAATCGTCGGGAAGCGCTCGAACAGCGCCGCCGCGACCACGCAGTTCAGCACCGCGTCGCCGACGAACTCCAGCCGCTCATTGTGCGTCGCGCCGTGGCTGCGGTGGGTCAGCGCGCGGGCGAAGAGCTCGGGCTGGCGAAAGGCGTGACCCAGGCGTTCACGCAGCGCGATGGACGGCATTCCGTGGGCGGCCCCGGCGCAATCGGGGTCAGCGCGTCGCCGTCGCTTCGAATTCGAGCAACAGGCTGACGTTGGCCACCATCGGGAGCTTGCGGGTCCAGCTGGCGCTGGCCGTCACCTCGTTCTTCACCTTGACGACCTCGATGTCCCGGCCCGAAACGGAATCGATGTACCCGGCGTCGGCGCGCTTCTGAAAGGCTTTGCGGACTTCTGCCGCCGAGTTGAGGTCCCCCACGTCGGCGAGCGACTGCTCGAGCGCCCTCTGGATGGAGTAGTACTCGATGTAGGAGGGAAGGACGCGAAAGCCGATCATGACGCAGGTGACGACCACCGCCGCCACGAACAGGAATCCAATCATCGACAAACCGCGCTGCCGTGTCTGCATCTGCATCGCTGTCTCCCTACTTGATCCCGCTGCCGACCCGCTTGAAGGCGAGGCCCGAAATGTCATCCCAGTTGAACCAGATGAAGAATGCTCTTCCCCGCAGGTGATCGTCAGGCACGAAGCCCCAGTAACGGCTGTCGTCGCTGCGGTCGCGATTGTCACCCATCACGAAGTACTGCCCGGCCGGCACCTTGCAGACGAACCCGCTGCCATCGGAATTGTAAACGCAGTTGTCGCGCCCGGCGAATGCTCGAACCTGTCCCGGGCTGACCGGCGGCAGCGCCGGGTCGACCGCCGCCAGGTGCGCCTTCGCCTCGCCGGCGGCCGGCACCGCTTCCGAGAACTGCTCCATCGTCTCGAACCGGAGGCCTTCCAGATAGCTGTAGCTGCCGGCGGATTGCTGCGCCCACGGCACGCCGTTGACCGTCAGCTGCTTGTCCTTGTAGGCGACGGTGTCCCCGGGGAGGCCGATCACCCGCTTGATGAAGTCCTGCGACGGGTTGAGCGGGTAGCGGAAAACGACGACATCGCCGCGTTGCGGATTCGAGAGCGGCACGATCTTCTGCTCCAGAATCGGCAGCCGCAGGCCGTAGACGAACTTGTTGACGAGGATGAAGTCCCCGACATCGAGCGTCGGTCGCATCGACGACGACGGAATCTTGAACGGCTCGGCCACGAACGAGCGCAGCAGAAAGACGATCAGCAGCACCGGAAAGAAGCTCTTCGGATATTCGACCCACCACGGCTCGCGCGCGTCGGCGGCGCGGCCCTTCGCCAGCACGAGCCGGTCGGCAAGCGCGATGAGGCCGGTGAGGACCGTGAGGAGAAAGAGGATGAGCGGAAAATTCATGATTACTTGTCACCGATCTGCAGGATCGCGAGAAACGCCTCCTGCGGGATTTCGACGTTGCCGACGGACTTCATCCGCTTCTTGCCGGCCTTCTGCTTTTCGAGCAGCTTCTTCTTGCGGGTGATGTCACCGCCATAGCACTTGGCCAGCACGTTCTTGCGCATGGCCTTGATCGTCTCCCGGGCGATGATCTGCGCGCCGATCGACGCCTGCACCGCGACGTCGAACATCTGCCGCGGTATCAGCGAACGCATCTTGGTCACCACCTCGCGACCGCGGTAAATGGCGACCGAACGGTGCACCATCACCGACAGCGAATCGACGCGGTCGCCGTTGATCAGGATGTCGAGCTTGACGACGTCGGCCGGGCGGAACTCCCTGAATTCGTAGTCGAGCGACGCATAGCCGCGCGACACCGACTTGA
>CAYGYQ010000110.1:0-11188 GCA_964354035.1 uncultured Bordetella sp.
CGGCATCGAGCGCCTTCAATTCGCGAAAGAGTTCGCGAAACGCGTGGGGTGGCTGTCCGCGGGCATGCTCGTCACGGGCGCGGGCGATCAGCGCCCGGAAACGCGGACGATCGAGCCGCGGCTTCTCTGCCGCCAGGAGATCCAGCGCCGCGGGCTCGGCGAGCAGGCGGTCGCGCCATCGCTCGAGCGCGTGCTGCCGCGCCGAATCGATGGCATGACCATGCGCCCACAGGTCGAGGCGCCGCCGGATGGGCTCGGGATCGACGTCGCGCATCAGCTTGCCGACGAACTGGCGCTGCCGCTTGCGGCCACCCCAAGCCGTGATCGAGCGCGCCTGGTTGATCGCGTCGACGAGGCGTTCGGGCAACGCGGCTTCGATCGCGAGCTCGGCAAGGCGTTTCGGATCGAGCGCGATCAGGGCCTCGCCCAGGTCCTGCAGCGCGTGCATCTCGGCCTTGCGCCGGGTTTTCGACGGCGGCAGGTCGTCCTCCGCCGTCGCGTCAGGGGCGGGGGGGTCACTGGCAGGCGCGGCTTGGCGCGGGCGGCGGTGCTCTCGTTCGTCGGGCCGTGGCATCGTTCTGGCGGAAATAGGTCGGGATGGCGGGCCTGCCGGGAGTTTCGGCGCAAGCCCTTTGCTATGATAGCCGAGCGCCACTCCGTGGCCGGGTCGCTTTCCCTCGACCTCACCGCAGAGTTCCCCGATGACCGCCTTCGTCCAGCCCGCAACAACGTCTCCTCGTGCCAGCGCCATGGCGTCGCCTTCCCGTGGCGGCGCCGACGGCAGTCGGTTTCCGCTGCCCACCGCCGAGATCGAGCGCATCGCCGCGTCCGTGCTGGCCGCGGCGAAAGCGGGCGGAGCGAGCGCGGCGGAGACCGACGTGTCGCAGGCGGTCGGTCAGAGCGTCACGGTGCGTCGCGGCGAAGTCGAGACTGTCGCGTACAACCGCGACAAGGGCATAGGCGTGACCGTCTATCTCGGGCAGCGCCGCGGCCATGCGAGCACCGCCGATTTCTCGGCGGACGCCGTGCATGCCGCCGTCGGCAAGGCGCTCGCGATCGCCCGCTTCACGGCGGAAGACCCCGCGGCCGGTCTCGCGGACCCGGACCGCCTCGCCCGCGTCATCCCGGATCTCGACCTGTTCGACCCATGGGAGCTGACCGTCGAGGAGGCCATCGCGCTTGGCTGCGACGCGGAAGCCGCGGCGCTGGCGGTGGACCGCCGCCTCACCAACACCGAGGGCGCGACGGTCGCCTGGAGCGAATCGGAATTCGTGTACGCGAACACGCACGGCTTCCTGGGCGGCTATCGCAGTACGCGCCACCACATCGACTGCTCCGTCATCGGCGATCCGGGCGACGGCGGCGCCATGCAGCGCGACTACTGGTATACGGCCGGGCGGGGCGCCGCCGACCTGCAGCCGGCAGCGGAGGTCGGACGCATCGCCGGCGAGCGCACCGTACGCCGGCTCGGCGCGCGCAAGCTCGGCACCGTCGAGTGCCCGGTGCTGTTCGAGGCCCCCGAGGCCGCGGACCTCGTCGGCGCGTTCGTCGGCGCGGTGTCCGGCGGTGCGCTGTACCGGAAGTCCTCGTTCCTGCTCGATTCGCTCGGCCAGCCGGTGTTCTCGGCGAACGTCTCGATCCGCGAAGATCCGCACATCCCGCGCGCCCGCGGCAGCGCACCGTTCGACAACGAGGGCGTGGCGACCGCGCCGCGCGATGTCGTGACCGACGGCGTCGTGCGCGGCTATTTCCTGGGCAGCTACTCCGCGCGCAAGCTCGGCATGGTCACGACCGGCAACGCCGGCGGCAGCCACAATCTGGTAGTCGCGCACGGTGACGACGACCTGGCGGCGCTGCTGCGAAGGATGGGCCGCGGGCTCTTCGTCACCGAACAGCTTGGCCAGGGGGTCAATCCGGTGACCGGCGACTACTCGCGCGGGGCTGCCGGATTCTGGATCGAGGATGGTGCCATCGCCTACCCGGTCGAGGAGATCACGATCGCCGGCAACCTCAAGGGCATCTACCGCGACATCGTCGCCATAGGGCGCGACGTCGATCGGCGCGGTTCGCGGCACACGGGATCCATCCTGATCGGGCGGATGACGGTGGCCGGGCATTAGGCCGCCGAATTCCGATCGCCTCCGCCATGCTCGAGCCAGCTCTCACCTGGATCCGGTCGCTCAAGGACCCGTTCCGAAACGCCAATGCGGCAGCGCAGTGGATCGCCGCGTTGCCGACGACGGACGCGCTGGCGCTGCAGAAGGAGGCGCTGGAACTCGTGGCGAAATTTCCCGGCGCGAGGCGCGTCGCGGGCTATGCGCAGGCCGAGGCGCTGCTCCGGATCGACGCTCGGTTCGAGCCGGTCCTCGCTCAGCTCGCGCGGCAGTACGCGACGAGTTACCAGAAGAGCACCGACGTCGAGACGCGGCTGTGGCACGCGGTCTTCGATCTGGTCAAGGCCTTTGTGGCCGCGTATGGCGCCGTGTTGCGCGCGGGTTATCCGCGCGCTGACCAGAAACGCTGGCACGCGCTCCTGCCGTGGGTCCTGGTGCGCCTGGTTCACTACAAGGGCATTGACGGCAAGTTCCGGCTGTTTCGCTATGGAAGCTGGATCCCGGCGCAGTGGCGCGAATTCCACGAGCTCTACGAGTTCGCGCGCGCGCGCGGCTGGCAGCGCAACGAGCTCGCGTACGGTGCCGGCGACTTCGCGCGGCCCGGCGTGTGCGTCGAGCAGGAGTATCTGAAGACACTGCTGCTCATGCGCCTGGATTCCGGCAACTTCACGCCTGACCAGGTCGAATGGGTGGCGCGGCAGCTCGATGGATGGGCGGCGACCCTGATGCTCGTCCCCCCGCCGGGTGGCGGGGCGAATTTCTTCGTCGACCTCTCCGGATCGCAGGGTTTGCGTCGGCAGGACAAGGCGCTTTCGGGTGAGCGCGTGCTGCTGCTCGACGCCGGCCCGGTCTATACGCAGGTGGTCGAGCGCATGCGCTGGCTGCCGGAGCGCGATGACGACACGCCGCGCCAGGACGATCCGCCGCCGCGCGAGCAGCGCCTGCTGCTGATGCGACTCGCTTCGCTCTACGGCCCGGACGCGATCGCCCACACACCCCGCGCCACGCGCTTCCAGACCAATGCCGAGGTTCGCGTGGTCGTCGGTCTGGCGCCACTCATGCGGGCCATCGCCGAAATCGAGCGCCTGCCCGATGCCGCCCGTTCCGCCGGCGTGGCGGCGAGCTACGACGAAATCACGGAGTTGGTCGGCACGGGCGCCGGGCCCGAAACCGTCGCGCGCCGGATTCGCGGGGTCATATGGAAGATGGAGGACCGCAGCGAGACCGGATGTCGGCTGACCGCGCCGGCAAAGGAGGCGCCCGCGAAGCTGGGCGAGATCCTCGCGCTGAAGGAAGGCGACACCTGGGCGCTCGCCGTCGTGCGGCGGATGCAGCGGCACCAAGCCAATGAGACCACGGTCGGCGTCGAGATCGTCGGCCGGCGGCTGGTGCGGGTGCTGCTGCGCCACTGGGTGACCCCGAACGACGCCGGTCGCGCCGGCGCCGACCGGCCGTTCTTCGGCATCTACCTGCCGGCACACCCCGAGAACCGGCAGATGGCGCAGCGCAGCCTGATCGGCCCCGATGAGCGGTTCGTTACCGGCGGCATGGTGGAGCTCGATACCGGCAGCGCGCGCTACCTGATCCGCTTCACCCAGGCGCTCGAGCGGCAGCCCGGCTGGGCCTGGACGCTGTTCTCGGCGGTGCGCAAGCTCACGCCCTGACGGCGGTCCGATTCGCCGGATGTTGCCCCCCCTCTGGCGGTCCGGCGAATTGGGATAGAATCCCGGGCCAGCACGCGAGCGGCGGACCCGGTCCATCCGGCTGTTGCCGTGTTCACGGTCACCGAAAGGCGGAAAGCCTGCCCGAACCGTCGGCGAGCCCGACTTCATCCCAACGAGGAGAAATTCATGGAACGTCGTTCCTTCCTGAAAAACACCGGGCTGGCCGGCATTCTCGCCGCCGGTTCAGCGCCGGCCTTGGCGCAGACCCCCACCGTCAAGTGGCGCTGTGCGTCGAGTTTCCCGAAGTCGCTCGACACGATCTTCGGTGCGGCGGAGACCGCGGCCAAGGCGGTCAGCGACATCACCGGCGGCAAGTTCCAGATCCAGGTTTTTGCCGCGGGCGAGATCGTTCCCGGGCTGCAGGTCGCCGATGCCGTGCAGGCGGGCACGGTCGAATGCGGCCATACGGCGCCCTACTACTACTTCGGCAAGGACCCGACCTTCGCGTTCGGTACGGCCATTCCGTTCGGGCTCAACCAGCGGCAGTACGACGCCTGGTGGTACATGGGCGGTGGCGAGGCGCTGTACAACGAGTTCACCAAGGATTTCGGAATCGTGTCGATCCTGTGCGGCAACACGGGCGCGCAGATGGGCGGCTGGTTCCGCAAGGAGATCAAGACCGTCGCGGACCTGAAGGGCCTCAAGTTCCGCGTCGGGGGCTTTGCCGGCCAGGTGCTGACGAAGCTCGGCGTCGTGCCGCAGCAGATCGCCGCCGGCGACATCTATCCGGCGCTCGAGAAGGGCACCATCGACGCCGCCGAATGGGTTGGCCCCTACGACGACGAGAAGCTCGGCTTCAACAAGGTTGCCAAGTTCTACTATTATCCCGGCTGGTGGGAAGGTGGTCCTGCGCTGCACTACTTCTGCGGAACCAAGGCCTACGAGGCATTGCCGCCGGAGTTCAAGGCAGCGTTGCACGCCGGATGCGCCGTGGGAAATACCTGGATGATGGCCAAGTACGACGCGCAGAACCCGGCCGCATTGCGGCGCCTGGTCGCGGGCGGCACGCAGCTGCGCCCCTTCTCGAAGCCGATCATGGACGCGTGCTACGCGGCGGCGATGCAGGTCTACGCGGAGACGTCGGCGAAGAATCCGAAGTTCAAGAAGGTCTACGACCACTATACCGCGTTCCAGAAGGAACAGATCCTCTGGTTCCGCGTGACCGAGAACACGTTCGACAACTACATGGCGACGGCAGGCCAGGCCGCGGCGAAGAGCCAGGCGGCGCCGGCGAAGAAATAGCGTCGGGCCGACATCCGCTTCGCCCCCGAGCCCCGCCGCGCGCGGGGCTTCTTATTACTTCGCCTTGAGCGCGTCCTCGAGTGACTTGTTCGCCGTCGCGGCGTCGTCTTCCTGCTGCTGCAGCATGTCCTGCAGCGGGTCGCCGCTCTTGGGCGCTTCGCCCTTCGCACCGGGCTCGCCCTGGTCGGCTCCAGGGATCTCGAGCGCGGGCGGGGTGCCCTGATCGATCATCGGCAGGTCGATCTCGATCTTGGTCGGATCGACTGTCGACGCCTCGCCCTTGTAGACCATCACCATCTGCGGGAAGGCGATGACGATCCCGATCATGATCACCTGGATGATCACGTAGGGCACCGCGCCCCAGTAGATCTGCATCGTCGTGATGGGTGCGGTGATCCTGCCGGTGATCTTGTCGACGTACTCCTTGACCGGCGCGACGCTGCGCAGGTAGAACAGCGCGAAGCCGAACGGCGGATGCATGAACGACGTCTGCATGTTGACGGCGAGCAGCACGCCGAACCAGATGATGTCGATGCCGAGCTTCTCCGCCACCGGCCCCAGCAACGGCACGATGATGAACGCCAACTCGAAGAAATCGAGGAAGAAGGCCAGCAAGAACACGATCAGGTTGACGACGATCAGGAATCCCAGCGCGCCGCCCGGCAGGTCCGACAGCAGGTGCTCGACCCACTTGTGGCCATCGACGCCGTAGAACGTGAGGCTGAACACGCGGGCGCCGACCAGAATGAACACGACGAACGCGGTGAGCTTGGCCGTCGACTCCATCGCCTGTTTCAGCAGTTTGAGATCGAGGCGCTGGCGCGCGACCGCCATGACGAGCGCACCCAACGCGCCCATGGCGCCGCCTTCGGTCGGCGTCGCCACCCCGAGGAAGATCGTGCCGAGCACCAGGAAGATCAGCGCGAGCGGCGGGATCAGCACGAACGTCACCTGCTCGGCAATCCGCGAAAGCAGTCCCAGCTTCAGCGCGCGGTTGACCACCGCCGCGAAGAACGCCACGGCGACCGCCACGCTGGCGCAGATGACGATGCGTTCGTCCGTCGCCGCGTCGGGCTTGTACCGGTTGAAGTACAGGAACCAGTAGGCGACGCCGGTCGTCGTGGCCAGTGCGAACAGCACGGCCAGCGAGCGCGTTCCCGCCGAACCGTCCGGCTCGCGGATGGTCCGGGCCTCCTCGGGCAGCGCCGGCACCCATTCCGGCTTGACGAAGGAAACGAGCAGGATGAAGCCGGCGTACAAGCTGGCCAGCACGATGCCGGGGATGAAGGCACCTGCATACATGTCGCCGACCGACCGGCCGAGCTGGTCGGCCATGATGATGAGCACGAGCGATGGCGGGATGATCTGCGCGAGCGTGCCCGACGCCGCGATGGTGCCCGAGGCGAGCCGCCGGTCGTAGCCGTAACGAAGCATGATCGGCAGCGAGATCAGCCCCATCGAGATCACGCTCGCCGCCACCACGCCGGTCGTCGCCGCGAGCAGCGCGCCGACGAAGATCACCGCGTACGCGAGACCGCCGCGAATCGGGCCGAACAGCTGCCCGATCGTGTCGAGCAGATCCTCGGCCATGCCCGAACGCTCCAGGATCAACCCCATGAAAGTGAAGAACGGGATCGCGAGCAGCGTGTCGTTCGACATCACGCCCCACAGCCGCTCCGGCATGGCGCCGAACAGCGAGGGCTGCAGCAACCCCAGTTCGATCCCGATCAACCCGAACACGATGCCGTTGGCTGCTAGCGCGAACGCGACGGGATAGCCCAGCAGGAGAAACACGACCAGCGCCGCGAACATCAGCGGCGCCATGTTGGCGATCAGGAACTCGGTCATTTTGCCTCGCCCCTCTCCCGCAGAATCGCGTCCGCGAGCTCCTTCTCCGCCGCGATGGGGTCGAGCTTCTCGTTCGGATCCGGTCCCTGCCCGCGCAGGTGCGCCACGAGCTTGATCAGCTGCGAGATGCCCTGCAGCGACAGCAGGAAGAAGCCCAGCGGCACCAGCAGCCGCGCCGGCCAGATGACCAGCCCGCCGGCATTGCTCGACATTTCGTTGATGTTCCACGAGCGCATGAACACGACCCACGACAGGTAGGTGATCACGATCGCCATCGGCAGCAGGAAGAACACGGTGCCGAACACGTCGATCCAGGTCTGCGCACGGCTCGACAGCCGCCCGGCGACGACGTCGATCCGGATGTGCTCGTTGCGCAACAGCGTGTACGGCGAACAGAGCAGGAAGATCGCCGAGAACAGGTACCACTGCGTTTCGAGGAAGGCGTTCGAGCTCACGTCGAACGCCTTGCGGACGATGGCGTTGACGGCGCTGATCAGGACCGCAGCCAGCACCAGCCAGATGAGCCCGCGGCCGATGCGCGTGTTGAGGCCGTCAATGGCGCGGGACAGGGTGAGCAGGGCATGCATGGAACCTCCGATCCGAAGACGGCCGCAACCGCATCGACCGCGTCCCGTACGCTCGTGGCGCCGTGGCGTCAGGCTCGGGGATTATAGGCGGATTCGATACCCGGGCGGCGCGCATTGCCGGGCGGTCCTGCGCGGGCAGGGTGCGCCGCCCCGGCCGGCCGGCGGCTGCCATCGTGGCGATGCTAGAATGTGCCGTCAACCCGGATACTCCTGCCGCCATGTTCCACCGTTCGCACACCGTTGCCCAGGCCGACCCGGACCTCTGGGCGGCCATCGCCGCCGAGAACCGGCGCCAGGAAGATCACATCGAGCTGATCGCGTCGGAGAACTACGCGAGCTCGGCGGTGATGGCGGCGCAGGGTTCGCAGCTCACGAACAAGTACGCAGAGGGCTATCCGGGCAAGCGCTATTACGGCGGCTGCGAGCATGTCGATGTCGTCGAGCAGCTGGCGATCGACCGGGCGAAGAAGCTCTTCGGCGCCGGCTTTGCCAACGTCCAGCCGCATTCGGGAGCGCAGGCCAACCAGGCTGTCTTCCTGGCTGCGCTGAAGCCGGGCGACACGATTCTCGGCATGAACCTCGCCCACGGCGGACACCTGACGCACGGCTCGCCGGTCAACATCAGCGGCAAGTGGTTCAACGTGGTCCCCTACGGCCTCCACCCGGAGACCGAGCGCATCGACTACGACGCCGCCGAACAGCTGGCGCACCAGCACCAGCCGAAGCTCATCATCGCCGGCGCGTCGGCGTATTCGCGGGTGATCGACTGGGAGCGCTTCCGCGCGATCGCCGACGCCACGGGCGCGTTGCTGATGGCGGACATGGCGCACTACGCGGGGCTCGTCGCGGCCCACGTCTACCCGACGCCCGTCGGCATCGCCCATTTTGTGACCAGCACGACGCACAAGACCCTGCGCGGACCGCGCGGCGGGCTGATCCTCGGCAACGCCGAACAGGAGAAGGCCGTGAATTCCGCGGTCTTCCCGGGGCTGCAGGGCGGGCCGCTGATGCACGTGATCGCGGCGAAGGCGGTCGCGTTCGGCGAGGCGCTCGGCAAGGACTTCCGCCATTACCAGGAGCAGGTGCTGGAGAACGCGCGCGTGCTGTCCACGGTGCTGCAGGAGCGCGGGCTGCGCATCGTGTCGGGGGGTACCGACTGCCACATGTTCCTCGTCGACCTTCGCGCGAAGAAGATCACCGGCAAGGACGCCGAGACGGCGCTGTCGAAAGCGCACATCACCTGCAACAAGAACTCCATTCCCAACGACCCGGAAAAGCCGTTCGTCACCTCCGGGATCCGGCTCGGCAGCCCGGCGATCACCACGCGCGGCTTCACCGAGCTCGAGAGCGAGGAGCTCGCGCACCTGATCGCCGACGTGCTCGACGCGCCGGCAGACGCGGCGGTGCTCGAACACGTCCGCGCGGGCGTCGGCGCACTCACGCGAAAGTTTCCGGCCTACGGGTGATCTGACCCCCCGCCATGAAGTGCCCGTTCTGCGGCAACACCGACACCCAGGTCATCGACTCGCGCGTCTCCGAGCCCGGCGGCGCGATCCGCCGCCGCCGTCGCTGCATAAGCTGCACCAAGCGCTTCACCACTTACGAGACCGTCGAGCTGCGGCTGCCGCAGGTGGTCAAGACCAACGGCACGCGGTCCGAATTCGACGTGGCGAAGGTCCGCAGCGGCTTTCAGCGGGCGTTGCACAAGCGCCCGGTGCCCACCGAGCTCGTCGACCAGGCCGTCGACCGCGTGATTTCGCGGGTGCTGGCCCTGGGCGAGCGGGAGATCGGGTCGCGGCAGGTCGGCGAGATGGTGATGCAGGAGCTCTACGTGCTCGACAAGGTCGCGTACATACGCTTCGCGTCGGTGTATCGCAGCTTCCAGGATGTGTCCGACTTCCACGATGCCATCAAGGAAGTCGAGGCCCCGGGCAAGCGCGTGCGGAAGGAAAAGTAGGGTCCGATAAGTCGAGTCCGACCCTACTTTTGAAGGCCAAGGTGGCGCGGTGACGGGCGCGGTCGTAGGAGCGGTGACGGGCGTGGTCTTAGGCGCGGCCTCGGCCGCGCTCGGCAGCGGCTCCGGCGGCGATGCCGAGCCAGCGCGGGCAAGCCCGCGCCTACGATAGTAGTATCGGACCCCCGCCTTTCCCTCGAAAAGTCGTGCCTGACCCTGCTTCTTTCTCCGCCGCCGACCGTGCGCACATGGCGCGCGCGCTCGTGCTGGCCGAGCGCGGACTCCATACGACGACGCCGAATCCGCGGGTCGGGTGCGTGATCGTCAAGGATGGCGCGGTGATCGGCGAAGGCTGGCACGAGCGTGCGGGCGAGGCGCACGCCGAGGTCAATGCGCTGGCCGACGCGCGCTCGCACGGGCGCGACCCGCGCGGCGCCACGCTCTACGTGACGCTCGAGCCGTGCAACCACGCCGGCCGCACGCCGGCCTGCACCGATGCCGTGCTTGCCGCCGGCGTCGGCCGTGTGGTTGCCGCGATGGCCGATCCCAATCCGGAGGCCGCCGATGGCGCCGCGCGGTTGCGCGCCGCCGGAATCGCCGTTGATTTCGGCCTCTTCGCGGACGAGGCGCGCGAGCTCAACATCGGCTTCGTGTCGCGGATGACGCGCGGGCGTCCCTGGGTGCGGATGAAGACGGCCGCGAGCCTCGATGGCCGCACCGCGCTCGTGTCCGGCGAATCGCAGTGGATCACCGGCGAGGCCGCCCGCGCCGACGGCCACGCCTGGCGCGCGCGCGCCTGCGCGATCCTGACCGGCATCGGCACCGTCCGCCAGGACGATCCGCAGCTCACCGTGCGTGCGGTCGCCACCTCGCGGCAGCCGCGGCGCATTGTCATTGACCGGCATGCCCAAACGCCACCGGCGGCGAAGGTGCTCGCCGACGCCGGCGCCCTGGTCGTCACGGCGGGCGAGCGCAATGCGCTCTGGCCATCCGGCATCGAAGTGCTGGTGCTGCCGGACGCAGATCGCCGCGTCGATCTTGCCGCGCTGATGCGGGAGCTGGGCGCGCGCGGCATCAACGAGCTGCACATCGAGGCAGGCGGCAAGCTCAACGGCGCGCTGCTGGCGGCCGGCGTGGTCGACGAGCTCCTGCTCTACGTCGCGCCCTGCCTGCTGGGCGATCCCGCGCGGGGCATCGCCGAGTTCAGGGACGGCCTGCCGCGGTTGTCCGATCGCGTCGCCTTGACGCTTTACGACGTAGCGCGCGTCGGCGCTGATCTGCGCGTGCTGGCGCGCATCGTACCCAAGGGGACCTGATGTTCACAGGAATAGTGCAAGCGGTCGGGCGCATTGCCGCCACGGAAACGAAGGGTGACGGGTTGCGCATCGCCGTCGACATCGGCCTGCGCGATGTCGCGGACGTCGCGGTGGGCGACAGCATCGCCATCAACGGCTGCTGCCTGACGATCGTCGAGGTCAACGGCTCGACGCTGTCGTTCGACGTTTCCGCGGAGACGCTGCGTTGCACGATCGGACTCGATCGCGTCGGCGACGTCAACCTGGAGATGGCATTGCGCCTGGCGGACCGCCTGGGCGGGCACCTGATGACCGGGCACGTCGATGGCGTGGGCACTGTGACGCGATTCGACGCGGTCGCCGGCGATGCCGGTGGCAGCTGGCTGCTCGAGATCGAAGCGCCGGCGGAACTCGCGCGCTTCAT
>CAYGYQ010000111.1:0-11188 GCA_964354035.1 uncultured Bordetella sp.
GCCTCCGCCGGATCGCGGACGATTTCATCGCAGGCCGCCGCCACGCCCGGCGTGTAAGCGAGCGCGAGGTCGCGCTGGTTGGTCAGCTGCTTGGTCGGCTGGATCGAGATCTTTCCCGGTGGAGATTGCCGGTGATACTCGAGCGAGGCGGCACGGATGTCTTGGTCCGGCATGGGGCGCTCTCGGGCGGAATGGGCGGACGCCATCATAGCAAGCCCGTTGGCAAGACCCTGTAACCCGCATGGCCGAATCGGGACGAATCAGGGGAAAGACCCTGAAACCGGGGTCTGTCCACGGTATTGACGCCGCGCAAGGATCACGGGGGGCCATCCGCTATAATCGCGGCTGCCTTTTTCGCACCCGGGGGGCGAGTGTCCCGGGCCACAACTGTCCTGTCGCCGCCGCCCCGCGTCCCACCCCCAAACCCTCCCCTCTGATGCTGGAAGCTTCGAAACTCGCCGCGCGCCGCGGTTTTGCCAGGCTCTTCGCCGGGCTCTCGTTTCGCGTCGGGCCGGGCGAGGCACTGGTCGTGACCGGCGCGAACGGCACGGGCAAGACGACGCTCTTGCGCATGCTCGCGGGGCTGTCCGCGCCCGAGGACGGTGAAATCCGGTGGAACGGCAAGCCGGCGCCTCCGTTCGATCCGGCGCTGCGCGCCGCAACGGCGTTCGCCGGACACCTGCCGTCGCTGAAGGACGAGCTCACCGCCGAGGAGAACCTCGCTTCGCTCGTGGCCCTGGAGGGCGAGGCGCTCCCGCGCGAGGCGATCGGCGAGGCTCTGGACAACGTCGCGCTGTCGCGCCAGCGCGGGCTGCCCGCCCGCGTGCTCTCGCAGGGCCAGCGCCGGCGCATCGGCCTCGCGCGCCTTTCGCTGCTGCCCCGGCCGCTGTGGATACTGGACGAGCCCGTGACGGCGCTCGATGCCGCGGGCGCCGAATTGCTGGCGCGGATCGTCGCCGGCCATCTGGCCAAAGGTGGCCTCGCGGTGGCGGCCACTCACGCGCCGCTCGGCCTTCCCGAATCCCGCGTGCGGCCGCTCGCGCTGGGCTGATTCCTCAGTGTCGATCGCCACCGCCGCCCCCATGCCTGGCCCCGCCGACTCTGTCTGGCCCGCGGTCTGCTGGGCCGTCGGACGCGACCTCACGCTGGCGCTGCGCTCGCGGGCGGAACTCGGCGTGCAATTGCTGTTCTACGTAATCGTGGCCTCGCTCTTTCCACTTGCGACGACGCCGGAACGCAACCTGCTCGCGACCATGGGGCCGGGCGTGCTGTGGGTCGCCGCCTTGCTGGCATCGCTGTTGTCGCTGCCGCGCCTGTTCGCGGGCGACCATGCCGACGGCACGCTGGAGCAGATCGCGCTCTCGCCGTATCCGCTGGTGGCGCTCGTTTCCGGCAAGATTGTCGCGCACTGGCTCACGACCGGCCTGCCGGTGGTGCTGTTTGCGCCGTTGCTCGGCCTGCAGTACGCGCTGGACGGCGAAGCGCTGACGGTGCTGACGGCCGCGCTCCTGATCGGCACGCCGATCCTGTCGCTGCTGGGCGCGATCGGCGCGGCGCTGACGCTGGGCCTGCGCGCAAGCGGCAGCCTGCTCGCGCTCTTGATCCTGCCGCTGTATGTTCCGGTGCTGATCTTCGGCGCGGGGGCGGTGGAGGCGGCGCGCTCCGGGCTCGGCGCGGGCGCGAACCTTTCGCTGCTCGGCGCGGGACTGCTGGTCGCGCTGGTCGGCGCGCCGTTCGCGGCCGCGGCCGCGGTGCGCATCGCCCTTGACTGAAGCCCGCATTTTATGCCGCTTAACTGGTTCAGATACTCGTCGCCAGCGACCTTCTACCCGCTCGCCGGGAGGATGATTCCCTGGTTCTACGGTGCGGCCGCTCTGCTGACCGTCATCGGCCTCTACATCGGGCTGGTCGCAGCGCCAACGGACTTCCAGCAGGGCGATGCCTACCGGATCATCTTCATCCACGTGCCTGCAGCGTGGCTCAGCATGTTCCTCTACGTCGTGATGGCCTGCTGGAGCGCACTGGCGCTGGGCTTCAACACGCGCCTGTCGGCGATGATGGCGCAGGCGATCGCGCCGACGGGCGCGGTGATGACGTTCATCGCGCTCTGGACCGGCGCGTTCTGGGGCCGGCCGACCTGGGGCACCTACTGGGCCTGGGACGCGCGGATGACCTCCGAGCTCATCCTGCTCTTTCTCTACCTCGGCATCATCGCGTTGCGCAATGCGATCGACGACCCGCGCCGCGCCGATCGCGCGTGCGGCGTGCTGGCGCTGACGGGTGTCGTCAACATCCCGATCATCTACTTCTCTGTACACTGGTGGAACACGCTGCATCAGGGCTCGTCGGTCAGCCTGACCAAGGCGCCGGCAATGGCGGCGATCATGCTGACCGGCATGCTGATCATGTCGTTCGCCGCGTGGTTCTACTCGATCGCCGCGTCGCTCTCCCGCGTGCGCACCATCATGGTCGACCGTGAGCGCGGCGCCGCCTGGGTCGGCGAATTGAAGGAAGTGAGGAACGCATGACAACTTTTCTTGCCATGAACGGCTACGGCTTCTACATCTGGAGCGCGTACGGCGCGGCCGCGCTCGTGCTCGCCATCGAGCTGCTCACGCTCCGGTCGCGCCGCCGCTCGGTGCTGCGGGAAGCCCGGCTCACGCGGCCCGACGACCCGACCGATCCGACGGGGGCGGCCGAATGAAGCCCCGTCACCGCCGCTTCATGTGGATCGGCGCCGGCGTGCTGGTGCTCGCCGCCGCGGTCGGACTGGTGCTGAACGCGTTCCAGTCCAATCTCGTCTTCTTCTTCTCGCCGACCGACGTCGTGGAGAATCGCGCGCCGCAAGGCCGCGCGTTCCGGATCGGCGGGCTGGTCGAGGAAAAGAGCGTTGCCCGCGCGCCGGACGGACTCACGGTGCGCTTCAACGTCACCGATACCGGGAAGACGATCCCGGTCGTCTACACCGGCATCCTCCCCGACCTGTTCAAGGAAGGCAAAGGTGTCGTCGCGCAAGGCAAGATCGGTCCGGACGGCGTGTTCCGCGCGACCGAAGTCCTGGCCAAGCACGACGAGAACTACATGCCGCCGGAGGCCGCGGCCGCGGTCGACCAGGCTCACACACGGGCGGCGATGGACAAGGCCACCAAGACGGTGAAGCAATGACGCAAAGGACCTGTCGATGATTCCCGAACTCGGCCACTTCGCGCTGATCCTCGCGCTGCTGCTCGCGACGCTGCTGGGCACGCTGCCGCTCATCGGCGCACAACGCGGCATCGCGGCCTGGATGGCGCTCGCGCGCCCGCTCGCCACGGGGCAGTTCCTGTTCATCGCCTTCGCGTTCGGCTGCCTCGCGTACTCGTTCATCGCCAACGACTTCTCGGTCATCAACGTCGCGACCAATTCCAATTCGCAGCTCCCGCTCGAGTACCGGATCGCCGCCACCTGGGGCTCGCACGAGGGCTCCATGCTGCTGTGGGTGTTCATGCTCGGCGGTTGGACGGCGGCGGTCGCGCTGAAGAGCCGGCACCTGCCGGACGAGATGGTCGCCCGCGTGCTGGGCGTCATGGGCCTGGTCGGGGTCGGCTTCCTGCTGTTCATGCTGCTCACGTCCAACCCGTTCGACCGGCTGTTCCCGCCGGCGGCCGACGGCCGCGACCTGAACCCGTTGCTGCAGGATCCCGGCATGGTGTTCCATCCGCCGTTGCTCTACATGGGGTACGTCGGCTTCTCGGTCGCCTTCGCGTTCGCGATCGCCGCGCTGATCGGCGGCCGGCTGGACGCCACCTGGGCGCGCTGGTCGCGGCCCTGGACGACGCTCGCGTGGAGCTTTCTCACCGGCGGCATCATGCTCGGCAGCTGGTGGGCCTATTACGAGCTGGGCTGGGGCGGCTGGTGGTTCTGGGATCCGGTCGAGAACGCGTCGTTCATGCCCTGGCTGGTCGGTACCGCGCTGATTCATTCACTCGCCGTCACCGAGAAGCGCGGCACCTTCAAGGCGTGGACGGTGCTGCTCGCGATCACCGCGTTTTCGCTCTCGCTGCTCGGCACGTTCCTGGTGCGCTCGGGCGTGCTGACCTCGGTGCACGCCTTCGCCACCGATCCCCGGCGCGGCGTGTTCATCCTCGCCTTCCTCGCACTCGTCATCGGCGGCTCGCTCGTGCTCTTCGCGACGCGGGCACCGAAGGTCGGCGGCGGCGGCCGCTTCGAAGCGGTGTCGCGCGAGACGTTTCTGCTCGCGAACAATGTGCTGCTGATCGCGGCCACGGGCTCGGTGCTGCTCGGCACGCTGTACCCGCTGTTCCTCGACGCGCTGAACCTCGGCAAGATCTCGGTCGGCCCGCCCTACTTCGACACGGTGTTCGTGCCGCTGATGACGCCCCTCGTGTTCCTGATGGGCGTCGGCCCGCTCGCGCGATGGAAGGAGGCGAAGCTGCCCGACCTGTGGCAGCGGCTCAAGTGGGCGCTCGCCGTGAGCCTCGTCACCGCGTTGCTGCTGCCCTTCGCCGCCGGCAGCTGGAAGCCGCTGGTGAGCTTCGGCCTGCTGCTGGCCGCCTGGATCGTCACGACGACCGTCGTCAACGTTCGGGAGCGCGGGCGCGGCGTGCGCGGCGGCATCGTCGCGCAGCTCGCGCGGCAGCCGCGAAGCTACTGGGGGATGATCGTCGCGCACCTCGGCATCGCGGTGTTCATCGTCGGCGTGACCATGGTCAAGGGTTACGAGACCGAGCGTGACGTGCGCATGAGCGTCGGCGACAAAGTGATCGTCGGCGGCTACACGTTGCGCTTCGACGGCACGACCGAGGCGACCGGACCGAATTACCGCGCGGCGCGCGGTGCCTTCGAGGTGAGCCGTGACGGCCAGCATGTCACGACTCAATTCCCGGAGAAGCGGGTGTACAACGCGGGCGGCATGCCGATGACCGAAGCCGCCATCCGCTCCACGCCGCTCGGCGACCTGTACGTGTCGCTCGGCGAGCCGGTCGACGGTGGCGCCTGGAGCGTGCGCGTCTACCATAAGCCCTTCATCACCTGGATCTGGGGCGGTTGCCTGTTGATGGCGCTGGGTGGACTGCTCGCGCTGTCCGATCGCCGGTATCGCGTCGCGATGCAGCGCGACGCGAGCGACCCCGGCAGCGCAACGGCGCGGAGCTAGGAGAGGCCATGAGAGGCGCCGGGCCGCCCCAAGTCTCGAATTGCTCCCTCTCGGAGGGAAGGCGCGAAGCGCCAAGGGTGCACCTATGAGCAAGAAACTGCTGATCCCGCTCGGGGTCTTTCTCGTCCTCTGCGCGTTCCTGCTGGTCGGATTGTGGCGGGATCCGCGCGAAGTTCCGTCGCCACTGATCGGCAAGCCCGCGCCGTCGTTCGTCCTCGCGCAGCTGCACGAACCCGCGAAGACGCTCGGCCCCGCTGACCTCATCGGGCAGGTCTGGCTGCTGAACGTCTGGGCCTCGTGGTGCGTGTCGTGCCGCGAGGAGCATCCGCTGCTGGTCGAGCTCAGCCGGGCGAAGGTGGTCCCGATTGTCGGGCTCAACTACAAGGACGAGTCCGTCGCCGGCAAGCGTTGGCTCGCGCAGTACGGCGACCCCTACAACGTGTCGGTCGTCGACCGCGATGGACGCGTCGGGATCGACTGGGGTGTCTACGGCGTGCCGGAGACGTTCGTCGTCGACAAGGCGGGCATGATCCGCTACAAGCAGATCGGGCCGATCACTGCCGAAGCACTCGAGAAGAAGATCCTGCCATTGGTCCGCGAGCTGCAGAAGTCATGAGCGCCGCCGGGCCACGGTGTGGGCGCACCCCCTTGCATGCCCGGGGGACAGCGAGCGAGGAGCGCGGCCAAGGCCGCGCCTACGAACGGTTTCTTGCCGAAGGCTGCATCGTAGGCGCGGGCTTGCCCGCGCTCGGACAACTCCCGGGGGGCAGCGTCGCGGCGCCAGCCGCAAGCGTGGGGGCACATCATGCCAGACGCCTGGTCCTGCTGTTGCTGATCGCGGCGGTTGCGCTGTCCCCGCTGATCGTGTTCGCTGCCGATGCGGTGCCGACCGCGAAGGATTCGATAGCCGCGTCGCGCGCAGTCAAGCTGTCCGAGAAGCTCCGCTGCCTCGTCTGCCAGAACCAGACGATCGCCGACTCCAACGCCGAGCTCGCGCAGGATCTGCGCCGGCAGGTCCACGAGCAGATCGCCGCGGGCAAGAGCGACGATCAGATCGTCGAGTACATGGTGGCGCGCTATGGCGATTTCGTCCTCTATCAGCCGCCCGTCAAGGCAACGACGGTGCTGCTCTGGGCGGGGCCGGCGCTGCTGCTGCTGCTCGGCGTGTTCGGACTCGCCCGCGTGCTGCGCGGGCGCCGCGCCGAGGCCGAGGCGCCTCCGCTCACCGCCGAGGAGCACGAGCGCGCCGCACGACTCCTGGCCGGCAACCAAGGGAAAGATCGCTCGTGACCACATTCGTACTCATTGCGGCCGCGATGGTCGCGGCAGCGCTGGCGTGGGTCCTCGTGCCCCTGCTGAAGCGCGGCCGGTCCGGCGGCGTGGCGCGCGAAGCCTCCAATGTCGCGATCCTGCGCGACCAGCTCCGCGAACTCGACGCCGATCTTGCCGCCGGCACCATGCCGCGCGACCAGTACGAGCCGGCGAAGCGCGAGCTCGAGCAGCGGGTGCTCGAGGAGTCGCAGGCGATCCCGTCCGCTGCAGGCGCGCCGACGCAGGCGGCGGCGTGGACGGCCGCGATCCTGGGCAGCGCTATCCCGATTGCGGCACTCGTGCTGTACGTCGCGCTCGGCAACCACGACGCGTTCACGCCGATGGCCGCGCGCAGCGCCAAGGGCGGCGCCGACCACGAGGTGACCCCGCAGCAAGTCGAGGCGATGGCGGCGAATCTCGCGGCCAAGCTCGAGAAGGAGCCGGGCAACGTCGACGGCTGGGTGATGCTCGCCCGCACCTACTATGCGATGAACCGCCACGCCGAGGCGGCGCGCGCATTCGATCGCGCCGTGGCACTCGTGCCGGACAACGCCGATCTCCTTGCCGATTACGCCGACTCCATCGGTGCCGCCGAGGGCGGCTTGCGCGGCAAGTCGCTGGAGCTGATCGAGCGGGCGCTCAAGGCCGACCCGACGCACTGGAAGGCGCTGGCGCTTGCCGGCACCGCGGCATTCAACCGCAAGGATTTCCAGCAGGCAGTCGATTATTGGGAGCGGATGAAGAAGACGGTTCCGCCGGGTTCGCCGATCGCGGCATCCATCGATGCCAGCATCGCCGAGGCGCGCGAGCTGGGCGGTCTCAAGGCGGGTCCGCCGTCCGGCAGCCAGGCGCTCGCAGCCGCCGCCGGCGCCGCGAAGGGACCGTCGGGCCTGGCTCCGGCTCCGGCTCCGGCACCACCAACGTCCCCATCGTCCGGTGCGACCATCGCCGGCACTGTGAGTCTCGCACCGGCGCTGGCAGCCAAAGTGACGCCGACGGACGTCGTCTATATCTTTGCTCGCGCCGCCGAAGGGCCGAAGATGCCGCTCGCGATCATCAGGAAGCAGGTGAAGGATCTCCCCGTTCCCTTCAGTCTCGACGACTCGATGGCGATGGCGCCCAATTTCGCGCTGTCGAACTTCTCGTCCATCGTCATTGGCGCACGCGTCTCGAAATCGGGGAGCGCCGCGCCGCAGAGCGGCGACCTCGAGGGGCTGTCTCCCACGGTCAAGGTCGGCGCGACGGGCCTTGTGGTCGTCATCGACCGTACGCTGCCCTGACCTGGCCGAAGGTTCCCGCAAACCGGCATCAGGCTGGGCGAACCGCGGCGCAGCGATGCGCCGGTCGCCGCCGGCGCAACCGCGCAGCCTCTCCAGCGCGGTCATCCTATTGACCAGGATCAACAGCGATCGGCGCACGCGCGCCTAGCATCGAACATGTTCCGCGGCGGGGGTGCGGGTGTGCCGTGCGCTCCGCGGCAGACGGGGCGACGAGCGCGGCCGCCAGCCACGCGGATGGCGGCGCAACGCCTCGAGGTTGCGCACGATGCCGAAGACCCTCAAAGTCAAGATCGCCTTGTACCTCGCCGTCGGCCTCGCGGTGGTGCTGGCGCTGTACACGGTGCTGATGATGAGGCAGCAGCGGCAGGACCTGCTCAACACCGCGGTTGCCCACGTCATGCAGCTGTCGGACGCGATCATACGCAGCACGAATTTCATGATGCTCCAGAACCAGCCCTACTATGTGCACCGGATCATTGCCGACGTGGCGCGCGACAAGGAAATCGACCGCGTGCGCATCTTCAGCAAGAATGGCAAAGTGATCGATTCCACGTATGCGCCCGAGGTCGGCCTCGTGGTCGATCGCAAGGCGGAGGGGTGCATCTCCTGCCATCAGACCGAACCGCCACGCGAACGGGTCGGCGACAGCGATCGGGCGCGCATCTTCTCGACGGCGGACGGCAAGCGCATGGTGGGCGTGATGCAGGTCATACGCAACGAGCCTTCCTGCGAGCGCGCCGGCTGCCACGCGCACGTCTCGCAGCAGCCGGTTCTCGGCGTGGTCGACATCGTCTATTCGCTCGAGACGATCGACCGGACGATTCGCTCCAGTGCGATGCGGATCGCCGAATTCTCGCTCGCGTTCGTGCTGCTGGCCGCCACCTGTGTGGGCGTGCTCGTCCACCGGCTCGTCTACCTGCCTCTGCGCGATCTCGAAACCGGCGCCCGGCGGCTCGCCTCCGGCAATCTCGACGAAGCGATCCCCGTGCGCAGCCCCGACGAGTTCGGCCAGGTCGCGGGCTCCTTCAACATCATGACGACGGCGCTGCGCGAGTCGCAGCTGCAACTGCGCGAGGCGGCAAGCACGCTGGAACAGAAGGTCAAGGACCGCACGCTGCAGCTGCGCGCCGCGGAGGCCGAGGCCGCCCAGCGCGAAAAGCTCGCCGCCGTCGGATTGCTCGCCGCCGGCGTTGCGCACGAGATCAACAACCCGCTGACGGGCGTGCTCACGTTCTCGCACCTCCTGCGCCAGAAGATGCCGGACGGGTCCACCGAAGCCGAAGACATGGACCTCGTCATTCGCGAGACCAAGCGCTGCGCCAGCATCATCCGCCGGCTGCTCGACTTCGCCCGCCGCAAGACACCGGAAATGAAGTTCACCAACCTCAACGCGATGATCGAGGACATCGTCCGGTTCATCGACCGCGCGGCTCATCTGCAGGACACCACCATCGAGATCGACCTCGATCCCAGTCTGCCGTGCGTCTGGGTCGATGAGGACCAGATGAAGCAGGTCGTCATGAACATGCTGGTGAACGCGCAGCACGCGACGGAGCGCGGCGGCAGCATCGCCATCCGCAGCCGGCTCTGCCCCGCTCCCGCAGGCCCGGATCCCGACGCCCGGCCGGCCGAGATGGTCGAGATCTCGATCATCGATACCGGTTGCGGCATCCCGGAACAGGACCTGCAGCGCATCTTCGATCCGTTCTTCACGTCGAAGGGCGTCGGCAAGGGCACGGGGCTCGGTCTCTCGGTCAGCCACGGGATCGTGGCGGCGCACGGCGGGAGCATCAAGGTGGAGAGCACGGTCGGCAAGGGATCGGCGTTCCGCGTGTATCTGCCGATCGTGGCGTTGCCACAAGCGCAACCGACGGCCACGGCGGGCAGCGACGCATGAGCGCCAGCATACTGATCGTCGACGACGAGGAAATTGTCGTCCGCAGCACGGTCCGCATCCTCGAAGGTCGGGGCTATTCGCTGCAGACCGCCCGCGACGGCGTCGAGGCCCTGCAAAAGATCGATGAATCGCCCTTCGACGTGGTGATCCTCGACATCATGATGCCCCGGATGAACGGCGTCGAGGTGCTCAAGCGATTGAAGGAGGCGCATCCCGACATCGAGGCCATCATGTTCACCGGCCTTGCCGAGATCGCGACGGCGGTGAATTGCATGAAGCTCGGCGCCTTCGATTACCTCGCAAAGCCGTTCGAGCCGGAGGAGCTCGCGCTGGCCGTGACCCGCGCGCTCGAGCACCGGTCGCTGCGGCAGGAGAACGCGAATCTCAAGCTCGCGCTGAGCTCCCGATACCGGCTGGACAACATGATCGGGGCGGGGCCCCGGATGCAGCAGGTATACCGGCTGATCGCGCAATGCGCGACGACGAACGCCACGGTGCTGATCACCGGCGAAAGCGGCACCGGCAAGGAGCTCATCGCGCGGGCCATTCATCACAACAGCCTGCGCAAGAGCAAGCCGTTCGTGGCCGTGGATTGCAACTCGCTGTCGGAGAACCTGCTGGAAAGCGAGCTCTTCGGCCACGTCAAGGGCGCGTTCACCGGCGCGGTGTCCGGCAAGAAAGGCATGCTCGAGATGGCCGAAGGGGGCACGCTGTTCCTCGACGAGGTCTCCAACATCCCGCTCGCGACGCAGGCGAAGCTGCTGCGGGTGATCCAGGAGCGCGAATTCCGCGCGGTGGGCGACACCCATACGCAAAGCGCCGATTTCCGCCTGATCGCCGCGACCAACAAGGACCTGAAGACGATGGTAGCGGCGCTCACCTTCCGCGACGACCTCTTCTACCGCATCAACGTCTTTCCCATCGAATCGCCGGCGCTGCGCGATCGGCGCGAGGACATTCCGGCGCTCGCGTTCCATTTCCTGAAGTCGTTCAGCGCGGAGCTGGGCAAGAATGTGGACGAGATCTCCGCGGGCGCGATGCACCTGCTCACGAGCTACGATTGGCCCGGCAATGTCCGCGAACTGGAAAACGCCATGCACCGCGCCACGATACTGGCGACCGACAACGTGCTGCGCGAGGCGCACCTGCTCAGCATCATGGAGACCGGGTCGGAGCAAACGCCGCCGGTGCCGCGGACCGGCGAGGAGCTCAAGCGCGTGAAGAAGGCCGCGCGCGAAAAGAGCGTCGAACACATCGAGAAGCTCTTCGTGCTCGACGCGCTGAAGCGCAACGACTGGAGTGTGACGCAAAGCGCCAGGGACACCGCCATGCTGCGCTCGAACTTCCAGGCGCTCATGCGGAAGCACAACATCCACGTGGCCGACGCCGACGCAGCCGCGGACGATGCGGATGCCGCTGACGCGGCCGAGGATTGAAGTGTCCTGCTCAAATTTGACCTGACAGACACTGTCCGATCAAATTGACTTGCCTGCAAAGCAGAAAGCGGTCACTCGTTTGTGAGTCGTTGGTGGGCGCTTTCGACCC
>CAYGYQ010000112.1:0-11065 GCA_964354035.1 uncultured Bordetella sp.
GCCGCGATGGGCCCGAAGACGATGGCCATCATTCCGCCGTCCTGCATGGCGATCATCGCGGGGCCGCAGCCCTACAGCTCGCTGAAGATCCCCGTCTATCAGCCCACGCTCGAGTCCAGTGCCGCCGCCGCATCGGGCCTGCGCCGGGCGCTGGATGCGCGGGGCGAGCACGACACGCATGTGATCGTCCTCGCCGGCGACGGGGGCACCTACGATATCGGCTTCCAGTGCCTGTCGTCGGCGGCCGAGCGCAACGAGAACTTCATCTACTTCTGCCTCGACAACGAGGGCTACATGAACACCGGGGCGCAGAAGTCGTCCTCGACGCCGCATCTGGCGAGCACCGGCTCGTCGCCTGCGGGCAAGACCTCGCGCAAGAAGAACCTCACCGAGATCATGGCCGCCCACGAGGTGCCCTACGTGGCCACCGCGAGCGTGGGCTTTCTGCCCGACCTGATCCGCAAGGTCGAGAAAGCCAAGGCGATGCGCGGCACCCGGATCATCACGCTGCTCATCCCCTGCCTCGACGGCTGGGGGCTGGCCGATGACGCGGGCGTGACCGCCGCGCGCTATGCGGTGGAGTGCGGCGCATTCCCGCTCTACGAGGTCGAGAACGGCCGCAGCTACACGCTCAACCACGCGGCGAAATCGCGCCCCGTGAGCGACTACCTGGCGCTGCAGCGACGGTATCGGCATCTGAGCGCGGCCGACGTCCTAACGCTGCAGGCGGAAATCGACGACGGCTGGGCGCGGCTCGCGGGCCGGGTCGAGGCGGGATGACGGAGACTCCCCGCTTCCCGGATTTCTTCGTGGTGGGCGCGCCCCGCTGCGGCACGACGGCGTTCTGCCGCTATCTCGCGCGCAACCCGCAGATCTGCTTCTCGCGGCCGAAGGAGCCCCACTACTTCACCAGGCTGAATCAGGATCCGTCCGCGGACGAACTTCGGCGGGATTACCTCGATCGCTGCTTCGGCCACTGCACGGCGGAACACCGGGCACTGGGCGAGGGCTCGGTGTCGTACCTCTACCTGCCCGACACCCTCGACCGGATAAGGCGCTTCAACCCGGACGCACGGTTCATCGCGCTCGTGCGCAATCCGCTCGGGATGCTGCCCTCGTACCACTTGCGGATGCGCTTCCTGCTGCAGGAGGACGAGCCGGATTTCGGCAAGGCCTGGGCGCTCGAGCCGGCGCGCGCCCGCGGGGAACGAGTCCCCAGGCACTGCCTCGACCCCCGGCTGCTCATGTACAGCCAGGTCGCGCAGCTCGGCGCACAGATCGAGCGGCTGTTCGCGGTCGCAGGACGCGCTCGGTCGCACGTCATCGTCTTCGACGATCTCACGGCCGACACGCTCGGCGTCTACCGGCGCGCCCTCGAGTTCCTCCATGTCGACTACGACGGCCAGGAACAATTCGAGCGGAGGTACGAAAGCCAGAACTACCGGTACCGTTGGCTGCAGCGAATGCTGTTCGTCCCGGCGATGCGCGGCGGCAAGATGATCGACACGCTGCAGCGCCGCGGCCGCAGGTACAACCCGGACGGCTCGAAACGGCCGAGCCTGATCAAGCGCGTGACGGACTGGAACAAGGTCAAGGCCTCGCCGGCGCCGCTCACGCCGCAGATGGCAGCCGTCGTGCGGGAGGCACTCGCACCCGACGTCCTGCTGCTTTCGCGGCTGCTCGACCGCGACCTGTCCTCCTGGCTCGCCGGATGAAGCAGCGCCTGTTAGCCCGCGCCGCCGGCGCGGTATAAAATCGGCGCTCCACTTTCGGAGAGGCTGGATGGCGGACGACACCGAGACGACCCGGACGGAGCAGTCCGTCAGGCTGTTCAGGAACGATTTCCTGGAAGCGCTGACGCACGTGCATCCGATCGTGCCGCTGCTGTTCTGGGGGCCCATCGCCGCGTTCCTGCTTTGGCGGAGCCTGGCTGTCCACGGCCTGCCGTTGCCGGAGGTGCTCGCGATCGGCGCCCTCGGTCTTTTGGTGTGGACGCTGACCGAATACTGTCTGCACCGGTTCGTGTTCCATTACCCCGCGCAAGGCCGTGTCGGCAAATACCTCGTGTTCATGTTCCACGGCGTGCACCACGCCGCTCCGCGCGACAAGACGCGCCTCGTGATGCCGCCCGCAGGTGGCGTCATCCTGATGGCGGCGCTCTACCCGATCTTCCGGCTTGCGGTGCCCGCACCGTGGATCGAGCCGTTCTGCGCGTCCTTCATTCTCGGCTACCTGGTGTACGACTACATCCATTACGCCACACATCATTTCGCGATGCAGGCGCCCGTCCTGCGCTTCCTCAGGGTCTATCACCTGCAGCACCATTACGGCGCCAAGGGCTTGCGCTATGGTGTCAGCTCCCCACTGTGGGACCGCGTGTTCGGCACCTATCCGGCGAACGTGCGCGCCCGTGGCGGCTGAACTCCTCCGCGCAGCCGCGGGATGCCACGGCCTCCGGGCGGCGGTCACGGCATGCGGGCGCGCCACGCGGCGGGGACCAGCGCGCGTTGGGGCGGCCCTCTTGCTCGTGCTCGGCCTGGCATTGCCTGCGCAGGGCGCGACGCAGCCCGCCGGCGGTGACGATGTGCGCGGGCTGTGGGTCGATCACAGGGAAGCCGACAAGCGGAAAGTGGCCGTCTGGATCGAGGATTGCGACGGCCTGCTGTGCGGGCGTATCTACTGGCAGAAAAAGCCGTTGTCGGCCAGTGGCCAGCCGAAGCGCGACCGGCACAACCCCGACGCCGCGCTGCGCGAACGTCCGCTGTGCGGCATGAAGATCCTCACCGGCTTTCGGCGCACGACGGAAGGCACGTGGAGCGCGGGCCACATCTACAATCCCAACGACGGCCGCAGCTACAGCAGCACGCTCCACCTGGAGCATGACGGCTCGCTGCGGATCCGCGGGTACGTCGGCCTGTCGCTGTTCGGCAGGACCGTGGAATGGGTGCGCCCGCAGGAGACGCTGGAGCGCTGCGGCTAACTCCGGTCGGCGGGTACCGCCATGGCCGTGGGTGAAGACCGCGCGCGGCCGATCTCGGTCACGAGGGACGCGGTGCCGTCGACCATCCGGTAAACGCGATCCGCGACCTCGACCAGCGGCGACTGGTGCGATATCGCGATGATCGTGAGCTCCCCGCGCAGTCCCTCCAGCGTGCGGCAGATGGCTGCCTCCGTCTCCGGATCGAGGGCGCTCGTGGCCTCGTCGAGGATCAGCACGCGGGGCCGGTGCGCGAGGGCGCGCGCGATCGCCACGCGCTGCCGCTGACCGCCGGACAGTTTCCCGCCGCGTTCGCCGACGATGGTGTCCAGGCCCTCCGGCAAACCGGAAACGAGATCCCAGATCCCGGCGTCCCGCAGCGCGGCCTCGGCATCGGCGCGGGTCAGCTCCGGATCCCCCAGCGTCACGTTGTTCGCGACGGTGTCGTGCAGCAGCAGGGTGTCCTGCGGCACATAGCCGATCATCCGGCGCCACGCGCGCCAGTCGACGCGCGCCAGGGGCAGGTCGTCGATCCAGATTTCGCCTTCCTGCGGTCGCAACAGCGCCGTCACGAGGTCGACCACCGTGGTCTTGCCGGCGCCGGAGGCGCCGACGATCACCGTGATGCCGCCGGCCGGGATCGTGAGCGCCGCGTTGCGCAGCACCCAGTGGTCACGGTACCGGAAGCCGACGTTGTCGAGGCGAATCGCCTGCCGCAATGTCGGCGTGGCGCCCTCCGGCAGGTCCTCGCTTTCCTTCCTGGCCCCGTCGATCGCGGCCCGCAGCGACCAGTAGGCGCTCTCGCAGGTGACCATGCGCTGATATTCGCGCTGCATGCGGGAGAGGTACAGCAGGGTGCGCACCAGCAGGAATGCGAGGAACATCACGGACCCGGTCGACATTCCGAAGCGCACCAGCGCGATGTAGAGCCCCGCCGCGATCAGGATGGCGAGCATCGGCTCCTGCAATGCCCGCAGCGCCTCCTTGCTGAAGATCTCCTTGCGCAGCGCGCGATTGAGCTGCGTCGTGTCGCCCTCGAGCAGCGCGTTGGCGAGATTCTCGCGGGCCATCGCCTTCAGCGGCTTGACCGACTGCAGGTTGTCGGACAGGCGGGCGAGCAGCGAGCGCAGCAACCGGGTCTGCTTCGCGCCCGCGCGCCGGGACACGTGCACCAGGCGGTTCAGCAGAAAGACGAATACGGCCCCCGCGCCAAGCGCCGCCAGCGTCGCCTCCCACGACACGAGCAGCGCGACGATCGAATAGACGAGTGCCTGGATCACCAGCGCGATCACCGTCGCGCCGTAGAGATAGGCCTCCGCGCCGCGCGTGGCCTCCGTCGCCAGACTGTTGGCCAACCCCCCGACCGGCTGGCGCAGGTAATACTCCCAGCGGGCGGACAGCAGCGAACGGATGAAGGTCAGGCGCAGGTCCGTCGCGACGTGCGCCACCGTGTACCCGACCTGCCGGTTCGCCACCAGCACCAGCGCGCTTTTCAGCGTCATGCCGGCGACGACGATCAGCAGCAGCACGCCCACCGTGGGCGTGAGACCGACGGCGCCGAGCATTCGCGTCACGACAGCGCCGACACCGGATTGCGCGCCCCCGGCCGCCTCGCCCGAACCGGAACTGAGCAAGGGCAGCAGCGTCGTAAGGCCCAGCCCCTCGAACAGGCTCGCCAGCACCAGCGAGCCCAGCACCAGCGCGCTCTGGACGGGGTAGGCGCGGCTGAAGGCGACGAACAGTTTCATCTGGGGCAGGACTCGCCCTCAGGCTCCTGTGTCGCACTCCGCCGCGACGATTCCGGCCGCCGCCCGCAAATCGGCGAACGCCGCGCCAACGGCATCGATCTGTTCGGGGGTATGTGCCGCGCTGACGCTGCAGCGGATCAGCGAGACGCCGTCCGGGGTCGCCGGAGGGAGCATCAGGTTGACGTAGACGCCACGGGCAAGCAGCTGGCTCCAGAACTGCAGCGCCTCGACCCGGTCGCGGAGCACCACCGCGATCACCGGGCTGGGCGACGCGCCGAGCGTGTATCCCAGCGTCGTCAAGCCGCCGTGCAGGCGCAGGTAATTTTCGCGCAGGCGCGCGCGCAGGTCGCGACCGGCCGCGAGAATGGACAGTGCCTGCCGCGTCGAAGCGATTCCGGCGGGCGACGGGGACGCCGTGAAGATGTACGGCCGACTCGAATACCGGACGAGGTCGAGCTCGGGCAGATCGCTCACGCAGAAGCCGCCGGCTCCGCCCAGGCTCTTGCTGAAAGTGCCCACGATGAAGTCGGCATCGGCCAGGACCCCCAGCTCCTCCACGAGCCCGCGCCCGCGATCGCCCAGCACGCCGAGCGAGTGGGCTTCATCCACCAGCAGGTAGCCGCCAAGCTCCCGCTTCACGTCCACGATCTCCTTCAACGGCGCCCGATCGCCCAGCATGCTGTAGATACCTTCCACCACGATCAGCGTGTCGGCGGCGCGCGCGCCGAGCCGGCGCAGGCGCTTGGCGAGATCCTCCGCATTGTTGTGGCGAAAGCGGATCACCTCCGCGCCGGCGAGGCGGCAGCCGTCATAGATGCTGGCGTGGCAATCGGCGTCGAGCAGCACGACGTCGCCCGCTCCGGTGAGCCCGGCCAGCGTACCGAGGTTGGCCTGGTAGCCGGTCGAGAACACGATGGCGTCGCGCATGCCGTAGAACGCCGCGAGCTCCTCCTCGAGCCTGCGGTGGCCCGAATAGCTGCCGTTGGCCATGCGCGAACCGGTCGTGCCGGTGCCCTCGGCATCGAGCGCCCGGTGCGCCGCCGCTATGCACGCGGGATGGAAGGTGAGGCCGAGATAGTTGTTGGTGCCGGCGAGAATCGTGCGCCGGCCGCGGATGACGCCCTCGGTCGGCGAGATGATGCGCTCGATCTCCACGCCAAAGGGATCGATGCCGAGCGCCGCGAGGTCGCCACGTGCGGCCGCCAGTTTCCGGAATTTGTCGAAGAGTCCCATCATCCTTCCCGGGTCAGGTGCTCGATCTGCAATGCGAGATCCTTCACGGTCTTCACGTCCGGGAGAATGTTCACCGGAATCGAGATGTCGAAGCGATCCTCGATGTGGAGCAGCAGATTCATCACCTGCAGCGAATCCAGGCTGAGATCGGCCAGGAGGTCGGTGTCCTCGCCGATCTCGACGCGGCCCTGCGTGAACGACGCCAGCTCCGTGCGGAGCTGGTCGAGGATTTGCGGATATTCCAACATGATATTCCTGGTCACGCCGTCTTTTCGGTCCGCGCGCCATAGGCCCGGGCAAGCCCGGACTCGAGGCCGATGGTCGGTCGCCAGCCGGTGGCGAGCGCGAAGGCGTGACTATCGCACAACCAGTCCGGATGCGTTATTTCGCGCACCTTGCCCGGCGTCAGCATCGGGGCATAACCGAGGAGGCGCGCGGCCCCGAGATTGGCCAATGCGGCAAGGCCGAGCAGCGCTACGGGAACCGGCACGCGACGTACCGGTCTGCCCGCACGCAGCGCCTGACCCGCGACGCCTACCACCGTATCCCAATCGTATCCTCCGGGGCGTCCGTCATCGAGCTCGAATGTCTCGCCGTATCCCGTGTCAGCGGCGAGCCAGCGCAGTACCGCCATCGCCAGGTCGTCGACATGCAGGAGCGAAAAACGTCCAGCTGCACCTGCGGGCACCGGGGCAAAGCCGCTGGCGATGCAGCGAAACAGCGGGCGCAGCTCGCGATCGCCCGGCCCGAACACCGCCGGCGGTCTCAGCACCGTCCAGCGCAGCGTCGCCGAGGCCGCCTTGACCGCGCATTCGGCGCGCCACTTGCTGCCGGCGTAATAGGACAGCTCCGGCATGCGCGCAGCCAGCGAGGACAGCAACAGGAAGCGCGGTGCTCGCGCGGCACTTGCGGCTGCCTGCGCGACGCGGCCGGCCCCTTCGGCGTTGACGCGGTCGAAATCCGCTGGTCGCGCGCCCCGCACCGTGCCCGCGCAATGAACGACGGCATCGGCGCCAGCCACCAGCGCGCCGAGCGCATCCGTATCGCCGAGATCACCCGGCAGCCATTCGACGCCGGGCCATGATGCCAGCGCGCGCCCGGCCCGCGGCCGATAGAGGGCGCGCACGCGCCATCCGGCACCGGTCAGATGCGACAACAATGCCGCACCGATGAAGCCGGTCGCTCCCGTCAACGCAACGAGGGATGGAGCGGTCAAGCGGATAATGCCACCGGAGGCTGCCCTGGCCGGGTCGTCGCAGCCGCAACGGAGGCCGCGCGCTGCCGTGCCGGCGGCCGGCTACGGGCCTGGGGTGGCCCTCGGCAGGCCGCCCTGCTCGCTGTGCGCAGACTTGCCGAAGTCGGCGTGCGCCGTCTTCTCTTCCTGCTCGCGCCGCCGCAGATAGTCTTCGCGCGCTGCTGCGCGGGACAGCTTGCCCGAAGACGTGCGCGGCAGCGTGTGCCGCGGCACGAGCTCGATCAAGCAGGTGATGCCGAGCTCCTCCCGGATCTCCCGATGCAGCCTCTGGATCAGCAGACGATCCTCCGCCGGATCGCTGATGTTGCACTGGACGACGACCACGGGGACTTCCTCGTCCTCCGGGCCAAGCACGAAGAAAGCCGACGCATCCATCGACCGCAGCTCGGGTTGCCGCTCGGCGATGTGCTCGATGTCCTGCGGCCAGATGTTGCGGCCGTTGATGATGATCATGTCCTTGTGCCGGCCGGTCACGACCACGCTGCCGTCCACCAGGTACCCGATGTCGCCGGTATCCAGCCAGCCGTCCGGCGAAAGCGCCTGCCGCGTCTGCTCCGGCTTGCCGAAATACCCTGACATGACGCTCGGCCCGCGCACCTTGATTCGGCCGACATGCAGGTCGGGCAGCGGGTGACCCTGGTCGTCGCGGATGGCGATCTCGTGGCCGGGAAGCGGCCCGCCACACCGCACAAAACCGCTGACGCGACTCGCGCCTGCCGCGGCGGGATTCACGCGCATGTTCTCCGCGAGATGATCGGCGTCGATCCAGTCGACGACAACGCCTTGCCGCAGCCGCGAGAAGCTGATCGCGAGCGAGCTCTCGGCCATCCCGTAGCAGGGGACGAACGCGCGGGGATCGAAACCCGCCGGCGCCAGCAGCCGCGCAAAGCGGTCGGGCAACTCAGCGCGGATGGGCTCGGCACCAATACCGGCGATGCGCCAGGCGGAAAGATCATAGCGAGCAACGTCCTCGGCACGGACCCGGCGCGCGCAGAGGTCGTAGCCGAACGGCGGGCTGAACGAGATCGTCGCCCGCGTGCTCGTCATCAATTCGAGCCAGCGCCGCGGGCGCATGGCGAAATCGCGCGTGTCCAGATAGTCGATGGAGCGCTGCGTCGCCATCGGCGCCAGCATGCAGCCGACGAGCCCCATGTCGTGGTAGAAGGGCAGCCACGACACGCAGCGGTCGTCGGCCTGGATGTCGAGGCCGTAGTTGACCACGCCGATGAGGTTGCTCAGTACCGCGTGCTGCGTGATCACCACGCCGCGCGGGAAGCTGGTGCTCCCCGATGTGTACTGCAGATAGGCCGTTTCGGCCGGGCCGCTCGGCCGCAGCTCGGTCTCCCGTTCCGGCAGCTCGTCGAATGCGGCAGGCGTGCCGATGAACGCCAGATCGGCGCCCTCCGCCGCCTCGCGCAGGAAACGCAGAAAGTGGTTTGACGCCATCGCCGCGGAAGCCCCGCAACCTTGCAACAGGCCGCGCAACCGCGTCACGTAGGCGTCATGCCCGCCGAGATTGACCGAGGCAGGCAGCGCCACCGGCACCAGCCCGGCATATTGGCAGGCGAAAAAGAGGCGCAGGAAGTCCGGATTGGTCTCGGCCACGATGGCGAGCCGCCCGCCTCGCTCGAGGCGGAGGGACAGGAGGCGCCGAGCCAGCACCAGCGCCTGCTCGCGAAGCAATCGATAGGGGAGCACCGTCGCGAGTTTGCCGCTGCCGGCATAGAAATTCGCCCCCGTGTCGCCTTGGGCAGCGTAATCCAGCGCGTCGGCCAGGCTCGCGAAATCGGCTCGCCGCAACGGCATCGAATTCACCGTCGGCGTTGCCAAGGCAACCGATCCGGGTTCTGGCGCTCGATTCAGACTGATTCCCCTCGAAGGCATCGCTTTTCCGACTTCGCTCTTGTCCAGAGCGTCGATGCGCCCGGCTCAAACACTGGCCACGCCATCCAGCCGGAAACCGCCGCCATCAGTTCCACAGTTCTCTTCCGACTGTTCCATGCGGCCCGGCCCGCTAATTTGACATTTTAGCAGGTTGCGAGTCGAAGTAGAACGTAACTGCCGCCCGCGCGTCAAGACGACGACCCGATCGAGTGCGCTTTTCGTCATAAGTCCGCTGCCCGGCGAGCATTTCGTCGCCGACGAGGCTTTCATGCCCATGCCGGGGCACAGCCCCGCCCCCCGTCAGCTTCGCCCCCTTCCGGCCCGCCTACCCTTGACTCAGGTCAACGCTTCCGTGGGTACCGCGTCGCGCGGGCGCTTGTAGGATAATGCCGCAACAGCGCCCGCGTTCCGCCGCCCAGGCATGCCGGTGCCGCAATGGGCGCCAAGCATCCAGCGCGCCCAAGGAGGCCGATCCGGGGCTCGGGTCGGCCGCCCTGCCCCGTTCGATGGCTCCCATGCCCCCCAACCCCCCGCCGGAACCGCTTGCGATCGTTGCCGTCGAAGGTAGGGCCGGCCTGGATCGCTTCATCGAAGTGCCCTGCCGGATATTCGCCTCCGACCCGGCCTGGATCCAGCCGCTCATCGTCGAGCGCCGTCTCCATTTGTCGCCCGGTAGCAATCCGTACTTCCAGCACGCCCGGTGGCAGGCATGGATCGCCTTGCGCGGAGGCAGAGCGGTCGGGCGGATCAGCGCGCAGATCGACGCGTTGCATCTCGAGCGCTACGCTGACGCAACCGGTTTCTTCGGGATGCTGGACGCCGAGGACAGCGCGGAGACCTTTGCGGCGCTGCTCGGGACCGCCGAGCGCTGGCTCCGCGCTCAAGGCATGCGGCGCGCGCGCGGACCCTTCAGCCTGTCGATCAACGAGGAGATGGGGCTGCTGGTGGAGGGTTTCGCCACGCCCCCGGTGTTCATGATGGGGCACGCCAGGCCGTACTACGCCGGACACGTCGAACGGCTCGGATACCGGAAGGCCGTCGACACCCTGGCCTACATGATCACCCCGGACTTCGAAGCGTCGCCGGTCATGCAGCGGCTGGTCGCCGCATCCGCTCATCGCGTGCGGGTAAGGCCGCTTGATCGGAAGCGCTTCGACACCGAGATCGACGTGCTGCGCGACATCTTCAATGACGCCTGGGCGGACAATTGGGGGTTCGTGCCGTTCACCGCCGCCGAATTCCACGAACTCGGCCGGAATCTGCGCTTTCTGGTCGACTCCGAGCTGATACAGATCGCCGAGGTCGACGGCGAAGCCGCCGCGTTCATAGTTGTCATTCCCAACATCAACGAGGCGATCCGCGACCTTCGCGGCCGGCTGTTTCCGACCGGCTGGGCGAAGCTGCTGTGGCGCCTCAAGGTGCGCTACCCGAGCACCGCCCGCGTGCCGCTGATGGGCGTACGGCGGCGGTTCCAGCGCACGCGCATCGGTCCGGCGCTCGCGTTTCTGGTGATCGACGCGGCACGGCCGCCGACCAGGCAGCGCGGCGTCAAGGAAGTCGAGCTGTCGTGGATCCTGGAGGACAACGCCGGCATGCGCAGCATCATCGAGTCCATCGGTGGGCGCCCCTACAAGCGCTACCGCGTCTACGAGCGGGAACTCGATGGGTGCTGAGCCCAGATTCAACGCCATCGTGCTGGCCGCCGATCGCGGGCGGGACGATCCGGTGGCGGCCGCGGCCGGGGTCGCGGCCAAGTGCCTGACGCCCATTGCGGGGAGCCCGATGGTCGTCCGCGTCGTGCGCGCACTGGAGCAAAGCGCCCGCGTGAACACGATCCTGCTCTGCGGCCCGCCGGCGGACGCATTGCGGGAATCGACGGAACTCGCCGGGATGGTGGCGGGCGGCGTCCGCTGGCTGAGCCCGGAGGCGACACCCGCGACCAGCGCCGCCGCAGCGCTGGCGGCGTTG
>CAYGYQ010000113.1:0-10888 GCA_964354035.1 uncultured Bordetella sp.
GCGACGCGGCGATGCCTTGCTCGGTGCACGGGAGCTTGATCACGAAACACGGGTGCAGCGCGGCGTAGACCTTGTAGTTCTGCATCCGCGCCTCGGTGGCGAGGAACGGGTCGGGCCAGCGGATGGAGAGGCCGTCCGGCGGCAGCGCAAAATCGTCCGGGACGACGATCGGCGTGCGGTCCGGACCGATGTCCACGGACGACGAGGTCTCGACGGTGTCGGCGACGCATTTGAAGCCCACCCAGCAACCGGAATAGCGCGACATCGCCCAGCCGTGCAGGCCGAGGTCGAGAATTTCCTGCACCGACGACGGGTAGAGCACGGGCATCATCGCCGCGGAGAACTGGTGGTCCGACTGGTGCGGCAGCGTGGACGATTTCGCGCCGTGGTCGTCGCCGGCCAGCACCAGCACGCCGCCATGCTTCGACGCGCCGGCGTGATTGGCATGCTTGAACACGTCGCCGCAACGGTCCACGCCGGGGCCCTTGCCGTACCACATCCCGAACACGCCGTCGTACTTCGCGCGCGGATACAGGTTGACCTGCTGGGATCCCCACAACGCCGTCGCCGCGAGATCCTCGTTCAGGCCGGGCTGGAACGTGATGTGTGCGCGCTCCAGGAACTTCTGTGCCTTCCACAGCGACTGGTCGAGGGCGCCCAGCGGCGAGCCGCGATACCCCGAGACGAAGCCGGCGGTGTTGAGGCCGGCCAGCGCGTCACGCTGGCGCTGCAGGATGAGCAGGCGGACGAACGCCTGCGCACCGGTCAGATAGACGCGGCCTGACTCCAGCGTGTATTTGTCGTCCAGCGAGACCTCACGCAGGGCGGGGGCGGCAGCGGCCATGACGGATGCTCCACAAAGCGTGTCCTGGGAACGCGCGATGACGCGGTAGGGCTCGCGACGCACGCGGCGGGATTCGTGTCCCCGGCGCGTTGGGGTTGGTTCGGGCGCGCAGTTTACGCCTGCCCTCCGATCCCGGCAATTTGCCGTGCGCGGACCAGGGTCATTGCAGTATCTGCGCGGCCGGCGTTCACCCACAATGGGATCCGGCAACGGCCGGCCGCACCGGTAGAATGCGCGACCCGACATCGCGGAAAGCCGCTCATGAATGCCGAACTCCTGCCGTCCATCGAACTCGAGGTCGGGCCCCGCCCCGACGCCGCCGTCATCTGGCTGCACGGCCTCGGCGCGGACGGCAACGATTTCGTCCCGATCGTCGAGGAGATGCGCCTGCCGTCATCGCTGTCGATCCGGTTCGTGTTTCCGCACGCGCCGGTGCGTCCGGTGACGCTCAACAACGGGTTCCGCATGCGCGCGTGGTACGACATCGCGGCGGGCGACCTCACCCATCGGGCCGACATCTCCGGCGTGCGCGCAGCGCAGGCGCAGGTCGAGGCGCTGATCGCGCGGGAAATGGCGCGCGGCATCGCGGCACGGCGGATCGTCGTCGCCGGGTTTTCCCAGGGTGGCGTGATCGCCCTGCATACCGGTTTGCGCCATGCCGAGCGGTTGGCCGGCATCGTGGCGCTGTCCACCTACGTCGTGCTGCCGGATCTGCTCGCCGGCGAGGCGAGTCCCGCGAATCGCGATGTGCCGATCTTCATGGCCCACGGCACGGCCGATCCGACGGTGCGCCTCGAATGGGGTGAAGCAGGGCGCCGCGCGCTCGTCGCCGCCGGCTACCGTGTCGAATGGCACACCTATCCGATGCCGCACTCGGTGGTGTGGGAGGAGATCGAAGCCGCGAGCGCGTTCCTCGCGCGCGTGCTGGCCTGAAAACAGGGGCGGCCCCCAATTCTCCGTTCCAGGCTGGGCAGCAGTGCAATGGGGAAACAGGGGTCTGTCCCCGCTTTGCCGACTTCACCCGCCCGGTCTTGGCTTCGGCTTCGGCGGCCCGCGCTTTGGCGCGATGCCGCGGCGCTCGAGCGCATCGCGCAGCAGGAACTCGATTTCGGCATTCACGCTGCGCAGCTCGGCCTGCGCCAGGCGCTCGATGGCCGCCCATACGCCGGGGTCGACGCGCAACAGCAACGCCTTCTTGTCGGCCATGGACGGTTGCGGAACGGAAGAATAGGTGCCCGCCGGCGCCGGCACGCCGTGTCGGCACGGGCGCGATCAGCGCCGCGTCAGGCAGCCGCCGAGAATGCCGAGCGCGAGACCAAGCGCCAGCCCCACCGAAGCGGCGCCCAGCGCCATGCCGATCGCGGTGCCCGCGGCGGTGCCCGCCGCGATCCAGAATCCGCCGTTCCGCGCAAGTGTGTTCACGATCGGGCCTCCGTGGGCACATGCCGGACGCACGCTGCGTCGCAGCTTATAGCAAAATGATATCATAAAAATATCAGCGGCTGTCAAGTGCTCGCTGCGGGCTCGCTGCGGGATTGGTGATGCGCAGCGGCAGACCGGGCCTGCGCGTACAGAAGGCGAACCGGGGCCTGTGCCCACCAGGTTCGCCAGTGCGAACGGGTGGCAGGGGGCGCCCATCGGGGCGCTGGACGAAGCACCGACCGTGTGTTGGCGCGAGTGACGAACCTGCGTCCGGGCAGGTTGCCCGGGATCAGCCTTTCGGCTCGAACTTGAGCGACGCCGAGTTCATGCAGTAGCGCAGGCCCGTCGGGTCAGGCCCGTCGTCGAAAACGTGGCCAAGGTGCGCGTCGCAGGCCGCGCAGACGACCTCGGTGCGGCGCATGAACCAGCTCGTATCGTCCACGCTGCGCACGTTCTCCGGGTCGATCGGCGCGTAGAAGCTGGGCCACCCGGTGCCGGAGTCGAATTTCGTCTCGGCGTCGAACAGCGGCATGCCGCAGCAGACACATTGGTAGCTGCCCGCGGCATGGTTGTCCCAGTCCTTTCCGCTGAACGCGCGCTCGGTGCCTTTCTTGCGCGTCACCCTGAATTGTTCGGCGGTCAATTGCGCGCGCCAATCGGCATCCGATTTCGTGACCTTGTCGACCATGTCCGCTTCCTCCTCGATGCAATGAACCGACCGGACAGTCGCGCCGGCACCCCGTTGCCTTACGGTCCATCGGGCCTCGTCGAGGCTCCGACATCCAGTATAGTTGACACTTTGCCGAAGGTTGCCCGCGTTGGATTCCGCCCGCCCCGAGTCGTTGCGCCACGACGCCAGAGTGATCGGCATCGTCGGCTTCGCGCATCTCGTCTCGCACTTCTTCCAGCTGGCGCTGCCGCCGCTCTTTCCGCTGCTACGGGCCGAGTTCGGGACGAGCTACGCGGTCCTCGGCACGCTGGTCGGCGTCTATTACGCGGCGAGCGGCATTACGCAATTCGCTTCGGGCTTCGTGGTCGATCGTCTGGGCGCGCGCCCGATCCTGCTCGCAGGAGTGGCGCTCGCCGCTGGCGGCACCATGCTGGCGAGCCTGGTCCCGGGAATCGGCTGGCTGTTTCCCGTCGCCGCGCTGATGGGGATCGGTAACGGCGTGTTTCATCCGGCCGATTTTGCGATTCTCAACGCCAATGTGGCGACGCGGCGGCTGGGTCATGCCTACAGCTCGCATGGCATCGGCGGCAACCTGGGCTATGCCTTGGCGCCCGTCGTCAGCTTCGCGTTCGGCACGGCGTTTGGCTGGCGCTTCGCGCTGGCGGCGATGGGCGCGCTGGGGCTCGTCGCGCTCGGCATCATCGCCACCCAACGCGCGCTGCTGGTCTCGCACCGTGCTCCGGCCCCGCATCTGCAAACGCTGAAGGGCAGCACGGCATTGTTTCTGCAGGCTCCCATCCTGCTCTGCTTCCTCTACTTCGTGTTCAACACGATCGGGGGGTTGGGCCTGCAGACGTTCATCCCGACCGTGCTCGAACTCGGCTTCGACATCGGCCTGGCGCTGGCGACCGCCTCCCTGACCGCATACCTGTTGGGCGGCACCGCGGGAATCCTTGCCGGCGGATTTCTGGCGGCGCGGACCGCGCGGCACGATCGGGTCGCCGGCATCGGCATGGCGCTGGGCGCCGCCGTGCTTGTCGTCGTCGCGGCGACCGGGATCTCGCCGGGGCTGCTGCTGCCGGTGTTCGCGCTCGTCGGGTTTGCGCTCGGCGTCACCGGCCCGTCGCGCGACCTGATCGTCCGCGGCGCGACGCCCAAGGGAGCCACGGGGCGTGTCTACGGCTTCGTCTACTCCGGCCTGGACCTCGGCGGCATCATCGGACCCGTGGCGTTGGGCGTTCTGCTCGACCATGGACACCCGCGCGCGGTGCTCTATGCCGTCGCCATGTGCTTCGTGGCGGCCATCGGCACCGTGTTTCGCGCGCAGCGCGCCGCTTCGGGTCGAGCGGCGTTGGCCCGTCAGGTTACCTGAACCGCAAGGTGCCCTGAAGCCATGGACCTCGGAATCGCCGGGAAGCGCGCATTGGTCTGCGCGGCCAGCCGCGGCCTCGGGCGCGGGTGCGCACAGGCGCTCGCGGAGGCCGGCTGCGACGTGACGATCGTCGCCCGCACCGAGGATGCGCTGCGGCGCACGGCCGGGGAGATCGGCGCCCGGACCGGCCGGCCGGTGCACTGGGTCGTGTGCGACATCACGACGCCGGAGGGGAGGGCCGCGGCGCTGGCGGCCTGCGCGGAGCCCGACATACTCATCAACAATGCCGGGGGGCCGCCGCCTGGCGATTTCCGCGACTGGGATCGCGCAGCGTGGATTCGCGCGCTCGACGCCAACATGCTGACGCCGATCGAGCTCATCAAGGCGACGGTCGACGCGATGATCGCGCGGAAGTTCGGCCGCATCGTGAACATCACGTCGTCGGCGGTGAAGGCGCCCATCGACATCCTCGGGCTCTCCAACGGCGCCCGTTCGGGGCTCACCGGTTTCGTCGCCGGGCTCGCGCGCAAGGTCGCCTCCCACAACGTCACGATCAACAATCTGTTGCCCGGAGCTTTCGACACCGATCGCATGCGGACGACGATGGAGGGTCGCGCCAAGGCCGCCGGCAAGTCGCTGGCCGACGTGATGCAGGCCGGAGCCGCGGCCGTTCCGGCCGGGCGCTTCGGCCAGCGCGACGAGTTCGGTGCCGTCTGCGCGTTTCTCTGCAGCGTCCATGCCGGTTATATCGTCGGCCAGAACATCCTGCAGGACGGCGGTGCCTACCCGGGCACGTTCTGACATTACGGAGGAAGTCGATGGAACTGCCACGCAACGCATTCAAGCACGCCATTCGCGAAGGCCGGCAGCAGATCGGATTGTGGTCGAGCCTGTCGTCGAACTATACGGTGGAGCTGATCGCCGGGGCCGGGTTCGACTGGATCCTGCTCGACACCGAGCACTCGCCCAACGATCTCGAATCGGTGCTGACGCAGGCGCAGGCAGCGGCGGCCTACCCGACCAGCACGATCGCGCGGGTGCCGTGGAACGACATGGTGACGATCAAGCGCTTTCTGGACATAGGAATACAGACGCTGCTGATCCCGTATGTGTGCACGGTGCAGGAAGCGAAGGACGCGGTCGCCTATACGCGCTATCCGCCGGCCGGCCTGCGCGGTGTCGCGGGCTCGACGCGCGCGACGCGTTTCGGACGCGTCGCGGATTACGCCCGGCGCGCGCACGAGGAGCTCTGCGTGCTGGTGCAGGTGGAGACCCGGGACGCGCTCGAAGAGCTCGAAGGCATTTGCGCCGTCGATGGGGTCGACGGCGTCTTCATCGGCCCGGCCGACCTGCACGCGTCGATGGGCTATACCGGCGAAACCAGCCACCCGAAGGTCGTGCCGGTCATCGAGGATGCGATCCGCCGCATCGCGAAGTGCGGCAAAGCGCCCGGCGTGCTCGCCTTTCCGGAGGCCGACCTCCGCCGTTACATGGCCGCCGGCTCGCTGTTCACCGCCGTCGGCGCGGATGCGGGGATCCTCGCCCGCGGCGCCGAAGCCCTCGCCGCGAAATACAAGGGCTGAGCCCAGCGTTTCGGGCCCCGGGGGTAGCATCCCTCTGTTGCGCATCCGGCGCGGCCCCGCACAAAGGAACCAACAAAGGAACCAATGATGGCTGACCCCGAAGTGAAGATCGACGTCCACCGCGGCCTCCAGGGCGTCTATTTCGACCGCTCGCGCGTGTGCTTCATCGACGGGCGGGCGGGAGAGCTCCTGTATCGCGGCTATTCGATCCACGACCTGGCCGAATACTCGACTTTCGAGGAAACCTGTTATCTGCTGTTGAAGGGCGAGCTGCCCGCGCGGGCCGAGCTCGAGGCGTTCGATGCGGAGCTGAAAGCCGCGCGCGCCCTGCCGGCCGGCGTGTACGACATCATCCGCACGGTACAGGGCGCGCACCCGATGGACGTGCTCCGCACCGCGGTGTCGGCCCTCGCGGCGTTCGATCCCGACGCCGCGGACAATTCACCCGCGGCGACGCTGCGCAAGGGCATCCGCCTCACGTCGCAGGTGCCGATGCTCGTCGCGGCGCACGACGCCATCCGCAACGGGCGCGCGCCCGTCGCCGCCGATCCGCGCCTCGGACACGCCGCCAACTTTCTCTACATGCTGAAGGGGACGGCGCCGAGCGCGGATGCGGCGCGGCTCATGGATGTCGACATGATCCTGCACGCCGAGCACGGCTCGAACGCCTCGGCGTTCACGGCGCGCGTCGTCGCCGGGACCCAGGCGAACCTGCACGCTGCGATCACCGCGGCGATCGCCGCGCTGTCCGGGCCGTCCCACGGCGGCGCGGCGGAAAACGTGATCCGGATGGCGCAGGAGATCGGCGACGCCACGATGGCCGCCGATTACGTGAAGCGGAAGCGCGCGAACAAGGAGGCGGTGATGGGTTTCGGGCATCGCGTGTACCGCGCCGAGGACCCGCGCGCGCGCCACATGCGCGCCGGCGTCGAGAAGCTCTCGCGCGAGATGGGCCAGCCGAAGTGGTACCAGATCCTCGAGGCGCTGGTCGAGGTGATGAAGCCCTACGCGCGCCACGGCGTGAACGTCAACGTGGACTTCTACGCCGGCGTCGTCTACTTCCTGAACGGCATCGCCGAGGACCTGTTCGTCCCGGTATTCGCCGTCGGCCGGGTTCCCGGCTGGACAGTGCAGGTGCAAGAGCAGTTGGAGAACAACATCCTGATCCGGCCGCTGACGCTCTACAACGGTCCCGCGCCGCGCGCCTACGTCCCCGTCGCCGGGCGCTGATCCGGCTCGCCGCACTGCGCGAGCACGACGGCCGTGGTCGCGACGATGTCCTCGACGCAGGCGCCGCGCGAGAGGTCGCTCACCGGCCGCGCGAACCCCTGCAGGATCGGACCGACCGCGCTCGCTCCGCCGAGGTGCTGGGCGAGCTTGTAGGCGATGTTGCCGGCGTCGAGGTCCGGGAAGACGAGCACGTTCGCGCGCCCGGCGACGGCGCCCAATTCTTTCAGCTTCTTTGCCGCGACGGCGGGACAGAGCGCCGCGTCGGCCTGCAGTTCGCCGTCGAGCGCGAGCGCGGGTGCGCGCTGCCGCGCGATCTCAAGCGCCCGCACCACCTTGTCGACGTGGGCGTGCCTGGCGCTGCCCTTGGTCGAGAACGACAGCAGCGCGACGCGCGGCTCTGCGGCGAGCAGCCTGCGCGCGCTTGCCGCCGACGCCAGCGCGATGTCGGCCAGCTGGTCGCTCGTCGGGTCGGCGTTTACCGCGCAATCCGCGAAGACCAGGACACGTTCGCCGAACGTCATCAGAAAAAAGCTCGACGGCGTCGTGATGCCAGGGGCGAGGCCGATCGTCAGCATGGCGGACTCGATCACGCGCGCGGTCGGGTTCGCGGCACCCGCCACCATGGCGTCGGCATCGCCCGTCTTGACCATCAGGCCGGCGTGGAACAGCGGCTTCGCGGCGAGGCGGCGCGCCACCTTCGGGTTCGCGTCCGGCCGGCCGGCAAGGTAGGCGGCCGCATACGCGTCGAGCCGATCGCTCGCCTCCGGATTCGTCGGCAGGATGGGTACCGCGAGGTCGAGTTCGCGCAGACGCTGTGCCGCGGCGACGATCCGCTCATCCGCGCACTCCGGGAACACCACGCGCAGTCCGCGGCCCCGGATTCGGTCAAAGAGGGCCGCAAGAGCGCTGACCGCGGGCATGCGGACGTCAGTCGTCCTCGGCCGCGCGCCGGATGCCGATGACCTCGTGGCCGAAACCGCGCGCGGCGGCGGCGAGCTCGGTGGCCCGCTCGAGTACCGGGTCGACGTCGAAGACGATGTCCCCGTCGGCTTCCTCGCGGCCGGTGGCGCGCACCGCTCCGAAATCGAACAGCGCCCGATCCAGCAGGTGCGACGGGGCGACCTGGGCGAGCGCGCCGAAAATGGAGTCGACCCGTCCCGGGTATTTCTTCTCCCACTCGCGCAGCATCGCGGTGACCTGCCGGCGCTGCAGATGCTCCTGCGAGCCGCACAGATTGCATGGAATGATCGGGAAGGCGTTCACTTCCGCGAACCGTGCGAGGTCCCGCTCGCGCACGTACGCGAGCGGCCGGATGACGACGTGCCGGCCGTCGTCGGACACGAGCTTGGGTGGCATGGTCTTCAGCTTGCCGCCGAAGAAGAGATTGAGGAAAAACGTCGCGAGCAGGTCGTCGCGGTGGTGCCCCAGCGCGATCTTGGTCGCGCCGATCTCCGTCGCGACGCGATAGATCGCGCCGCGGCGCAGGCGCGAGCACAGCGAGCACAGGGTGCCGCCTTCGGGAATGACGCGCTTGACGACACTGTAGGTGTCCTGCTCGACGATGCGGAACGGGACGCCGCGAGCCTCGAGGTAGCGGGGGAGCACGTCGGCGGGAAAGCCGGGCTGCTTCTGGTCGAGGTTCATTGCGATCACCTCGAACGGGAAGGGCGCGCGCCCCTTGAGGCTCAGCAGGATGTCGAGCAGGGCGTAACTGTCCTTGCCGCCGGACACGCAGACCATGACCCGGTCGTGCGGCGCGATCAGGCGATAGTCCCCGATGGCCTCGCCGACCTGCCGGCGCAGGCGCTTCCGGAGCTTGTTGGCCTCGAACTCGGCCTTCCGCGGGTCGCGGCGGGTTGCGCCGGAGCCGGTCGCACCCGCGGCGGGTGATGCGTGCAGGCTGTCGGCGGCGGCAGTGTCGTCCATGGGTTCCGTGCATTCTACCGGCGGGCGCCCCTATTGGCGCTAACATGGGGCCTTTTCCGGAAACCAGGCCCAGGGAGGCCCTCGATGCGCACCATCCTCGTCGCCAATCCGAAAGGCGGCAGCGGCAAGACGACACTCGCCACCAACCTCGGCGGCTGGCTTGCGGGCAAGCGGCAGCGCGTCGTCCTGCGCGACCTCGATCCGCAGCGCTCGTCGACGGAGTGGCTCGAGCGGCGGCCGGCGTTGTTTCCGCACATTGCCGGACACGCGAAGGACGTGCGGCACGGTGCCGCGGACGCCGAGCCGGAATGGCGGGTCGTGGATACGCCGGCCGGGCTTTACGGCGACGATCTGCGGGATGCGGTGCGCCGGGCCGACCTGATGCTCGTGCCGCTGACGCCGTCGGCGTTCGACATGGCCGCGACGCGGCATTTCCTCGGCGCGATCCACGAGCACAAGGCGATCCGCAAAGGCGGACTTGCGCTTGGCATCGTCGCGATGCGCGTCGACCCACGCACGCGGAGCGCCGCCGAGCTCGACGCGTTCCTGGCCGAGTTCGACTTCCCGGTCATCGCGCATCTGCGCGACACCCAGGTCTACGTCCACTGCGCGCGCGACGGCGCGTCGGTGTTCGATCTGCCGCGCTCGCGCGGCGAGCAGGACTGGGACCAGTGGAAGCCGCTGACGCGCTGGATCGCGCGCCATGCCGCGCCGAAAAACTGAAACGACCACGGCAGCGGCGCGCACCGCATCGGTGCGGCGCCGGTTGCGGCAATCGCCGCTGACCCGCAGAATTCGCGGATGACGGACCTCGCCTCCCTGCGCAAGAGCTACGAGCGCGCCGAGCTCGACGAAACGCGTTCGGCAAGCGCTCCGTTGCAGCAATTCGAGCGTTGGCTGCACGAGGCGATCGCGGCCAAGCTGCCCGAGCCCACCGCGATGACGCTGGCGACGGTCGGCGCGGACGGACGGCCATCGACGCGGGTCGTGCTGCTGAAGCGCGCCGATGCGCGCGGCTTCGTCTGGTACACGAATTACGAAAGCCGCAAGGCGCAGGAGCTTGCGGTCAACCCGCGGGCGGCGCTGCAGTTCCACTGGGTCGAGCTGGAACGCGTCGTGCGCATCGAGGGTCGCGTCGAAAAGACGGATGCCGAGGATTCCGACGCCTACTACCGGACCCGGCCACTCGACTCGCGGATCGGCGCCTGGGCGTCGCCGCAGAGCCGGGTGATCGCGTCGCGCGTCGTCCTCGTGGCCGAGGCGGCGCGGATCGGCGCCAAGTTCCTGCTCGATCCGCCGCGGCCTCCGCACTGGGGTGGGTACCTCCTCGTCGCGGACACGTTCGAATTCTGGCAGGGCCGCCGGAGCCGCCTCCACGACCGGCTGCGCTACACGCTGCAGGCGGACGGCGCCTGGCTGCGCCAGCGGCTGGCGCCCTGAGACGCCGCGAACCGCCGCTGCGGCCATCGTTTCGGTGACTTCGTTGGCACGCGTTGTCCGACGCGCGACGGCGGTGGAGTCCAGGTTTCTGATATATTGCCGGGCGACCCGGGGCACGGACAAGCACGGCGGCTGGGAACCAGTGCGATCGTGAATCTCACCAGTCGACAATGCACAGATCGATGTCATTCAATCGTTGTTTCCAGGAGGAAGCTCATGCTTAGGTCTTTGCTTATGTCCCGGCGGTCGATTTTTTCGTTGGTCGTCGGTTTGTCGTTAATGGCGTTTCTGGGCGCAGCCCAGGCGCAGCAGAAGAAGATCCGGGTCGCGTTCGGCGACGTGCTCTCCACCGAGACAGTGGCGATGTTGATCGCGCTGGAACGAGCGAAGGAAAAGGGCCT
>CAYGYQ010000114.1:0-10874 GCA_964354035.1 uncultured Bordetella sp.
GCGCGCGTCGCGCCGATGTTGGCATTGGCGGCGACGAGGTTCTGCTCGGCCTGCATGATGTCCGGACGGCGCTGCAGCAGCGCGGACGGGAGGTCCGCGGGGATCAGGGGCGCGACGAGCTGGTCGATGGACTTCCCGCGCGGGATCGGCGCCGGGTTGCGTCCAAGCAGGATGGAAATCAGGTTCTCCTGCGCTGCGATCGCCTGCTCGAACGCTGGAATCGCGGTGAGCGCCTGCTGATACTGCGAACGAATCTGCACCACTTCGGTCTGCGACACGATGCCGGCCTTGAAACGCAGGTCGAAGATCCGCGCGGTTTCGCCGAAGTTTTTGGCCGTCGACTGCGCGATTTCGAGCTGCCGGTCGAGTGCCCGCAGGCCGATATAGCTGGTCGCGACGCTCGTCACCACCGAAAGCACGACGCCGCGCTGCGCCTGTTCGCTTGCATAGACCTGTGCCTGTGCGGCTTCGCTCAAGCGGCGAACGCGACCGAAAAGGTCGAGCTGCCAGGAGGCGCCGAGCGATGCCTGGTACAGCGTGAACTGGTTATCCGCGCCGGGAGGGATGGGCGGCTGCCCCACGCGGGACGCCTGGACGCGGCTTGCATCGGCGCCGTAGCCCAGCTGCGGCAACGATTGGGACCGCGTGCTGACGAGCGCGCCGACGAACTGATCCACTCTGGCGGCGGCGATACGGATGTCGCGACTTTCGCGCAACGCGGTCTCGATCAGCCCGTTCAGCACCGGGTCGCCGAACTGTTCCCACCATTTCGTATTCGCGACCTCGGTGGCCTTGGGATAGTCGATCCGCCACGCGGCCGGCGCGTCCACAACGGGCCGCACGTAATCCGGTCCGACCGTACAGCCGGCGACGGCCGCGGCCACGAGCACTGCGAGGGCATGTTGCTTCAACGTATTCTCCATGCGGTCATGCAGGGGAGCCAAAAGGGGAGTCGCCTTTGGAGCGGAAAGATGGCATCATAAAGGATTTGGCGCGGATGGAATGCAATCGGGAGGAGGTTGCGCGTCCGCTGCCGCAGGCATTCTGGCTTTGAAGGGGGACGCAATGAGATACTTGTACATCGCGCTTATCGTGGCGCTCACGGCGCTGGTCCTGCTGTTCAAGTTCCAGAACCTCGAGACCGCAACGGTATCGCTCTTTTCCGCCAGCATCACGCTGCCGCTGTCCATCCTGGTTTTTGCGATCTATGTGCTGGGCATGCTGACAGGCGGATGCCTGCTGGCGCTGCTGCGGACCTGGATCAGCCGCGCCAGGCAACCTGCCTGAAGCGGCGTCACCGTCCGCGCCGGCCGCGCGGCATCACCCGGCTTTCGAGCTTTCGAATGCCCGTCAACGGAGCAACCGCATGAGCAATTTCTGGGACACCGTCCTGCTGATGGTATCGACGTTCTTTTTCATCGCCTACCTGATCGTCCTCTTCCAGGTCGTGGTCGACCTCTTTCGCGATTCGGAGATGGGCGGCGGCTCGAAAGTGATCTGGCTCATCGGCCTCATCTTTCTGCCGGTCCTGACGGCGCTCATCTACATCCTGGCCCGGGGCCGCGGCATGGCCGACCGGCAGCGCGCCGCAATGCGCAGCGCCAAGGCCGACACTGACGCGTATATCCGCGAAGTCGCGGCCAAGTCGCCGGCCGACCAGATTGCCGATGCGAAGAAACTGCTCGATGCCGGCACCATCAGCAACGACGAGTTCGCGCGTCTGAAGGCCAAGGCACTGGCGTGAGCCCGCCGGGCCGCCCCAAGGGCGAACACCGTAGTGCGCAGCACGAAGGTGGCCTAGTCAGCCCGGCCCGCAAGCCGAAGGGCAAAGCGCGGCGAAAAACCATTCCGGGTGACGGCCCGGTCTTGGTCGATCTGGCCCTGCAGGGCGGCGGCTCGCACGGCGCCTTCACCTGGGGCGTGCTCGACCGGTTGCTGGAGGAGCCGCGGCTGCGCTTCGACGGCATTTCGGGCACCTCGGCGGGCGCCATGAACGCCGCCGTCATGGCCTCCGGGCTGATGCAGGGGGGGCCGGAAGGAGCGCGCACCGCGCTCGATGCATTCTGGAAGCGCGTATCGGATGCCGCGCGGATGAGCCCCCTGCGGCGCGGCCCGATCGAGATCCTCACCGGCAACTGGACGCTCGACTACTCGCCGGTTTTCGTCGCCCTCGAATTCGCGGCGCAGGTGTTCTCGCCCTACGACACCAGCCTGGGCGGGCCGAATCCCCTCACCAAGATCCTGGCGCAGAGCGTGGATTTTGCCCACCTCGTCGATGCGCCGATCAAGCTGTTCGTCACGGCCACGAACGTGAACACGGGCCGCGGCCGAATTTTCCGTAACGCCGAGCTCACGCCCGACGTGCTGCTGGCCTCGGCCTGCCTGCCAACGATGTTCCAGGCCGTGGAGATCGACGGCGTGCCTTACTGGGACGGCGGCTACGCCGGCAATCCGTCGATGGGCCCGCTGATTCGCGAATGCTCGGCCTCGGACACGATCCTGGTGCAGATCAACCCGATCGAGCGACCGGGCACGCCGCGCACGGCGCGCGAAATCCAGAGCCGGCTCAACGAAATCTCGTTCAATGCGCCGCTGCTGAAGGAGATGAAGGCGGCGGCGCTGCTGCGGCAGGTCGCCGATCCCGGCACCGGGGAAGGCGCGGCATGGGCGCACATGCGGGTGCACCGCATCTCGAGCGAGGTCATGCTCGAGCTGGGCAACTCTTCCAAGATGCTCACCGAGTGGGCGTTCCTCACGATGCTGCGCGACGAAGGCCGCAAATCGGCCACGACCTTTCTCGACGCGCACCGTTCCGATCTGGGTGTGCGCTCGACGCTCAACCTCGACGAAATGCTGGAAGGAACCTGACCGGCGTGGGACTGTTCGGCATTTTGCTGGGGCTGGGCGCGCTCGTCTGGCTGTCGTTCCGCGGCTGGAGCGTGCTCGTGCTCGCGCCTGCGGCGGCATTGATCGTGGCACTCGCGGCGCGGGAGCCGCTGCTCGCGAACTGGACGTTGACGTTCATGGGCTCGGCGGCCGGGTTCATCCTGCAGTTCTTCCCGTTGTTCCTCCTGGGTGCCGTGTTCGGCAAGCTCATGGACGACAGCGGCTCGGTGACGGCGATCGCCCGCTTCATGACCGAAAAACTCGGCCCGCGCCGCGCGATACTCGCGGTCGTGCTCGCCGGCGCATTCGTGACCTACGGCGGGGTGAGCCTGTTCGTCGCCTTCTTCGTGCTCGTGCCGATGGGGCAAGCTCTTTTCCGCGCGGCGGAAATCCCGAACCGCCTGATGCCCGCCGCCATCGCGCTCGGAACGATGACCTTCACGATGTCCGCGCTGCCCGGAACCCCGGCGATCCAGAATGCGATTCCGATGCCGTTCTTCGGGACCACGCCGTTCGCCGCGCCCGGATTGGGCGTCGTCGCCTCGGCCATCATGCTGGCGTTCGGCCTGTGGTGGCTCTCGCGCGCGGAAAAGGCGGCACGGCGCGCGGGCGAAGGTTTTGGAGGCACGGTCACCGCGTCCGATGCGCTCGCCGACGAACCGCCATTTCGCGAGCGCGCGACGACGGCGAGCGGCTTCGACCCGGCGGAACTTGCCCACGGCCACCACGGCGACAACGCGCCGACGACGCTGATCGCAGCGTTGCCGCTGGTGATGGTGATCGCGGTCAATCTGGTGGTGTCCCTGCTGGTGCTGCCGCGCGTCGATCTGAGCTTCCTCGAGGGCGAACGATGGGGCGGCGCGTCCGTTGCCTCGGTCAGCGGCGTGTGGTCGGTGCTCGTAGCGCTGATACTGGCCATTGCCACGCTGGTGCTGATCAACCGCAAGCGGCTGCCCGCGTTGCGCAAGACCGTGGACGCCGGCGCCAATGCCTCGGTGCTGCCCGTCATGAGCGTCGCCAGCCTGGTCGGCTTCGGGGCGGTCGTCGCCGCCATGCCCGCCTTCGCGGCGGTTCGCGATTGGGTGCTGTCGATCGATGGCGGGCCGCTCGTTTCGCTGGCGCTGGCCACCAACATCCTCTCGGCGTTGACCGGATCGGCGTCCGGCGGGCTCACCATCGCGCTCGATGCGCTCGGCGGCACCTACATGCAGATCGCGGCCGAACTTGGCATCGATCCGGCATTGATGCACCGGGTGGCGGTGATCGGCGCGGGCACGCTCGACAGTCTCCCGCACAACGGCGCCGTGGTCACGCTGCTCGCCGTGTGCGGATCCACGCACAAGGACAGCTACTTCGACATCGTGATGGTCGGCATCGTCGGTGCGCTGCTCGGGCTGGTGGCGGTCATCGCGCTCGGCTCGATGTTCGGGTCCTTCTGACCGTCCGCCGGAGGGCAAGACGCGGACATCGGGTTCGACGAACCGCTAGACCCAGCGCTTGTGGCGGAAGTACGCGAGCATGCCGGTGACGACCCCAACCATCGCGGCGACCGAAAGCCAGAAACCGTAGCTCTTGTGCAGCCCGGGAATGAACTCGAAGTTCATTCCGAACAGCCCGGTGATGAGCGTCAGCGGCATGAATATCGCCGTGATGAGCGTGAGCAGCCGCATGATCTCGGTCGTCCGGTGGCTCATCGCGGCGAAGTAGAGCTGCACCGCCGACTCCGCCTGATGCTCGATGGTGCGGGCGTGATTCAACACCCGCTCGATGTGCTCGACGATGTCGGCAAAGCGCGCATGCATCGCCTGCGACAGGTCCGCGATCCGATAGTCCCGCCATTCCTGGACCGCGTCGCGCTGCTCCTCGGAAAGGTTCTGCACCTCGCGGATCTGCTGCCGGCTTTCGAGCAGCCTGACCCAATCGTGGAAGGGCTTCCGCGGATCAAGCAGCAGACGCTGCCAGTCGTCGAGACGCTGCGCCAGCGGTTGGCGCAGCTCAAGGTAGTGATCGACCATCGCCGACAGCAGCCGCTGCATCAGGTCGTCCGGGCTCTGCGGCATCTTGCCGGGGAGGTGCACGAAGCGTGACTTGACCTGCGCCACCGACCGGCTGTCGGCGGCGCGTACGGTGACGAGCAGCTTGTCGAAATTGAGGAACGTCATCGGCCGCGTCACGATCGCGTCGACGGTCGTTTGCGGCGACAGTCCGCGGAACACCACGATTTCGTAGGTATCGGTGTTGTCGAAGAACGACGGATGCGACAGGTTCTTCGCGTCGACAATGTGCACGTCGAAGATGCGCACCCCGGTCAGCCGCTCGACCTCGGCTTGCAGCAGGTCCACTTCGTCGTAGACGAGGTCGAGCCAACCGAAACCGTGCTCCGGAAGTCGTTCGCCGGCTGCCATGAGCGCGGTCGCCTTGCCCGCCTCGATCTTCCAGAAATCCATCGTGCTCCTTGTTCGTCATCCGCCGCATTCACGCTTCGACGCCGGTCGCGGCAGCGGCGGTCACGCATGGGCGCTGCGCCCGCGGAAGTGCAGTTCCTTGCCGAGCATTGCGGCCGATTTTATGACTATAATGACCGGTTTTCCAGACTTGTGCAGAAGCTCGCTGGCGGACAGACAGGAATCGGATTAATCGGAAATGGAGAGCGTGATGGTGATGAAATCGAAACTTCGTGTCGCGTCAATCGTGACGTGCCTGATGTTGGCGGCGGCCTGGGGCAGTGCCCAGGCGCAGGAAGTGCCTCTGGTCACCGGCGAGCACTGGACCACGTCGTCGGAACAAATGAAGAAGGCTTATCTCATCGGCATAGCCAATGCCATCCAGGTCGAGACGGCCTTCGAGGGCGCGAATCCGCCGTCCGACGCGCAGAGCCTCGTCCCGCGCCTGGCCAGGGGAATGAAGGGCCAGACCCTCGACAGCGTGCGCCAAGGGCTCGACAAATGGTACGCCGCCAATCCCGGCAAATTGCAACGACCGGTCGTTGAAACCATCTGGTTCGAGTTTGTCGTGCCAGGTCTTCAAAAAGCCAATTAGCGGAGACGGAACATGAAACGACTTGGATTCATTTTGGCAATCGTTGGGACGACGGGCTTGTTCGCCTGCACCACCATGACCCCGCAGCAGCAGGGGACCATGAGCGGGGCGGCCATTGGCGCCGGTGCGGGGGCTGGCATCGCGGCGATCTCCGGGGGTAACGCGTGGACTGGCGCCGCAATCGGCGGCATTGCCGGCGGCGTGGCCGGCAACATCAGGGGCAACCGGCAGCAATGACGCGCGGCCGGCGCGAGCCATGAGCCCGCCGGGCCGCCCCAAGGGCGAATACCGGAGCGCGCAGCGCGAAGGTACTCCAGTGAGCCTCGCGCCGGACGTGCAGCACGATCGGTGCCGCGCGGCCCGATTCGTCATACCGAAATCGCGCCGCTGACGAGACCGTAAAGGCCGAAGACGGCCGCCGCGGCCATCATCCCGAACACCGCTCGTTCCGGCAGCGACGCGAAGACATTCGCGCCCTGCTGGCGCCTTGCCATGACGAACAGCACCGTTCCCGGCGCGTACAGCAAGGCCGACAGCAGCAGGAATTTCGGGCCGGCGGAATAGAGCATCGCCAGCGCATAGGCAACTGCCAGCGCGGCCACCGCGACGTCCCGGTCGCGTCCGGCCGGATCTGCCGCGTAGGTCTCGCGCGTCCACGCGATCTTCAGCCCATAGGCGGCCACCAGCAGATAGGGGATGAGCGTCATCGCGCCCGTCATCTTGAGGGCGAGCGTGAATGCGTACTCGGCGAAATGCGTCACCACGAGGAACGCCTGGATGGCGATGTTCGTGGTCCAGAGCGCCGCCGACGGCACGCTATGGCGATTTTCGCCGGCAAGGAACGACGGCATCGTGTCGTTGCTGGCGGCGGAGTGCAGGACTTCCGCAGCGAGCAGCGACCATGACAGGTAGTTGCCGAGGACGGAGATCAGCAGGCCGACGCTGATGAACACGGTGCCCCAGCGGCCGACCAGCGCTTCCATGACGCCGGCCAGCGACGGCGGCTGCAGCGCGGCCAGGTCCGGCCGCAGCAGGGCGCCGTACGAGAGCATGGTGACCAGGACGAGCAGCGCGAGGACGCCGAGGAAGCCCAGCACCGTGGCGATCCCGACGTCGCTGCGCTTGCGCGCATAGCGCGAGTAGACACTCGCGCCCTCGATGCCGACGAACACGAACACGGTGACGAGCATCGTGTTGCGCACCTGCGCGAACAGGTCGCCGACGCTCGGCGCGTCGCTCCCCCAGAAATTCAGCGCGAAGATGTCCGCCCTGAATCCAGCGATCGCGATGACGATGAAGACGGCCAGCGGAACGATCTTGGCGACGCTCGCGATCGTGTTGAGGGCGGCGGCTTGCTTCACGCCCCGCAGCACCAGGAAGTGAAAGCCCCAGAGGATCGCCGAGGCGCCAAGAATCGCCGTGAGCGTCGTACCGTCGCCGAAGACGGGAAAGAACATCCCCAGCGTCGACTTGATCAGGACGAGGCAGGCGACGTCGGCAAGGCAGCACGCGATCCAGTAGCCGAACGCCGATGAAAAGCCGAGATAGTTCCCGAAGCCTGCCTTGGCGTAGGCGTAGATGCCGGTCTCGAGGTCGGGCCGGCGGCGCGACAGCGTCTGGAAGACGAAGGCCAGCATCAGCATCCCGGTCCCGGCGATGGCCCAGGCGATCAGCGCCCCCAGCGCTCCGGTCGCGCGGCCGAACGCCGACGGCACGGCGAAGATTCCCGACCCGACCATGGAGCCGACGACCAGCGCGATCAGCGCGCGCAGGGAAAGCTTCTGATCCTGCGCGGTGGTCATATCGGTTACGGATCGATGAGTGACTTCAATGACGTGCAGGGAATTCCACGCCAACACTCCGCGCGAAAGCCGTCATCGGCCTGTCGCCATCAGCACGCCGAACAGCAGCGCCAGCACGAGCAGCGACAGCCCGGCCACCGGCCAGCGTCGCAGCACAGTGTCGATGCGCTCGAGGACGCCGCCGGCCGCGAGCGTCGCGCGTCGCGCCGGGCTCGCGTCCGCGAGCAGCCCGGTTGAAAGCACGGGAAGGCGCCGTGCCAGCGTCAGCGCCAGCACGCCGCCGCCAATGACGGTGACGAGTGTCCAGCCAATTTCCTTCGGTGCGAGGGGATTGCCGAGCAACTCGCCCGGCACGGGACCCGCGACCGCGGCCAGCGCGAGCGCCAGCGAACAAAGCGCCAGGGCCAGCGCCGCCGCTTCCTGCAGGCGAGGCACGGTCGTACGCGCTGGTGACGGCGCTGCAGGCTTCCGGAACGCGTGCGCGACGACCAGGACGACGTAGCTGGTCGTAAGGAAACCGCCCGCCTGCAGCACCCATTCCCACCACCATTGCCCGCTGCCATCGGCCGCCTGCAGCAGGAGCTTCTTCGCGAGGTAGGCGCCGCTCGGCAACACGCCCATCAAGGCCACTCCGCCTACCGCAAAAGCGAGCACGGAGAGCGGAAGCGCGCGCGCAGCCCCGGCGAGGTCGGCGATGCGATCGTGACCGTACGCTTTGTAGATCAGGCCGGCGGCCATGAACATCGCCGCCTTCGCGGTGGCGTGCGCAATCGCCTGCAGCGTGCCGCCCATCAGCGCATCGCCGCGCACGAACTCGCCCGAGCTGGCGTCGAAGGCGAGCGGAAACATCAGGAAGAGGTAACCGATCTGCGCCAGCGTCGAGTACGCGATCAGGAGCTTCAACCGCTCCTGCCGGAGCGCGATGACGCTGCCGAACAGAATCGCCGCGGCGCCGAGTCCAGCCAGGAGCTGCGCCGCCGCGAGCCCGGGAAGCGCGGGCGCCGCGTCGAACCACAACCGGATGACGATGAAGAACGATCCCTTGACCACCAGCGCCGACAGCACGGCGCTTGCGGCGGGAGGGGCCCCCGCATGGGCAGGCGGCAGCCACAGGTGCAGCGGGAACAGCGCGGTCTTGGCGAGGAGCCCCGTCGTCATCAGCGCGACGGCGGCGAACGTCACGACCGAAGGACGGATGCGCTCCGCCAGCAGCGGGATGTCGAGGGTGCCGCACTCGCCATACAGCAACACGACGCCCAGCAGGTAGAGAATGGAACCGGCGAGCGCGTAGATGAGGTAACGCAGGGCCGCGCGCAGCGTCTCGCCCTTGCCGTCGAGGCAGACGAGCGGAACGCCCGCGAACGTGAGCAGCTCCAGCGCGACGTACAGCGTGAACAGGTCGCCGCTCAGGAACACGAGATTGAGCGAGCCCCACACGGCCAGCAGCAGCAGCCAGTACACCAGCGGCGCCCGTGCCTCCGTCACACCGGGCGGCGTGGAGAAATCGCCGCGTGCGTAGAGGCCGATGCCGGCGATCACCACGGCGACGGCAAGCATCATGACGATCGACAGGCCGTCGGCGCGAAGCGCGATGCCCAGTGGCGGCGCCCAGCCTCCGAGCAGATAGACGAGCGGCTCGCCCGCTCGCGTCATCGCCAGGGCCGCGGCGATCGCGACCGCGAGGCCGGCGACGATCGTGACCATGGCCGCGCGCTGCGCGCCGCGCCCGCCCAGCACGAGACCGGCCATGACACCCAGGAACGGAACCAGGACGGCGGCCGGGAGCAGCAGTCCGCCGGGGGTCGTGATCGCCTCGACTGTCACTCGCCTGCCTGATCCTGGCTCGGTCCGGGTCCGGCCGCGGGCGGCGGCACGGCGGAGGCGAGCGTGGTTGTTCCTGTTTCTTCGAACAGGCGCAGCAGCACCGTGACTGCGATCGCAGTTGCCGAGAAGGCGACGACGATGCCGGTGATCAGCAGCGCCTGCGGCACGGGATCGCCGCCCAGGCCGGCCGCCGCACCGCGCCGGGCGATCACGCCGAACAGCAGAAACACGCCGCTGCCGATCACGTTGAACGCCAGGATCTTGCGCAGCGGCTGGGGATTGACGATGAGACCGTAGAGCCCCACGCCGATCAACGCGGCGGCGACCAGGCCGAACAGCGTCGCATCGCTCATGGCTCGGCCGGCCGCTCGGGTGCACCGGACATGATGAGCCCGAGTATCAGCGCGAGCGATGGCATCAGCGCGAACTCGATGACGAGTATCAACGGCTTTGCCCAGCCCTCGGGATAGCCGAGGAATGCGCCCGCCGTCAGTGTGCCTGCAACGCCTACGGCGACGAACACGGCGGGACCTGCAACCAGGAGAACGCGCAGCCACCGCCGGTTGATCGGCGGCGCATCGGCGAGTCCGGCCATCATGGCGAGCAACCACATGGCCGCGACGATCGTGGCGCCCTGGAACTTGCCGCCCGGATGGTCGGCGCCGATCCAGAAGATGTAGATGCCCACGATGATGCCCACCGGCGGAAGCACGCGCGCGATGAAGGCGAGGATACCGTCGGGGTCGGCGTTGTAGCGCGGCCCCGGTCGGCCGCCCCACACGCGGTCCGGCGCGAGCGACCAGACGCCGATCAGCGCGAGCAGCAGCACGATCGCCTCGAGCATCGTATCCATCGACCGATAGGCGAGCAGCACCGCCGTGATCGGGTTGCCGACGCCGGTCGACGCCATGTGCTCGGCCGCCTGCGGCGCGAGCGTCGGCGCGGGATCGGGGAGACTCAGCACCGCGATCGCCAGGACGACGAAAACGCCGCCGGCCATGAGCCCCGCCAGCAGGCGCACCGCGCCGCCGGGAGCCTCGGCGCGCGCGAGCGCTTCGGTCGGACGGAGCCTCGCGGAGGCACGCACGAGCAGGAGCCCGGTCAGGCCACCGCCGATCGCCGCCTCGGTCAGGGCGACGTCGACGCCGTGCAACTGTACCCACGCCACCGTCAGCAGCAGGCCGTAGGCAATGAAGCCGACGGTGGCGGAAAACGTGTCCCGCACGATCGTCGAGTAAATGCCAAGCGCAAGGATCAACAGCGCAGGGGCGGCGTAGAAGGCGTCGACGATCAAGGTTGCCCTCCCGCGTTCGCAGTCGGCTC
>CAYGYQ010000115.1:0-2205 GCA_964354035.1 uncultured Bordetella sp.
GATTCCGTTCTACATCTTCTACTCGATGTTCGGCTTCCAGCGCGTCGGCGCGCTCGCGTGGGCCGCGGGAGACATGCGCTCGCGCGGCTTCCTGCTGGGTGGCACGGCCGGCCGGACGACGCTCAACGGCGAGGGCCTGCAGCACGAGGACGGCCACTCGCACATCCTGTCGGCGACGATCCCGAACTGCATTTCCTACGACCCGACGTTCGGTTACGAGCTCGCGGTGATCATCCAGGACGGCCTGCGCCGGATGTACAACGAGCAGCAGGACGTCTACTACTACCTCACCGTGATGAACGAGAATTACCGGCAGCCGGCGATGCCCGACGGCGCGGCGCCCTCGATCATCAAGGGGATGTACCTGTTCCGCGCCGGCGAGAAGAAGCCGAAGGCGCCGCGTGTGCAGCTCCTGGGCTCCGGGACCATCTTCCGCGAGGTGATCGAGGCTGCCGCGCTGCTCGAGGCCGACTGGGGTGTGGCCTGCGACCTGTGGAGCTGCCCGAGCTTCACCGAGCTCGGGCGGGACGGCATGGCGGTCGCCCGCGAGAACCTGCTCAACCCGGCCGCGAAGCCGAAGCTCGCGCACGTCGCGCGCTGCCTCGACGCGACCCAGGGACCGGTGATTGCCGCGACCGACTACATGCGCGCGTTCGCCGAGCAGATCCGCGCCTACGTGCCGCGCCGCTATGTCGTCCTCGGCACCGACGGTTTCGGCCGCTCGGACACGCGCGAGAAGCTGCGGCACTTCTTCGAGGTCGATCGGCACTACGTGACGGTCGCCGCACTGAAGGCGCTCGCGGACGAAGGCGCGGTGCCCGCCGCCAAGGTGACCGCCGCGATGAAGAAATACGGAATCGACCCGGCGAAGCCCGCGCCGTGGACCGTATGAAGCACGAATCGTCGGTGCGGAAGACACACTCATGACCACGATCGAAGTCAAAGTTCCCGACATCGGCGATTTCACCGACATTCCGGTCATCGAGATTTTCGTCAAGCCGGGCGATGCGGTGAAGGCGGAGGACTCGCTGGTCACGCTCGAATCCGACAAGGCGACGATGGACGTGCCGTCGCCGGTCGCGGGCGTGGTCAAGGAATTGAAGGTGAAGCTCGGCGACAAGGTCGCCGAGGGCTCGCTGATCGTTGTGCTGGACGCGGGCGCCGTCGCACCCGCGCCCGTGGCCGCAGCCGCGCCGCAGGCTGCGCCGACAGCGGCGCCCATGTCCGCGCCTGCCGCCGCGCCTGCCGCCGCGCCCACTTCCGCGCCACTCTCGGCGCCGATCGAGCCGGCCACCGCCACGGCCCCCGTCGACGGTGGCGCCTTCAAGGCGGCGCACGCGTCGCCGTCGGTGCGCAAGTTCGCGCGGGAACTCGGCGTCGATCTCGCGCGCGTGGCGGGTGCAGGCCCGAAAGGACGCATCCTGCAGGAGGACGTGCAGAATTTCGTCAAGACGGTCATGAGCGGCGCCGGGGCGTCCGCAGGCGCAGCCGCGGGTGGCATCGGCAGTGGCGGTGCGCTCAACCTGCTGCCGTGGCCGACGGTCGACTTCGCGAAATTTGGCCCGATCGAGACGCGACCGCTGTCCCGCATCAACAAGATCTCCGGCGCGAACCTGGCGCGCAATTGGGTGATGATCCCGCACGTCACGCAGTTCGACGAAGCCGACATCACCGACCTCGAGGCGTTCCGGATCACGCTCAACAAGGAAAACGAGAAGTCGGGTATCAAGGTGACGATGCTCGCGTTCCTGATCAAGGCGAGCGTGGCCGCGCTGAAGAAGTTCCCGGATGTGAACGCTTCGCTCGACGGCGACAACCTGGTATTGAAGCAGTACTTCCACATCGGATTCGCCGCCGACACGCCGAACGGTCTCGTCGTCCCGGTGATCAGGAACGCCGACCAGAAAGGCGTGCTCGCGATCGCCGCAGAGATGGGCGCGCTGTCGGCGAAGGCGCGCGAGGGCAAGCTCGGTCCGGCCGAGATGCAGGGCGGCTGCTTCTCGATCTCCAGCCTCGGCGGCATCGGCGGCACGGCGTTCACGCCGATCATCAACGCGCCCGAAGTCGCGATCCTCGGCGTGTCGAAAAGCTTGACCAAACCCGTATGGGACGGCAAGGCGTTCGCGCCGCGCCTGATGGTGCCGCTGTCCTTCTCCTACGACCACCGCGTGATCGACGGCGCCTCGGCGGCGCGCTTCACCGCCT
>CAYGYQ010000115.1:2305-9208 GCA_964354035.1 uncultured Bordetella sp.
TCGTCAAGGTTCCCGATATCGGCGACTTCAAGGACATCCCGGTCATCGAGGTCTTCGTCAAACCCGGCGACGTAGTGAAGGCGGAGGATTCGCTCGTCACGCTCGAGTCCGACAAGGCGACGATGGACGTGCCCACGCCCGCCGGCGGCACGGTCAGGGAAGTCAGGGTCAAGCTGGGCGACAAGGTGAGCGAGGGCTCGGTGATCGTGGAGCTCGAATCCGGTGCCGCCGGCGCGACGCAACCGGCGGCAGCGGCCGCGACGGCGGTGCCACCGCCGGCATCCTCCGCGCCGCCACCCTTGGCGGCACGCGCGCCCGGCACGATTCCGGGTGCCGCGGCCTACACCGGGAAGGTCGACGTCGAATGCCGGATGCTCGTTCTCGGCGCCGGTCCGGGCGGCTACAGCGCCGCGTTTCGCGCTGCGGACCTGGGCCTGAAGACGGTGCTGGTCGAGCGCTATGGCGCGCTGGGCGGCGTGTGCCTCAACGTCGGCTGCATTCCGTCGAAGGCCTTGCTGCACATCGCGGCCGTGATGGACGAGACCAAGACGCTCGCCGAGCACGGGATCGCGTTCGATGCGCCGCGGATCGACCTCGCCAAGCTTCGCGGCTGGAAGGACAAGGTCGTCGGCAAGTTGACCGGCGGGCTTGCCGGCATGGCCAAGGCCCGCAAGGTCGAGGTCGTCCGCGGGGTCGGCCAGTTTCTCGACGCGCACCATGTCGAGGTCGAGATCACCGAGGGGCCGGCGCAGGCGAAGACCGGCGCCAGGACGGTCGTGCGCTTCGAGCAGGCAATCATCGCCGCCGGTTCGCAGGTCATGCGGCTGCCGTTCATTCCCGATGATCCGCGCGTGCTCGATTCGACGCGGGCGCTCGACCTCGCGTCGGTACCGAAGCGCATGCTCGTGATCGGCGGCGGCATCATCGGCCTCGAAATGGGAACGGTGTACTCGTCGCTCGGCACGCGTCTCGATGTCGTCGAAATGCTCGACGGCCTGATGCCCGGCGCCGACCGCGATCTGGTCCGCGTGTGGGAGAAGGTCAACAAGCATCGGTTCGACCGGATCATGGTCGCGACGAAGACGACAGCGGTGGCAGCGAAGCCGGACGCGCTCTGGGTCACCTTCGAGGGCGCCAATGCACCGCCGGAACCGCAGCCCTACGACGCGGTGCTGATGAGTGTGGGCCGCGGTCCCAACGGGAAGAAGATCGGCGCCGACAAGGCGGGCGTCGCGGTCTCCGATCGCGGCTTCATCATGGTCGACAGCCAGATGCGCACCAACGTCCCCCACATCTTCGCGATCGGCGATGTCATCGGCCAGCCGATGCTCGCGCACAAGGCGGTGCACGAAGGCCACGTCGCGGCCGAGGCGGCGGCTGGCGAGAAGTCGTATTTCGACGCGCGCGTGATCCCGTCGGTCGCCTACACCGATCCGGAAATCGCCTGGGTCGGCATCACCGAGGACGAGGCGAAGACCAAGGGCGTAAAGTTGAGCAAGGGGCTCTTCCCGTGGGCCGCCTCCGGGCGCGCGATCGCCAACGGACGCGACGAGGGCTTCACCAAGCTGCTGTTCGACGACGCGACGCACCGCATCGTCGGCGGCGGCATCGTCGGCACGCACGCGGGTGACCTGATCGGTGAAATCGCGCTCGCCATCGAGATGGGCGCGGATGCGGTCGACATCGGCCGCACGATCCATCCGCACCCGACGCTGTCCGAATCGGTGGGACTTGCGGCCGAGGCGTTCGAAGGCGTTTGCACGGACCTGCCGCCGCCGAGGAAGAAATAGCGGCCCGCCGCCAGAATGGCTGCAGTATACGGAGACGCGCCATGACGCAGGACGAACTGAAGCAGGCGGTCGCCCGCGAGGCGATGAAGTATGTCGAGGACGACGCGATCATCGGCGTGGGCACCGGGTCGACGGCGAACTTCTTCATTGACGAGCTGGCGAAGATCAAGCACCGGATCAAGGGTGCGGTGGCGAGTTCGGTCAAGACCGCCGAGCGCCTTAAGGGCCACGGCATCTTCGTCGAGGAGTTGAACAACGTCGCCGACCTGCCCGTCTACGTCGACGGCGCCGACGAGGTGACCGAGCACGGGGCGATGATCAAGGGCGGCGGCGGCGCGCTCACGCGCGAGAAGATCGTCGCGGCGGTCGCGCGGAAATTCGTCTGCATCGCCGACGGCTCCAAGCTCGTCGGCGTGCTGGGCAAGTTCCCGCTGCCGGTCGAGGTGATTCCGATGGCGCGCAGCTACGTGGCGCGGCAGCTGGTGCTGCTGGGCGGCCAGCCGGCCTGGCGGATGGGGTTCACCACGGACAACGGCAACGTGATCCTCGACGTGCACGGGCTCAAGCTCACCAACCCGGTCGAGATGGAGGCGAAGATCGGCGCGATCGTCGGGGTCGTCACCGTCGGGCTGTTCGCCGCGCGGGGTGCCGACGTGATCCTGCTCGGCGGGGACGCTGGCGTGCGCACCATCAAGCCGGGGCGATAGCGCCACGGGAGGCGGCGGGGCCGGTCTGGGCGGCGGCCGGCACGGCGAGCGCGCTCGAGGGCAGCGGCCAGGCGGGCCTCTCCGGGATCGCGCTACAATCGTCAGATGACCAACCTCGCCGTTCCCGGCCTGGGAACCTTCGCCGACGTCGCCGCGTACATGCAGGGCGTGGGTGCGGCCGCGCGCGCCGCCGCGCGCGAAACCGCCCGCGCCGACACGAAGGCGAAGAACGCTACGCTGCGCGCGACGGCGGCGGCGATCCGCGGCGGGGCGGCAGCACTGCTCGAGGCCAACGCGACCGATGTCGCGGCCGCGACGGCGGCGGGACACGACGCGGCCTTCGTCGATCGGCTGACGCTGACGCCGAAGGCCGTGGCAGCGATGGCCGACGGCCTCGACCAGATCGCCGCGCTTCCCGACCCGGTGGGCGAGATCACCGATCTCCGGTACCGCCCGTCGGGCATCCAGGTCGGCCTGATGCGTGTGCCGCTCGGCGTCATCGGCATCGTCTACGAGTCGCGTCCGAACGTCACCGCGGACGCCGCGGGACTTTGCCTCAAGGCCGGCAACGCGACGATCCTGCGCGGCGGTTCCGAAGCGCTGCACAGCAATCACGCGATCGCAGCCTGCGTCCACGCGGGCCTCGCCGCCGCAGGTCTGCCGAAGGCCGCGGTGCAGGTGATCGCGACCACCGACCGCGCGGCGGTCGGGTGCCTGATCACCGACGAGAAGCACGTCGACGTCATCGTCCCGCGCGGCGGCAAGGGGTTGATCGAGCGCATCTCACGCGAGGCGAAGGTCCCCGTGATCAAGCACCTCGACGGCGTCTGCCATGTGTTCATCGACGCCACCGCCGACCTCGCGATGGCGATTCGCATCGCCGACAACGCGAAGACACAGCGCTATTCGCCCTGCAATACGATGGAGACGCTGCTGGTGCACGCCGGCGTCGCCGAGCGCGTGCTGCCGCCGCTCGCCGCGGTCTACGCGGCGAAGGCAGTCGAGCTGCGCGGCTGCGACCGCTCGCGCGCGCTCGTGCCGGCGATGAAGGCAGCGATCGAGGACGACTGGTACACCGAGTATCTGGCGCCGATTCTCGCGGTGCGCGTCGTCGAGTCGCTGGACGAGGCGATGGCGCACATCGCGCAGTACGGCTCGCAGCACACCGATGCGATCGTGACGCAGGACCATGCCAACGCGATGCGCTTCCTGCGCGAGGTGGATTCGAGCTCGGTGCTGGTCAACGCGTCGACGCGCTTCGCCGACGGCTTCGAATTCGGGCTCGGCGCCGAGATCGGCATTTCGACCAACAAGCTGCATGCGCGCGGGCCCGTGGGGCTCGAAGGGCTCACCAGCCGGAAGTGGATCGTGCTGGGTTCGGGGCAGATCCGCGAGTAGGGTAAGTAGCGCCGGCAAGCCGGCGCCTACAGTCCACGATCGATTTCGTAGGCGCGGGCTTGCCCGCGCTCCGGTCTACGCCGCGCGGGTTGCCCGGACGGTGCGCCTCCGCCAGGCGTACCAGAGCACGACGGTGGTCAGCGCCGCGAGGATGGGCAGCATCGCGCGGTTCATCGCCTCCCAGCCGGCCGTCGATACCATCGCCCCCGACGCCAGCGACGACACGCCCATCGTCGCGAACACCAGAAAATCGTTCGCGCCCTGCGTGCGGGCCTTTTCCGGCGGCGAGTAGGATTCCGTGAGCAGCGCCGTGCCGCCGGTGTACATGAAGTTCCACCCCACGCCCAGCAGCGCCAGCGCGACCAGAAAATGGGTGATGGTGATGCCGTTCAACGCGACGGCCACGCACGAGGCGACGAGAGCGATGCCGGCCAGGATCACGTTGAGTACGCCGAAGCGCCGGATCAGCGAGCCGGTGACAAACCCCGGGGCGTACATGCCGACGACGTGCCACTGGATCACCAACGCCGCGGCGCCGAAAGGATGGCTGCAGAAACTCATCGCGATGGGTGTGGCCGTCATCAGCAGGTTCATGAGGCCGTAGCCGATCGCCCCGGAAAGCGCGGCGACGATGAACACCGGCTGGCGCATGATCGCCGCGAGCGGCCGCCCGCCGCCCGAGCGCTCCTCCTGTGTCGGCGGCGGCACCTGCACCCGCGACTGCACGGCAAGCGCCACCAGCGCATAACCGGCGAGCACGACGAACCCGCCCAGGAACGGCGTCGCGAACAGGTCCATCGCGCGACGGACGGACTCCGGACCGAGAAAGCCGCCGACCACCCCGCCCGCCAGCACCAGCGAGATCGCCTTCGCCTTGTCCGCGGGCGCCGCCACCTCCGCCGCCGCGAAACGGTACTGCAGCCCGATCGCGTTGTAGATCCCCATGACCCCGGTCGCGACACAGTAGAGCACGAAGCTCCCCCGGCTGATGGCGAGCACCGCGAGCGCGCAGCCGGCAACGTTGATCAGCGCGCCCGCCATGAAGCCCGTGCGCCTGCCGACTTTCGCCATCCACAGCGAGGCCGGCATCGTCGCCACCGCCGAGCCGAGCACGTAGATCGTCACGCCGAGTGTGGCCAGTGTTTTCGTGTCAGTGAGCGCGTAGCCGACGAGCCCGTTCATCGTGATGAGGCCCGCGGCGTTGGTGAGCAGCAGCGCCTGGCAGCAGGCGAGCAGGAAGATATCGCGGTAGGATGTGCGCATGAGCGTCAGGGTGCGGAGGGTCAGCGACGGCGATTCCCGATCGGCTGTGCGAGAACGCATTTTCGTTTCCCGCAAAGTCGCCGCCGACCCGTTGGCCACGACTATATAGCAAAGCCGATGCCGCCCCTCGCCCGCCAGATCCTCGAGTTCTGGTTCGGCCCGCTGCCCCGCGCGGCCCGTGCCGAATGGTTCCGCAAGGATCCCGCCTTCGACGCCTCGATCATGGCGCGCTTCGGCGCCGCGATCGAGGCCGCCCTGACCGGCGACTTCCGCGACTGGCACTCGGAAACGCGTGCCGCGCTCGCCCGCGTGCTGCTGCTCGACCAGTTCACGCGCAACACGTTCCGCGACACGCCGCGAGCGTTCGCGGGCGATGCCGAGGCGCTCGCCACCGCGATCGCCGTCGTGGACGCCGGATCCGATCGCACACTCGACGCGTTCGAGCGCTGGTTCCTCTACCTGCCGTTCGAGCACGCCGAGGATCCGGCGATCCAGCAGCGCTCGCTTGAACTGTTCACGCGACTGGCGGACGACACCGGCGATCGCACCCCTCTCGAGTGGGCCGCGAAGCATGCCGCCGTCGTGCGCCGGTTCGGCCGCTATCCGCATCGCAACGCGATTCTCGGCCGCGCCTCGACCCCCGAGGAAATCGCGTTCCTGCAGGAACCGGGGTCGCGGTTCTAGGATCCGTCCCGCAACGGCTGCAGGCTACAATCGACCTGGTGATGCATCCCGTGCTCGGCGTCTTCGGCGGCACCTTCGACCCGATCCATTGCGGTCACCTGGAGCTCGCCCGCGAATTGCGTACCGCGCTCGGGTTCTCCGCCGTTCGTTTCATTCCCGCCGGCGACCCGCCGCATCGCGCGGCGCCGGTCGCCACCGCGGCGCACCGGCTCGCGATGGTCGAGCTCGCGATCGCCGATCACCCGGATCTCGAGCTCGACGCGCGGGAGGTCCTCCGTCCGGGGCGGAGCTACACGGTGCCCACCCTCGAGGAGCTGCGCAACGAGGAGCCCTCCCGCCCGCTGGCGCTGATCGTCGGCGCGGACGCTTTCCTCGGACTTCCGACCTGGCATCGCTGGCGGGAGGTATTCACTCTCGCGCACGTCGTCGTCGTGGGGCGTCCCGGCGTCACCATCGCCGATGCGCTCCCGCCAGCGCTCACCGACGAGTGGTCGCGGCGCCGGTGTCTCGACGCAGCCGCGCTCGGCCAGGCAGCCGCAGGGTCGGTGCTCGTGCAAGCAGTCACGGCGCATCCGATCTCGGCGTCCGCGATACGCGCGCAACTCGCGCGCGGCGCCGACGGTGTCGCCGCGGTGCGCAGTTTGCTTCCGGCCGCCGTTTTGGCCTATATTGACCGCAATCAACTCTATCGCTCACGCCCGGATGCGACTTAACAAGATCCAGAAGACCGCCGTCACCGCTCTCGACGATATCAAGGCTCGCGACGTCACCGTGCTCGACGTCCGCAAGCTGACCAGCCTCACCGACACCATGATCATCGCGTCGGCCGAGTCGAATCGGCAGGTGAAGGCGCTCGCGCGCCACGTCCGCGACCGGCTTAAGGAGACCGGCGCGACGATCATCGGCGTCGAGGGCGAGGAGACCGGCGAGTGGGTGCTGGTCGACGCCGGGAACATCATCATCCACATCATGCAGCCGGCGGTGCGCGCCCACTACAACCTGGAGGAGCTCTGGGCTCCACCCGCAGCGAAGCGGCGCGCCAGGAGCGCCGACCGGGCCGC
>CAYGYQ010000115.1:9308-10745 GCA_964354035.1 uncultured Bordetella sp.
GCGATGAAGCTTCGCGTCGTCGCCTTCGGACAACGGATGCCCGCGTGGGTCGATGCCGGCTGGGAAGAGTACGCGCGCCGGATGCCCCGCGAGTTCGTGCTGGAGCTCGTCCTGCTCAAGCCCGAGCCACGCACCCGCGGCAAAGCTGTGCCGCAGGTCCTCGCGGCCGAGGCGCTGCGACTCGCCGCCGCCTGCAAGGACGCGTGCATCGTCGCGCTCGACGAACGCGGGGAGCCGTGGACGACGCGCGTGCTCGCGGCGAATCTCGTGCGCTGGCGCGACGAAGCGCGCGACGTTGCGTTCGTGATTGGCAGCGCGGATGGCCTTGCCGACTCGGTCAAGCGCGCTGCCTCTGCCATCATTGCGCTTTCCGCGCTAACATTGCCGCACGGGCTCGTCCGCGTCGTCGTGGCCGAGCAGCTCTACCGCGCCGTGAGCCTGCTCGCGCACCACCCCTACCATCGCGACTGACGGCCGGCGCGTCGACACCGTCCACCGAGGATCCCACCGCCATGACCGCTCCTGCCGTCTACCTCGCCTCGAAGAGCCCACGGCGCGAGGAACTGCTGCGCCAGCTCGGCATCGACTTCGCTTCGCTCCGGCTGCGGGAATCCTCCGCCCGCGAGCGCGACATCGTGGAAGGCGCGCACGACGCGGAGCCCCCACGCCACTACGTCGAGCGCATCGCGCGCACCAAGGCCACCATCGGCTGGCAGCGGATGCTGCAGCGCGGGCTGCCGCCGCGGCCGGTGCTGGGCGCCGACACGGAGGTCGTGCTTGACGACACGATCTTCGGCAAGCCACAGGACGCCGCCGATGCGATCCGGATGCTGATGCTGCTTTCGGGCCGAACCCACCACGTGCTGACGGCCATCGCCCTCGCCTGGGAACAGAACACCGCAGCCGAGATCTCGACGTCGGCCGTCACCTTCCGAGCGCTCGCGCGCGACGAGATCGAGCGCTACGTCGCCACCGGCGAGCCGTTCGACAAGGCCGGCGCCTACGCCATCCAGGGACGCGCGGCGACGTTCGTGCAACGGATCGACGGCAGCCACTCCGGCATCATGGGCTTGCCGCTCTACGAAACTGCCTCCGCGCTCGCCGGCATCGGGTTCCCCGTGCTATAACCGTTGCCAATGTCGCATGAAATCCTCATCAATGTAACTCCGCAGGAAACGCGCGTCGCGATGCTCGAGCAGGGCGTCGTGCAGGAGCTCCACATGGAGCGCGCCAGCGCGCGCGGACTCGTCGGCAACATCTGCCTGGGCCGTGTGGCGCGCGTGCTGCCGGGCATGCAGAGCGCATTCGTGGAGATCGGACTCGAGCGCGCGGCGTTCCTGCACATCGCCGACATCTGGGAACACCGGCAGAACGGGCACGGCGGCGGCGATTCGCGCCCCATCGAGAAGATCCTGCACGAGGGCCAGTCGCTGCTGG
>CAYGYQ010000116.1:0-10664 GCA_964354035.1 uncultured Bordetella sp.
CGGAACGTCACCTTGCCGCTCTTCGTCGTCGCATGGAACGCCTTCAGCTGGGCAAGCCCGTCGGCCGGCGCGGCCGTCGCCACGGCCGCGGCGAGCGCGCCGAGCAGCGCGGCGGCCACCCATTTCACGCCCCGTCTCCTTTCGTTCCCGGAACGAGCACTTCGCGATTGCCGTTGGTCTGCATCGGCGACACCAGGCCCGCTCGCTCCATCTGCTCGATGAGCCGGGCGGCGCGGTTATAGCCGATGCGCAGGTGGCGCTGGACGAGCGATATCGACGGCCGGCGCGTCTGCAGCACCAGCGCCACGGCCTGGTCGTACATCGGGTCGGACTCCGCATCGGCGCCTTCCACGGCGACGCCCTCGTCGCCGTCGCCACCGGCGCTGCCCTCGAGAATGCCGTCGAGGTACTGCGGTCCTCCCTGCGCCTTCAGGTGCTCGACGACCTTGTGCACTTCGGCGTCCGACACGAACGCGCCGTGCACGCGCAGCGGGTAGCCGACGCCGGGCGGCTGGTAGAGCATGTCGCCCTGCCCCAGCAGCGCTTCCGCACCCATGTGGTCGAGGATCGTGCGCGAGTCGACCTTGCTCGCCACCTGGAACGCGATGCGCGAAGGAATGTTGGCCTTGATGAGTCCGGTGATCACGTCCACGGACGGGCGCTGCGTGGCCAGGATCAGGTGGATGCCGGCGGCGCGTGCCTTCTGCGCGATGCGCGCGATCAGCTCCTCGATCTTCTTGCCGGTCACCATCATCATGTCGGCGAGCTCGTCGATCACGACGACGATGAACGGCATCTCCTCGATCGGCTCCGGTGCGTCGGGTGTCAGCGAAAACGGATTGGTCAGCGGCTTGCCCGCCTTCTTCGCCTCGACGACCTTCGCGTTGTAGCCGCCGAGGTTGCGCACGCCGAGGGTCGACATCAGCCGGTAACGGCGTTCCATTTCGCCGACGCACCAGTTGAGCGCGTTGCCGGCGAGCTTCATGTCGGTGACGACCGGCGCCAGCAGGTGGGGGATGCCTTCGTAGACCGAGAGCTCGAGCATTTTCGGATCGACCAGGATCATCCGCACCTGCCGCGGCTCGGCCTTGTACAGCAGCGACAGGATCATCGCGTTGACGGCGACCGACTTGCCGGAGCCGGTCGTTCCGGCGACGAGCAGATGCGGCATTCGCGCGAGATCGGCGATCACTGCCTTGCCGGCGATGTCCTTGCCCAGCGCCAGCGTCAACCGGCTCGCATTGTCGTTGTAGGTCGCCGACGACAGGATCTCGATGAGCTTCACGATCTGCCGCTTCGGGTTGGGCAGCTCGAGCCCCATGCACGACTTGCCCGGAATCGTTTCGACGACGCGGATCGAGACCACCGACAGCGCGCGCGCGAGGTCCTTCACCAGATTCACGATCTGCGCGCCCTTGACGCCGACCGCCGGCTCCACCTCGTAGCGCGTGATCACCGGACCGGGATAAGCGGCCAGCACCCGCACGGCGACGCCGAAATCGGCGAGCTTCCGCTCGATCAGCCGCGACGTGAATTCGAGCGTGTCGGCGCTCACCGTCTCCTGCGCCGCCGGCGCGTCGTCGAGCAGCGCGAGCGGCGGCAGCGGGGAGTCCGGCAGGTCGCGGAAGAGCGGCCGCTGCTTCTCCTTCACGACCCGATCGGACTTCGGCACCTCGACGACCTGCGGCACGACGAGCACCGGCTCGCGCAGGACGACTTCCTGCTTCGCCTGCACGACGGCCTCGCGCACCGCCAGCGCCTGCGCCCCGAGCTCGCGATCCTTGCGCTCTTCCGCCCGGCGCCTGAGCCACAGGACCGTCCCCTCGAGCCAGGTGCCGATGCGCTCCATCAGCTTCAGCCAGGACAGCCCGAAGAACAGCGACGAACCCGCAGCGAACAGCGCCAGCAGCAGCAACGTCGCGCCGTTGAATCCCAGGAGCTTCGACAACCCCCGGCCGAGAATTTCACCCAGCGCGCCACCGGCCGCCTGCGGGAGCGTCACCGGCAGGTTGTACAGTCGCAGCGCCTCCAGCGCGGCGCTCGACAGCAACACCAGGGCGAAGCCCAGCACGCCGAGCGAGAGCGGGTGGTCCGTTTCCAGCTCCGGCTGTCCGATGCGGCGATATCCGGCGACGACCAGGACCACACCCGCGACAACCCACCACCAGGCCGATATGCCGAAGAGATAGAGCAGCAGGTCGGCAAGCCAGGCCCCCACCAGGCCGCCGCGATTGGCGATCGGCGCGCCGACACCCGAGAACGACCAGCCAGGATCCGTCTTCGCATAGGTCGCCAGGATCAGCGCCAGCCAGACGAATGCCGCAACGACGACGAGCCACCAGGATTCGCGCACGAGCCGCGCGAAGCGCGGCGACAACGACGGGGCCGAACCGGACGCGGCGCGGCGCCGGGGACTCGTTTCTTTCTTATTGAAAAACATGGATTTGCCGCGCTGACTTCAGGTGACGAATTATACACCAGCGCGCGAACGACCACGGGCGTGGCGACCCAATGCCCCGCGGTTGGAGCGACCGGAATTGCCCCCACGTTGGCGGTGTCTGCCCGCCGGTCCCGGTCGGGCGACGAAATCGGCGCGACGTCGCGGCGGTTCGGGACGCGCTCCGGTTAAACTCGAACAATTTGCGAAGCGAGATACGCATGTCGACACAACACGCCCGCCTCCTCATTCTCGGCTCCGGCCCGGCCGGTTACACCGCCGCAGTATACGCGGCACGCGCGAACCTGAAGCCGGTCCTCATCACCGGGCTCGCCCAGGGCGGACAGCTGACGACGACCACCGACGTCGACAACTGGCCGGCCGATGCCGAAGGTGTGCAGGGTCCGGAGTTGATGGCTCGCTTCCAGAAGCACGCGGAGCGCTTCGACACGAAGATGATCTTCGACCAGATCCACACGGCGAAGCTCGACGCCAGGCCCATCCGGCTGATCGGCGACAGCGGCGAGTACACTTGCGACGCGCTGATCATCGCCACCGGCGCCTCCGCGCGCTATCTTGGCTTGCCGTCGGAGCAGGCCTTCATGGGCAAGGGGGTCTCGGCCTGCGCGACCTGCGACGGCTTCTTCTACAAGGCGCAGGACGTGGTGGTGATCGGCGGTGGCAATACCGCAGTCGAGGAGGCGCTGTATCTTGCCAATATCGCGCGCACGGTCACCGTCGTGCATCGACGCGACCGGTTCCGCGCCGAAGCGATCCTGGTCGACAAGCTGATGGCGAAGACGCGCGACGGCGGCAACGTCCGTGTGCTCTGGCAGCAAACGCTGGACGAAGTTCTCGGCGATGCCAGCGGCGTCACGGGTGCACGGCTCAAAGACGTCAGGACCGGCGCGACGCAGGATGTCCCGGTGATGGGCGTGTTCATCGCCATCGGGCACACGCCGAACACCGGCATCTTCGAGGGTCAGCTCACGATGGCTGGCGGCTACATCAAGGTCAGGAGCGGGACCGATGGCGGCGCAACGGCGACGAGCGTGCCCGGCGTGTTCGCCGCCGGGGACGTCGCCGACCACGTGTACCGGCAGGCGGTGACCTCGGCGGGCACCGGCTGCATGGCGGCGCTCGACGCCGAGGCCTACCTCGAAGCGCAGGGCTGACCGTTGCCCCGACGGGCCGGCGGCGAATGGCGTCATGGCGAAACTGGCGGATCTGAAGAAGCTGGTCGATGCGGCGCGCGGCGGCGTGGCGTCATCGAACCCGGGGCCCGCCGCGAGATCGACGGTGGCCCCGCCGGCGGCGAAACCCCTGCCAGCGGCGATCCCGCGGGCGAGCGACGAGATCGATCTCGCGCAGGCCTTCGCCGACGTGCAGCGAATGGCGCCCAGCACCCGCGCCAGCAACGCGAGGCCGCGCCCCGCGCCGATTCCGCTGCAGCGCATCGCCGACGATGCCGATGCGCTGACGGCCTCCAAGTACGGCGCCGAGCGTGCCCCCGAGGACTGGGATGTCGGACAGGAACACGAAGCCGAGCAGACATTCCTGCGGCGCGGCCTCCCCAATGACATCCTGAAGAAGCTGCGCCGTGGCGAATGGTCGGTGCAGGCGGAGATCGATCTGCACGGGCATCGGATCGACGAAGCCCACGACGCGCTCTCCGACTTCATCGTCGACGCGCGAGCGCGCGGCTATCGCTGCCTGCGGGCGATCCACGGCAAGGGACTCACCTCGCCGAACCGGGAGCCGGTGCTCAAGGGACGGGTGCGCCGATGGCTCGCGCATTGGGACGAAGTGCTAGCGTACTGCGAGGCACCGCCCAACGCGGGCGGCGGCGGCGCGGTGCTGATCCTGCTGCGCGGCAAGTGAGCCGCCGCCGGGGTCGCGGTTGCCGGCAGGACCATGTCGTGGGCGCGGGCTCGCCCGCGCTCGATTGGCGAAAGTGCACGATCCGTGAAGCGCGGCCAAGGCCGCGCCCAGGACACTGGCGCCGCCCGCGGGTCAGCCGGTTGCGCCCGGAACGCGGCGCAGGAACAGATTCATCGCGATCATGCTCATGACGACGGCGTCGTCCTGATTCAGCGTCTCGATCCGCGTGCGCACCAGCCCGCGATCGGGCTTCGACCGCGAACGGCGCGCCTCGAGCACGGTCACCCGCACCCGCAGCACGTCGCCCGGGCGCACGGGCTGCAGCCAGCGCAGCTCGTCGACGCCCGGCGACGCCAACGCGGCGCCGCGCGCGAGGTAATGCTCGACCAGGATCCGCATGACGAGGCTCGCGGTATGCCAGCCACTCGCGATGAGCCCGCCGAACGGACCTGCTGTCGCCGCGTCCCGGTCGATGTGGACGGGTTGGGGATCGTAGCGCCGCGCGAACGCGACGACGTCTGCCTCGTCGATGACGATCGGGCCGAATTCCGACACCTGGCCCGGCACGAAATCCTCGAAATGGCGATCCGCACCCGCAGCATTCGTGGCGGTGGCCCTCACGCGCGCTCCATGCGTCTACAGCACACGGTGCGCGAGCGCCGGGAGCTCCGCCCGCACGGCTTTGATCCGCGCCGGATCGACGTCGCCGACGACGATGCCGGGACCGTCATCCCGTTCGGCGACGATCGCGCCCCAGGGATCGATCAGCACCGAGTGACCGTAGGTGCGCCGCCCACCCGGATGCTCGCCACCCTGCGCGGCCGCGAGTACATAACATTGATTCTCGACGGCGCGCGCCCGCAGCAGCAGATGCCAGTGCGCCGCGCCGGTGGTCGCTGTGAATGCCGACGGCACCAGGATCAGCGCGAGCGTCCCCATGCCGCGATAGAGCTCGGGAAAGCGCAGGTCGTAGCAGATGGACAGTCCGACCCGGCCACACGGCAGATCCACGGTCACCACTGCGGTGCCCGGCTCGATGGTCTTGCCTTCGTCATAGCTTTCTTCCCCGCGCGTGAACGCGAACAGATGGATCTTGTCGTAGCGCGCCACGCGCTGCCCGTCGGGGCCATACACCAGGCAGGCGCTGCGCACGCGCGCCGGATCGGCGCACGCCAGCGGCACCGTGCCGCCGACCAGCCAGATGCCGTGGACCCGGGCAAGGCGTGCCAGGAACGCCTGCTGTACGCCGCTGCCCTCGGTCTCCCGGACGGCCAGCTTGTCGGTCGCCCGCGCGCCGAAAATGCCGAAATACTCGGGCAGCACCACGAGCCGCGCGCCCTCGGCCGCCGCCTGGCCGATCAGTGGCTCCACCTGCGCCAGATTCGCCGCGACGTCGCCGCCGGCGACGGTCTGCACGGCGGCGACGCGCAGGCGCTCACCGGATTGCGTCATCGCGCGGCTCCTGAGGTTGATGGCGCGCCCGTGCCCGGTGCGGCGCTCGCATTCCCTCCGGCATTCTTGGTGACGACCGGGTCCGACCAGCTGCCCGTCACCGTGTACTCGTAGCGAAACATCTTTTCGAGCGGATCCTGCAGAATCGTCTGCGCGACCAGCGAGCCGGCGCCCACCGCGGCGCCGAGCAACGGGTTCGCGAGAAACAGCAGCGCGGCCCCGGCCGAGAGGCTGGACGACAGCGCCGGCTGCACGCGCACGTTGAGACGCTGCGTTTCCTTCGCCAGATCGGCATCGCCCGATATCTCGACCTTGGCCGACGGGCCGACAAGCCTGAGGTCGGAGGTGGTCATGACGCCGCCGACGATCCGCACGTTGCCGGTGATTTCGTCGAACGCCAGTCCCTCGCTGAAGACATCGCTGTAGTCGAGCGTGATGCGTCGCGGCAGCGCCTGCAGCGACAGGACGCCCAGAAGCTTGCCGGGACCCGGCTCGAGCTTGGTAAACCGGCCCGGGCCGACGTGTATGCCGAACATCCCGGAGAGCGTCGCGAAATCGAACTCGTGCGGCGCGCCCGACCAGGAGAGCTGACCATCGATCTTCGTCGGCGCGCCGAGCAATGCTTCGGCGTAGCCGTACCGCGCGAGAAAGGCGCCGGAATCCTTCGTATGGAGCGACACATCGAGCCGGGTCTGCTGTTGCCGGGCACCCATGCGCCACGCCCCGCTCGCATCGAGGCGACCGGAATCGTTCGTCAGTCGCAGCCGTTCGATCTGCCATTCGGTGCCGCGCGGCTGCGCGACGAATTCCAGCCGGCCGAGATCGCGGTCCTTCGATTTCAGCATGTCCGCCGCGAGATCGATCTCCGGCCACGGGCTGGCCGCCGGCGCATCCGACTGCCGTTCGCCGCCACGCTCCCCGGCGTCACCGCTGCGACTGGTCGTGGGACTGCCGCGCCCGGGAATGGCGAGCCGGGATAACCGCGCCACGATCCGTCCGCCCGGCGCACCGGCGCTGGGGGCGGACCAGGTCGCGGTCCCCGCTACCTCGGCGCCGTCGAGATCGAAGGACCATCCGCCGGTGGACTCGCGCATCCGCAGCTTGAGCTCGGTGAATTTCGCGCCCAGCGCATCGAACTCGCGGACGTCGAAGTCCGCCCCGGCGAGGACGAGCCCGGGATCCTGTCGTCCGGTTCCGGAGGGAGTGTCCCGCGGCAGCAAAGCGATCCATGCATCGGCCCTGAGCACCGGCAACTCGCCACGTATCCATAGCCCAGGCCGCTCGGCGCGGCCCGCGTCGGGCTGCTCGATCGCCCGGCCCAGCGAGAGCAGCGCGCGACCGATCACCGCATTGGCACCGTCCTGCTTCCGCTGCGCGACGAACTGCGCGACGCGGCCGTACGACGCGATGATCGAATCCGTTCCCGGCGGGCTGGCTTCGTCGCGCCCCTCGATTCGCAGCGGCATCTCGTCGCCCGCGCTCTTGCCGAGCGGCGCGGGCAAATCGACGGCCGCGCCTTTCATGGTGCTCTCGAACACCCACGCCAGCGTGCCGGGAGCAAGCACGTTTACGTTGATCGACCAGTCGATGCGGCCCGTAACCCGATCGAGCAAGGCGTTGCCGTACTCGCGCTGCAGCGCGGCGAGACCCAGCGTTCCGGTACCGGTCACGCGCGTCTGTCCGTCGGCGCCGGCGAACGTGAGTTTCGCGGGTCCGCCCAGGATCTCCGCGGCGACGTCGCGTGCGCGAACGTCGCGTTCGCTGAACGAGAGCTTGCCATTGACCCTGGTCAGCGCCGGCACGCCGGCGATCCGCAACTGCGCGTCGGACAGCGTGAACTCGCCCGCGAACCCTATGTCGTCGGGCCGCCCGAGCGGCAGCTCGATTTTCAATGCCAGGCGTCCGTCGCCCGATGCTTCGACGGAACTCGTGATCGTTCCCGTTCGCGCTGCAACGGGACTTCCGTTTACGTAACGGAGGAATCCCGCCAGCGGTCCTGCGGCTTCGCCGCCCATCCGCAGCAGCGGGTGTTCGGGCGCGAGGTCGGCTATCTCGACGCGCGTCCTGCCGATATCGACGCCGTGCACACGGCCTCGCGCAGCGTCGACGGTCAGGCGCGTTCCCTCGATCCGTACACTGGCATCGATGGCATCGATCGGCGGCCATCCGTCCGCGTAGGCGAGCGTCACGCCGTTCGCCTTCGTGTCGAGCAACAGTTTGCCGCCCTTGCCGTTCGGAAAAGGAAACTCGGCGAGATTGCCGGCAAGCGTGAAGCGCGTTTCGGCAACCGTGCCGCCAATGAGCGCGGCGCGCAGCCAATCGCGGGTGGCAGGGTCGATCGACCGCGGCAGGTAACGGTGGATCTGCCGGGCATCGCCGCGCGAAGCACGCGCCACCATGTCGATCTCGCCCGGCCCGCTCGCCCGCGTGCGGTAGGTTCCCGTCACGTCGCCCGCGACGTCGGCGTTGGCAATTTCGAGCCGCTCCAGGCGGACCGTCGTCCGGCCTTCACGGCGCTCCCATTGCAAGAGGCTCTCCAGGGTGTCGAACGCGACTGGGGCGGGCAGAATGCGCGGCAGATCCAGCGTGGCGTTCGCGCTGGCGATCCTGAGCTCGCCGCCCTCCTGGGTGGCATCGAACCGGCCGGTGAGACCGCTCGCCCCGGGAAAGGCGTCCTGCGCGGCGAGGCCCAGTTGCGCGAACTCCGCTGCCGCTGCGTAGGAACGCAGCGAGTCGGCGGGCCCCTCCCAGCGCAAGCGACCGTGCGTCAGCGTTCCGCGCGGCGCGAAACGGGCGAGGTCAGTGCGAATCCGGTCCGGCAGCGGCAGATGGGCCGCCAGCGCAACGAGCGGCGCGAGCTGCAGCTGGTCGAATTCGAGCTCTCCCGATGCCGGGCGATCACCCGCGCCTGCGGCGCGCAGGGTGACGTTGAACTGGACCGGGTCGAGACGCTCGCCGGTCATCGTGGTGAACGCCAGCGCGCGGGCAAATACTTCGCGCTGCGCGCCGGATTGCCGCGTGCCGACGCGTCCCGACAGATGCGCGAGCTCGATTCCGGGCAGATCGTCCGCCAGCTTCGCCTTCACGTTGGCCAGCTCGACGTCGGCGATGATCTCGCGCGACTCCTGTTGCGCGAACTGGAACCACAGCCGCATGGCCCCGGTTCCGGTCTCGATCTGCGCGGGCAGCGGCAGCCACTCCCGCCACGCCGCAACATCCGCGTAATCGAGGCGCACGTACAGCCGACCCTGCGCGTTCGGCCAATCCTTCATGGACCCGAACACCAGATCGCCGCGCAGATCCAGCGGCGCCGCGAGCTCCGCCGGCGGCGTGCCCTTCAAGCCGAACCGATGGTGCCCGAACCTGTTTTCCAGACGGACCTGGACCCGGTCGAGCACGAGCTGCGGCGCGTTGCGCAGATCGTCGTCCCACAGGATCAGCGCATCCCGGATGACGATTTCGCGCTGGCGCAGTATCCAGTCGGTGAGCGGCAAGTCGCCGGCCACCTCCTCGGGATCGATCTCGATTCCGGCGATCCGCAGCAGCCCGGACCGATCGCGCCGGATCGCCAGCCGCGGGCCTTCGATGGTCAGCTCCTTGAGGGTGAGCTCGAACCGCGGCAGCGACGTCCAGGCAACGATCATCTCGACTTTGGGCAGCGAGAGGAGAGGGGTCGCCGCAGGGCGGGCGCGGTCCAGCACGCGCAAGTCCTCGACCACGAGCTTCGGGTTCCACCCGTCCCAACCCGTGGTCAGCACGGCGATTTCGACGGGGTGCCCCAGCTGCCGCGACAGCATGCCGGCGAGCGGCTCGCGATAGGATTCGATCTGCGGAAAGACGACGAAACGGAGGGCGAGCAGGACGAGCGCGAACACCGCGAATCCGACGACCACGGCCGTCCGGACGAAGCCGAACAACGCAAGGAGGACCGCGCGGGGAACGCGGAGAAAGGCGCGCGGTGAAGGCATAATGGAGGCGCAGGCTCATTGTAACGGAAGTGCCCGGCGAACCCGGCGCTGCCCGTTGCGCGCGGCCTGGCCGTCGGCCCGATCCATGCGCCTTACCCGCCCGTTCCATGTCCATCGCACTCGATCTCGCCGCCGCTCTCGCCTACAGCCGATACGCAACCGTGGCGCTGGCCGCGCACCCGGAAGAGGGGGAGGCGCTCGCCGCGACCCTCGGTGCGCCGTTCGCCTGGGCTGACGCCGATGCCGCGCTGAGTGCCGCCGCGCAGGCTGGCGAACCGCGCGCGCTGGCCGCAGCGCTGCGCGGGCTGCGCCGCCGCGTCTTCGTGCACACGCTGGCCCGCGACCTGACCGCGCGTGCCGATCTGGCCGAAGTCTGCGCCAGCATGTCGACGCTCGCCGAGGTCGCGCTGCGCGCCGCCGTCACGCTGCACCACGCCGTGCTCGCCGCCGAGCACGGTGAGCCGCGCGACGAGAACGGCGCAGCGCAGGACCTAGTGGTAATCGGCATGGGCAAGCTCGGCGGGCGCGAGCTCAACGTGTCCTCCGACGTCGATCTCGTCTTCGTCTATCCGGAGGACGGCGATACGGACGGCGCGAGGCCACTGGCGAACCGGGAATTCTTCGAGCGGCTCGGCCGGCGCGTCATCGGCGCGCTCCACGACATCACGGCCGACGGCTACGTGTTTCGCGTCGACATGAGGCTGCGGCCCTACGGCGAGAGCGGGCCCCTCGCCGTGCCCTATTCGGCGCTCGAGCAGTACCTGGTCACGCAGGGGCGCGCGTGGGAACGCTATGCGTGGCTGAAGGCGCGCGCACTGACCGGCACGCGGCACGACGAGCTCTACGCGCTGGTCACGCCGTTCGTCTTTCGCAAGTACCTCGACTACGACGCCTACGAGGGCCTGCGCGACGTCCACCGCCAGATC
>CAYGYQ010000117.1:0-10630 GCA_964354035.1 uncultured Bordetella sp.
AAGAGACTGCTGAGCGCATCGCTGTATCCGGTGAAATTCGCGAACCGCCGCGGGTCGGAGTTGGCGACGCGCGTCACGCGGCCATGGCCGCGTACGCGTCATCGAGCCAAGCCGGCGGATCCTCGCCGCGAAAGCGCGTGCCGGCATCCTGTCGATCGAGGGTCGCCTTGAGCTCGGCATCGGCCATGGCGGCTTCGCGCGCAAGAGTCACGTCGTAGCCCGCGCGGGCATCGGGATTCGCCAGGATGTTGTACGCCGCGTGGATCATCGCCACGCGATTGCTCATGTCCTGACCGGCATCCGTCATGCCGTAGCCAAAGCGTTGGAGGAGTCCCAGGTAGGCGGCTTCAATGCGCGCCGGAGTGGCATCCTGCGGAAGTTCGAGATAATCGTAGAACGTGTAGCTCACGGCGGTGTAGCTCACGGCGGCCTCCTCGGTCGGGTACGGTCGGCTATCGCTAGTTGCTCGAGGAGCATTAAGCAGCAAACGTGCCAGACCGCAGGACACAGTGAGCGTGGGGGCGGTTCAAATCACCGAGAGTGGCGTTGGGCCCGTTGGGGGCGAAAAGGCCGCGTCGATCGCATCGAGCATCACCGGGTCGAGCTGCAGCGTCGCCGCGGCCCGGTTGTCGCGGATGTGCTCGATGTCGGCCGATTCCGGGATGGCCAGGACGTCCGGCGATCGCAGCAGCCAGCCCAACGCGATCTGCGCGGGCGTCGCTCCGCTTCGTCGCGCGATCGCCGCCAGTTTCGGATCGCGCAGCAGGGCGCCCTGCCCCAGCGGGGAATAGGCCATCAGGGGTATCCGGTGTTCGCGCAGCCAGGGGAGAAGGTCCCATTCAATGCCGCGTTCGCGCAAATGGTAGAGGACCTGATTGGTCGCGCAGCGCCGCCCTTCGGCGAAGGCAAACAACTCGCGCATGGCGGCAGTGTCGAAATTGGAGACGCCCCAGCGCACGATCTTGCCGTCCGCGCGCAGCCGTTCGAAGGCGGCCACCGTTTCGGCCAGCGGAATCTGCCCCTGCCAATGCAGGAGGTAGAGATCCAGGCGATCCGTTCCCAGCCGCTGCAAAGTGCGCTCACAGGCAGAGATCGCGCTTTTTCGGCCAGCGTTGTGGGGATACACCTTGCTGACTACAAACAGCCGATCACGTCGCCCGGCGATCGCGCGGGCCACGATTCTTTCGGCGCCGCCCTCCGCATACATCTCGGCGGTGTCGACCAGCGTCATGCCCAGGTCGAAACCGAGCGCCAGCGCTGCGACCTCGTCCGCCGCGCGGGTCTCGCGCTCACCCATGGTCCATGTCCCGAGGCCGAGCGCCGGCACGTTCGTTCCATCCGGGAAGGTCACCGAAGGCATGTCGGCAGGGGGCCTTTGCGCCATAACGTCGAGGATACCGGAACGACAATCCCGTGATCGCGCGCCGGCCTGCCTGATCCACAGCGTGCCAACGCGTGGATAATGGCAGACCCGGCCCCGACGTTCCTCCGATGCCCCTCGACCCACTTCCCGGACGCACCGTCGTTCGCGGCGCCTGTCCGCACGACTGCCCCGACACCTGCGCCATGCTGATCACGGTCGAGGACGGCCGCGCAATCGAGGTGCGGGGCGCGCCGGACCATCCGCCGACAGCCGGAACGCTTTGCACCAAGGTCGCACGGTACCTCGAGCGCACCTATTCCGCGGAGCGCGTGCTGCATCCGCTGCGGCGCGCGGGCAGGAAAGGCGAAGGAAAGTTCGAGCGCATTTCCTGGGACGAGGCGCTCGACACCATCGCGACCCGGTTCGGTGCAATTGCCGCTTCGCCCGACGGCCCGCAGGCGATCGTCCCGTACTCTTATGCGGGAACGATGGGGCTCCTGCAATCCGGTTCGATGGATCGTCGTTTCTTCCACCGGCTCGGCGCGTCGCTGCTCGACCGGACTATCTGCGCGAGCGCCGGCAAGGCCGGCTGGGTCGCGACCGTCGGCACGGCGATGGGGACGGACGTCGAGCAATTCGCGAACAGCCGGCTGATCCTGATCTGGGGCAGCAATCCGGTCGTTTCCAATCTGCATTTCTGGCGCCAGGCGCAGGCAGCGAAGCGCCGCGGCGCGAAGCTCGTCGCCATCGATCCGTATCGCAGCCAGACCGCGGAAAAATGTCATCAGCACGTGGCGCTCATTCCAGGTACCGACGCCGCGCTCGCGCTCGGCATGATGCAGGTGCTGATCGCGGAGGATCTCGTCGATCACGACTACATCGATCGGCACACGATCGGCTTCGATGCGTTGCGCGGCCGTGCCGCCGAATATCCGCCGGAGCGCGTGGCGCGCCTCTGCGGCATTGCGGCGGAAACGGTGGTCGAACTCGCACGGGCCTACGGCACCACCCGCCCGGCAGCGATCCGCGTCAACTACGGGATGCAGCGCCATGCCGGCGGCGGCAACGCCGTGCGCGCGGTCGCGTGCCTGCCGGCGCTCATCGGTGCCTGGCGCGATCCGGCCGGTGGCGCGCTGCTGTCGTCATCGGGCACCTATCCCGTCGCTACCGCGGCGCTCGAGCGGCCCGATCTCATTCGCGGCAAGCCGCGGACGATCAACATGAGCACGATCGGCGATGCGCTGCTCGATGCCGATGACCCGCGAATCCGGGCGATCTACGTCTACAACTCGAACCCGGTCGCCGTGGCGCCCGAGTCGGCCAGGGTGGCGGCCGGCTTCGCGCGCGAGGATCTTTTTTGCGTGGTGCACGAGATTTTCCGGACCGACACCGCCGACTACGCGGACATCCTCCTGCCTGCCACCACGCAGCTCGAGCAGCTGGACGTCCACAGCTCTTACGGGCATCTCTATGCGCTCGCGAACAATCCGGCGATCGCGCCGCTCGGCGAGGCGAAACCGAACACCGAGGTGTTTCGGCTGCTTGCCGCGCGGATGGGCTTTGCCGAGTCCTGCTTTCGCGACAGCGACGAGGATCTGGCACGGCTCGCGTTCCAGTGGGATCACCCGCGCGCGGGCGGCATCAGCTGGGACGAGCTCAAAGCGAAGGGCTTTCAGCGACTGGCCGTGCCCGCGGCCCATGCTCCGTTCGCCGCCGGCGATTTCCCGACGCCGTCCGGCAAGTGCGAACTCTACTCCGCAACGCTCGCGCAGGACGGCCACGATCCCCTCCCGACGTTCATCCCGCCGCGCGAGTCGGTCGCGAGCAACCCGAGGCTTGCCCGGCGCTATCCGCTGGCGTTCCTGTCGCCGCCCGCCCGCAACTTCCTCAATTCTTCGTTCGCGAATCTGCCGACGTTCATCGCCGAGGAAAAGACGCCGTGGCTCGACATCCATCCCGACGATGCCCGCGCGCGCGCGATCGCGACCGGGGATCGCGTGCGCATCCGCAACGACAGGGGAAGCTTCACCGCAACGGCGCGCGTGACGGAACGTGCGCGGTCGGGTGTCGTCGTCGCGCCGTCGGTCTGGTGGAAGAAGCTTTCCCCCGACGGCGCCAATGCCAATGCCGTGACGAGCCAGGCAATGACTGATCTGGGACGAGCGGCAACGTTCTACGACTGCCTGGTCGAAGTCGAGCGGCTCTGACGCCGGCCAGCGCGGGCAAGCCCGCGCCCACGAGCCTGTACGCAGACGCCACCTCGCATCGTGGTTCGTGGGCGCGGCCTTGGCCGCGCTTCGCGCCGTACCAGACTACAGCTTGCGCACGAGGCCGACCATCACGCCGAAGATCTCGAGCGTGCCTTCAGGGCGAATGACGGGGTAGGCCTTGTTCTCCGGCTTCAGCACGAACTGGCCGCGGTCGACATCGAGCCGCTTCAACGTGAACTGCCCATCGACGATCGCCACGACGACGTCGCCGCGCTTGGCGGACGCCGTCTTTTCGACGACAACGAGATCGCCTTCGAGGATGCCGGCGTCCTGCATCGAATCGCCCTTGACGCGGATGAGGACCGTCTGTGACGGCCGCTCGATCAGGTAGTCGTCGATCGTCAGCGCATCGGAGTGACCATCCTCGACCGGATTCGGCTGCCCGGCCTGCACCGGTGACTCGGCCAGCGCCCGTGCGAAAAACCGGCTGGTCGGCGCGAGCCGCCGGTCCGGCGTGGATTCGATGTAACCGGCAAGTTTGAGCCGTGCGACCATAGCCGCAACCGACGACTTGGATTTGAGGCCGAGCAGGTTGCCGATCGATGCGTACGACGGCAACGCCCGATGCCGGGCGTAATAATCCTGCAGCGACGCGAGATAAGAACGATCGTTCGACATGACGGTACAATAGCGAACGAGCGTTCGTCCGTCAAGCCCCTTCCAGCCCCTCCCAGCCCATGCGCCTGTTCGCCCCGGTCCTGGCCTTCGTCGACCTCGAAACCACTGGCACGGGGGCAGCCACCGACGCGATCACCGAGATCGGCATCGTGCGGGTCGAAGCGGATCCCGAGGGCGTCGCGAGCCCCCGCATCACCGAGTGGAGCACGCTGGTCAACCCCGGGATGCCAATTGCGCCCGAGATCCAGGCGTTGACCGGAATCACCAACGCCATGGTCCGCAATGCCCCGCCCTTTTCCCGCATCGCGGACGAAGTTGCGGCCAGGATCTCCGGCGCGCTGTTCGTGGCCCACAACGCGCGCTTCGACTACGGTTTTTTGAAGCATGCGTTCGCCCGGGAGCAGCGCGCCTTCTCCGCGCGGGTGCTCTGCACGGTCCGGCTGTCGCGGCGCCTGTTTCCCGAAGAGTCGCGGCACAACCTGGACAGCGTGATCGCGCGGCATGGCCTGTCTGTGGCCGGGCGACACCGCGCGCTCGGCGATGCGCGCGTGCTGTGGACGTTCCTGCAGACGCTCTACCGCGATCTGCCGGCGGAAGCAATCGAAGCCGCCGCGAGACGCGTCCTCAAGACGCCGAGCCTTCCACCGCAACTCGCGCCCGACGCGCTCGACACGTTGCCGGAGGCGCCAGGCGTCTACCTCTTCTACGGCCTCAATGCGCTGCCGCTGTACATCGGCAAGAGCACGAACCTGCGCGAGCGCGTGGGCGCTCATTTCTCGTCGGACTACCGTTCCGCGACCGACCTTCGCCTCTCGACGGAGCTGCAGCGCATCGAGTTCGAGGAGACGGCCGGCGAAATCGGCGCGCTGCTGCGGGAAGCCGCGCTGGTGAAAGCGATGCTGCCCGCGCACAACCATGCACTGCGCCGCAAGGCGGACGCAGGCGTGCTCGAGTTGCCCGCCGTGCCCGGCCCGCCGGGCTTCGTTCCGGCCACGAGCGTTGAAGCCGGCGCGCTCCCCGGCCGGTACGGCCCCTTTTCTTCGAAGCGGCAGGCGCGCGAGGCGCTGCGCTCGCTCGCTGCCGAGCACGCGCTATGCTGGAAGGCGCTCGGTCTCGAAAAGCGGCTGGGCCCGTGCTTCGCGCGCCAGGTGAAACGATGCGCCGGCGCCTGCGTTGGCACCGAATCCGCTGCCGATCATCACGAGCGGCTGCGGCAGGCGCTCGCGCCGCTCGCGATTCCGCGCTGGCCTTTCGCCGGACTCGCTGCGCTTCGCGAGCGCTCGTTGCTGGGAGATCGTGTCGATTTGCACGTGCTCCGGGACTGGTGCTGGCTCGGCACCGCGCGGGACGACGGCGAACTCGGCCGCCTCGTCGAAGCGCCACCGCGTCCGACGTTCGATGCCGACATCGCGCGGCTGCTGATACGCGTGCTCGCGAAAGGAAAGCACGACCTATTGACGCTTCCCGGCACGGTTGGTCCCGCAGACTAGGGTTGGTCCGGGCCCCGTCCGGCGGCGCGCAAAGCCCTAGCCGCCGCGTGCGGCGTGTGCCGCCAGCACCGTCGCGACGCACGCCGTCAGCTTGGTCGCATAGGGAATGTGCAGGAATTCGTTCGGCCCGTGCGCATTGGACTTGGGTCCGAGCACGCCGGTGATCAGGAACTGCGCGTCCGGAAAATGCTTGCCGAGCATCGCCATGAACGGAATCGTGCCGCCCTCGCCCATCGCCGCGGCCGGCTTGCCGTAGTACGCGTTCGACGCGGCCTGCAGCGCCTCCTCGAGCCACGGTGCGGTTGCCGGTGCATTCCATCCGGTCGCGCCTTCATCCCCCTCGAAGCGCACGGTCGCGCCGTGCGGCGGATCCGCCTCCAGCAGGCTTTTCAATGCCCGCATCGCCGCCCCTCCATCCACCGGCGGCGGCAAGCGCAGCGAAAGCTTGAGCGAGGTGCGCGGACGCAACACGTTGCCGGCATCGGCAATGGCCGGAAACCCGTCCGCGCCGGTCACCGACAGCGCCGGACGCCACGTGCGGTTGAGCAGCGCTTCGGCATGATCGGCCGCCATCGGCAGCGTGCCACCTGCGAACGGGTACTTGCGCACCGTGGTTTCGCCCATGATGGCGGCCGCGGCCTTGGCCTGCCGCACGCGTTCAGCGGGAACCGGCGCATGGAATTCCGCGGGCAGCACGCGTCCGGTCGCCGCGTCCTCGAGTCGGTCGAGCACGGCTCGGGCGACGCGAAACGACGATGGGACGATGCCGCTGGCGTCGCCCGAGTGCACACCTTCGGTCAGAACCTCGACGGTGAGCGCTCCGCCGGCGAGGCCGCGCAGCGACGTCGTCGCCCAGAGCCGCTCGTAGTCGCCGCAGCCGGAATCGAGGCCGATCACGAAGTCCACGGCGCCCATGCGTGGCGCGAGCAGCTCGAGGTAGGCCGGCAGGTCGTAGCTGCCGCTCTCCTCGCATGTTTCGATCACGCCGACGCAGCGCGCGTGCACCGCGCCCTGCGCCTGCAGCGCGCCGATGGCGGCCAGCGATGCGAACAGGGCGTAACCATCATCGGCGCCGCCCCGCCCGTAGAGCTTGCCGTCCTCCAGCACCGGCAGCCATGGGCCCAGACCTTCGCGCCAGCCCGTCATTTCCGGTTGCTTGTCGAGGTGACCGTAGAGGAGGACCGTGCGTCCGCCGGTGCCGGGCACATCGAAGTAGAGCACTGGCGTGCGGCCGGGCAGGCGGACGATCTCCACGGTCATGCCACGCACCGGCTGCTGGCGTGCCCAGGCCTCGGCGAGACGAATGACCTTCTCGATATGCCCGTGTTTCTCCCACTGCGGATCGAAATGCGGCGATTTGGCCGGAATGCGTATGTATTCGACGAGTTGCGGGACGATCGAGTCACCCCAGGTGCTGGCGACGGAAGCGGCCAAAGCGGACGTGGTCATCGGTTTCCATTTGCGGATTGAGGGAAGCGGGGCGTACTTTACCGGATCGTCGCCGCCCCGTGGCGGTGGCAAGCGGTGTGGCAGTACGATTGCCACGACCGGGGAAAAAGATGCTAGGTTTGCCATCATGACCTACCTGTGGCCCGAAATGCTCCTGCTGCTGCTGGCCGTGCCGCTGCTGGTCGCAGCCTACGTCCTGCTGCTCCGGCGCAGGAAGAAGAGCGCCCTCCGCTACGCAAGCCTGGATCTGGTGAAGGTCGCGCTCGGGCCTTCCCAGCGGCTGCGGCGCCATGTCCCGCCGCTGCTCTTTCTGCTGTCGATGATCGCGATGATCATCGCGATCGCGCGTCCGTCCGCCGTCATCACGCTGCCGTCGCAGCAGCAGACCATCGTGCTGGCGATGGACGTCTCGCTCAGCATGGGCGCCAAGGACGTCGACCCCAATCGGCTGACCGCGGCGCAGGCGGCGGCGAAGTCGTTCGTCGAGGAGTACCCGGCGGACACGCGCATCGGCATCGTGGCGTTCGGCGCCACCGCGTCGCTCGTCCAGACACCGACCCAGAATCGCGAGGATCTGCTCGCCGCCATCGAGCGCTTTCAGCTGCAGCGCGGCACGGCGACGGGCAGCGCGCTCTACGTGGCGCTCGCGACACTTTTTCCCGATGCCGGCATCGACCTCGAATCCCTGGTGTTCAAGGGCGGGCTGACGCGCTATGGCGCGCCGACCACCCGCCCCGAGGTGAAACCGAAGACGGAGGCGGAGAAGGCGTTCAAGCCGGTGCCGCCGGGTTCCTACGGCTCTGCCGTGATCATCCTGTTGAGCGACGGTCGGCGGACCACCGGCCCGGACCCGCTCGAAGCCGCGAAGATGGCCGCCGACCGCGGGGTCAAGGTCTATACGGTTGGCTTCGGGACCAAGGAAGGCGCCACCATCGGTTTCGAGGGTTGGTCCGTGTATGTACGGCTGGACGAGGAAACGCTCCAGGGCATCGCCCAGATCACGCGCGGCGAGTACTTCCATGCCGGCACGGCCGACGACCTCCGGAAGGTGTACCAGAGCCTCAATACGCGACTCGTGCTGGAGCGCAAGGAAACCGAAGTGACGTTCCTGTACGCCGCCGTGGCGGCGGCACTGCTGCTCGCGGCAGGCCTCCTCTCGCTGCTCTGGTTCAACCGGAACGTCTGACCCGCTTGCCCATTCCGGGTCGTGGTCACCCGACCTTCGCAGGGCGCCACTGGCCGGAGCCGGCGACAATGGCGCGAACTGGAGTAAAGTGTGCGACGCGCGCGCGAGTCGCCCCCCCCCCCACGGGCCGCGCCTGACGATAGTGATCGAGGTCCGCCATGGCGAAACTGATACTCAGCTTGGATGGCTCGGTGCTCAACGAGATCCTCCTGGCGAAGGAGCGCACCACCATCGGCCGCAGGCCACACAACGACATCCAGATCGATAATCTGGCGGTGAGCGGCGAGCATGCGGCCATCGTGAGCGTCGCGAACGACTGCATCCTCGAAGACCTCGGCAGCACGAACGGAACGCTGGTCAACGGCAGTCTCGTCAAGAAGCACATTCTCCGGGACAACGACGTGATCGAGCTCGGAAAGATCAAGCTCAAGTTCGTCGGTACGGGTGCCGCCAAGTCCGCCACGGACTACGACAAGACCATGGTGTGGTCCCCCGCTGCATCGAAACCTGCCGGCGCGGCTGCGGCCCCGGTCCCGCCACCCATGGCCGCAGCGGTTTCGCCCCATCCCGCGGCGCCCCTGGCGGCCGAGGAACGCGGTGAGCCCCGGATGCAGTCGAGCCTCCGGACCGACAAGGCTGCTCAGCCCTTTCCCTACCGCTTCTGGACGATCGTCCTGGTGCTGTTCGGAATCGTTGTCGTCGGCTACCTGGCGTACCGGGGCGGCTGACCGCGAAGCGTTTCTCCGGGCGCCCGAGCCATTTCGGAATTGGCTCATCAACTCTTCGTTTTTCTTGGCGTCCCCAGGGGGTGTGGGCTCTATCCCCACGATTGTTGCGCGCAGCCTGGTGGCGCTTACCGGCACGTCCGTTCGAGGACTCCGGTCAGGCCGCTTGCAGCACACGTCGTCGCAATGACTGCGGCAGCTCAACCGCCACGAATAATTCTTGCGGGTATAGATAGTCCTCTCCGGACTCGTCAATGACCCGAAGTTGCCCGTGTTTGGTGGCCTCCGCGTCGGGCATGGTGACATACAGATTCCGCCGCTCCAGCGACACCGAATACCCCTCATTGTTGATGCAGACAACCAGCCCTTTCGATGCTCGCGCCATGGATTCAATCCTCACCGGAGCCGCTTGATCTTGAATTCACGGGCGATGGCCGTGGCGAAAATCTATCCCGAGACGCAGCAAGGGAAGAAGCTAACTTCTTCGGTTTTCAAAGGGGTTACTGGCGTCTGCCTGTCCCAAGCCCGCACGGTCCTGAAATGGGCGCCGGAGATGGCCGACGCGGTACTCGCTCGTCAAGTCCAGCGGCACACTTCTCGGGATGCTTGGCGCTCCACCTGGTCGGCCGCGCCGGTCGGACACAAAAGATCTGTCCCCCTCGGTCGCGATCCACAGGCCAGCACATCCAGTAACAAGCGTCGCCAACGCGGCCAAGATCAGCGCGATCTTCATGGAGTGATGCTACAGACTCGTTTGCCGGTCGCGTAGATCGACGCAGGAGCGCTCATTCCGAGGCCTGGCTCTGCCCTATGTCCGCCATGCCGATCGCAGCGCTAGCGGGCCGTGCAGAGGGCGACAATTACGAGGCCTTCGCCGGTATCAATAGAACCATCATCACCAACGCAATCAGAAGAATGAGTATCCCGAACCCAATGCGCCAAGCCGTTAGGCTGAATGTCCAGAAGCGCCAGTCGCATTCTTCACAACGATAAGGCGACCGGAGGTGGTGATGCCGGCGCTCTTCCCTCCCAGCGGAACTTGGGTGCACCTTCAAACTGCCACAGTGCGGGCACGTTTTAGACATGCTGCGTTAGTGCTGCGCCGGCGGTGCCAGGCCGGCCCCGATCGCTTCCGACCATTCCGTGATTAGCTTGTCCGCCTGCTCGCGTGACACCGGCGCGGCGGCGCGGCGGCACGTTTCGAGATAGTGCTCCCACACGATGTCCGCGTCGGGCGGCTCGAAGGGGATCTCGATGGCGTTGTCGTCGTCGATCATCGGAGAATGATAACGCCAGCCACCAGATCAACGCAGGACCCGCGATCGGACCCCGGGAGGGGTCCGCATAGGTGTACCTCTGTTGCGCGGCGGTTCAATCTGGACCCGAAATCCATATCGGGGGCGATTTCGGGGGTCGGGCAAGAAAAAAGCCGCTTGTGGCGGCTTAAGTCTTTTTTTCTTGGCGTCCCCAGGGGGATTCGAACCCCCGTACTCACCGTGAAAGAGATATATCCTGGACTTTCTTGAACA
>CAYGYQ010000118.1:0-10499 GCA_964354035.1 uncultured Bordetella sp.
TGCGCGGGCCTGATGGCTTGGGCGCTGTGGCTCCAGTACGGGATGGGCCTCGACCCCTGCCCGCTGTGCTCGCTGCAACGCCTGGCCGTCATCGCCATCGGCGTCGTGTTCCTGGTCGCGGGCCTGCACAATCCGGCGCGCCTCGGCGCTGCCATCTACGCCGGTCTGACGGTGATCATCGGGCTCTTCGGCGCCGTCACGGCGATGCGCCACGTGTGGATCCAGTCGCTGCCGAAGGGCGAAGTGCCCGAATGCGGCATGGGCCTCAACTACATGCTGGAGACGTTGCCGCTCACCGACGTGCTGACCAAGGTGTTCAAGGGCAGCGGCGAGTGCGCCGAAGCCGGGTGGTATTTCCTCGGCCTCGCGATCCCGGCGTGGACGCTGGCGTTCTTCATCGCGATGATGGTCGCCGCGATCGTGCTGATCCGGCGCGATTGAACTGCCGGCGCCGCGATCCCCGTTCGCCGCTCCGCGGCGGCAAACCCTCGCCGTTGTCTCATTTCACGCCGTACCCCATCGTCTGCGGCAGCCACAGCACGATCGACGGGAACAGCACCATTGCCAGCATCAGCAACACCAGCATCGCCAGGAACAGCCAGCCTTCCCGGATCATATCCCGGATGGGAATGCCGGTGAGCGCGTTGGTCACGAACAGCAGCATGCCAAAGGGCGGAGTCACCAGGCCGATCATCATGTTCACCACGACCACCACGCCGAAATGCACGAGGTCGATGTCCAGCACTTTCGCCGCCGGCAGCAGCATCGGCACGAACACCAGCAGCATCACCGACACGTCGAGGAAGCAGCCGAGCACCAGGAACACCGCGTTGACCAGCAGCAGGAACTGCAGCTGGCTGAGGTCCTTGGAGTCGACCCATAGCGCCAGTGCCTGCGGCACGCCTTCCGAGGTGAACGCGAAGTTGAGCATGAAGGCGCCGGCGATGATCAGAGTGATCACCGCGCTCGAGCGCGTCGAATCCAGCAGCACGCCGTACAGGGTCCGCCAGGAGAGCGCCCGGTACACCACACCCGCCAGCACGAGCGCATGCAGCGCCGCCACCGCCGCCGCCTCGGTGGGCGTGAACGCGCCGGTGTAGATGCCGGTGAGCAGCACGATCGGCAGCGACAGCGGCAGCGCGCCGCGCCAGAGTATCTCCGGATAGTCGGCCAGCGGCACCGGCGCGTCGCGCGGCATCTTGCGCTTGGTGGCGATGATCTGCACCGCGATCATCAGCACCACGGCCATCAGCAGCCCCGGCACCACGCCGCCCAGGAACAGCGCGCCGACCGAGGCGCCCGACACCATGGCGTAGATGACCATCGGGATCGACGGCGGGATGATCGGTCCGATGGTGGCGCTCGCCACCACCACCGCGCCGGCGAAGCCCGGCGAGTATTCGGGCTTCTTCAGCATCTGCTTGATGGTCACGAGCCCCGGGCCTGCCGCATCGGCGATCGCGCTGCCGCTCATCCCGGAGAACACGACGCTGACCAGGATGTCGACTTGCGCCAGGCCGCCGCGCAGGCGACCGACCAGGATCCGGCAAAAGTCGAAGATGCGCTCGCTGATCGTACCCGCATTCATGACATTGGCCGCGAGGATGAACAGCGGAACCGCCAGCAGCACGTAGCTGTTGTAGAGGCCGTTCAGCACCTGTTCGGCGGCAAGCCCCATGTCCTGCCCTTTGACGGCGAGGTAGGCGATGCCCGCGGCCAGCATCGAGAAGCCGATCGATGCGCGCACCACCATGCCGGCGACCAGCACCGCCAGCAGGACCCACAGGGGAAGGGTCAATCGAGCTCCCGGGACCGGTACCGCAACAGCGCGACGACGTGCACGGCGCTGCGCACGACCAGTGCCAGCAGCAGGAAGACAAAGGGGATGAACACCCACATGAACGGCAGGCCGAGCACCGGAGTGCCTTCACGCGCCATGAAGCGCACGTAGTCCCAGCTGCCGGGAATGGCGTAGGCCGCCAGCACGCCGATCAGCACGCTGCCGAGCAGCAGCATGCCGCGCCGCGTGCCCCTGCCCACGGCGTTGTAGACGAGGTCGAATACCACGTGCTCTTTGGCCGGCACCATGAAGGCCGCCGCCCACATGATCACCCAGACGTACAGGATCACCGCCAGCTCGTCGGTCCAGGGCAGCGGCCGGTTGAAGCCGAAGCGGGCGGTGATCTGGACGATGAAGGTGAGAAACAGGGCGGCGAACAGACCCGCGCCGACGGCGTCGGCGCCCCGCTTCAGCCAGGACCGCATCTACTTCGTCGCGTTGATGCGCTCGAGCAGTCCCTTGGGCCAGACCTTGGCGTACTCGGAAGTCAGGTAGACGTCCTGCACGTGCTTGCGGAACGCGTCGACGTCGGGAGTGCCGACCTGCAAGCCCTGCTGCTTGAAGAAGTCCACGAGCTGGCCTTCCTCCTTGATCCGGTTCTCGTTGTTGTACTGCGCCGCCGCGACGGCCGCCGCCTTGACCTTCTGCTTCTGGGCGGGCGACAGCGTGTTCCAGGTCTTGTTCGCGATCGACAGGAAGATGCCGTCGACGAGGTGGCTGGTCAGCACCAGCTGCTTGGTGACCTCATAGAACTTGGCGGCGCGCACCGTGGGCAGCGGATTGTCCTGGCCGTCGATGGTGCCGGTCTTGAGCCCCAGGTAGACCTCGCCGAAGGCGAGCGGCGTCGCCGTGGCGCCGAGCGCTTCGCCCAGAAACAGCCACTCCTTTGACCCGGGCATCCGCAGCTTCACGCCCTTGAGGTCGGCGGGCGTCCTGACGCTGCGCACCTCGCGCAAATTGACCTGGCGCGTGCCGAGGTAGATGGTCGACAACATCGTGATCTCCATCTTCTCGGCGACCGGCTTGAACATCTCCTCGCCGATCGGGCCGTTGAACACCTTCTGCAGATGATCCGGGTCGCGGATGATGTAACCGGCGGTGAAGATCGAGAACTCCGGCACGATCTTGGTGATGTCGGCCGCCGAGACCGTCGCCAGCTCGAGGTTGCCGCGCGCCATCGCCGCAGGCTCGGTGCCCTGCTTGAACAGCGTCGCATTGAGGTTGATCTGGACGTCGAATTCGCCGGGGGCGCTCTTGTCGAGCGACTCCTTGAACACGGTCCACATCTTGGCGTGCCAATCGTCGGGCACCGCCGGAGTGGAGATGCGCAGCGGGACTTTGGTCTGCGCTTCGGCGGCAGGCGGCAGCCCACCGATCAGGAGCAGGGCGGCACCGGCGGCAAGCATGCCACGGCGAACGAGCGAGATGTTCATGGTCGTTTCCTTGTATGGGTCAGTCGGTTCGAAAGATGGCGCCGGCGCCCGTGTCGCCGAAGCCGGTGGGAGTAATTGCGGTCACTGACGACGCACCCGATCAGCGGTGGCCCGAACTCGAGCATCATCTGCCGCGCCCGCGGCGATCAACCCCATTCGCCCTTGCCGATCGACTTCTTCGCGGCGTTGCGGCCGAACTGCCGCCACGCCTCGTCGACCTGGGCGGTGATCTCGTCGTTGGTGCGGCCGGCCGTCGCCCGAGCCGAGGGAATCATCGTCATGCACTCGTTGGTGTCCATGAACCGCGCCGCCTCGAGCAGCTTCTTCTCCTCGCCGAACGGCACGGCGACGAAGCCGTGCTTGTCGGCGTGGACCAGCTGTCCCGGCTTCACCGCAGTGCCGAACACCTCGACCTCGCAACCCCAGCGCACCGGCCAGGCATGGCAATGACTGACGCAGAGCCGGCGCGCGAGCGCCTTGAAGCCGGCATAGCACATCTCGTCCAGATCGCGGATCCCGCCATCGACGATGACGCCGACGCAGCCGAACGCGCGGTGGAGGTTGCCGATCACCTCGCCCCAGCCCGTACCGTAGGTCAGCGGTTTGTCGAGGTCCTGGACGACGACGATCTTCGGGCCGGGCACGCTGGCGACGTAGGCGCGATACTGCTGCCAGGCGTCGGGATTGCGCTGCACATGCTCGGGATTGCCGGGCTGCAGGACCATCGTGATCGCATAGCCGACCATCGGCCCCATCTGCGGCATGAAGTCGTGCACCTCCTCGAGGTTCACGTAGCTTCGGCGATCGGCCTTCGAATAGGTCTCGAGCCCGTTGTAGATGGTCGGCGTGTTCCACCGTCGCAGCTCGATGAGCGTGCCGTGCGGCAGTGGTGTTGTCTTCGTTTTCATTATTTGTCGCCCTCCGCCTGCGCCGCGCTCCCACGACTTCAATTATGCGCTGGCCTCCGAGGGGATGCTTGACCCATGTCAACGGCCGCGGCTGCGTGCCCTCAGAGCGCCGCGAACGCCGCGCCGGCGACCCGCGGACGCATGTTCTGCGTCAGCGCCTGGGCGACGAAGGCGCGCAGCACGTCGTCGATCGCCGCCTCGTCGACATAGGCGATGGTGATGTGGTTGCTCTGGTGCCCGGCCATCAGCTGGTCGCGCGACACGCCGTCGAGGACGCAATTCAGCAGTGGCCACTCCCACGACGTCGCGCGGCGCCGCCGCTCGAACTCGGCCGCCGGCAGCTCCACCGCGTGGCCGGTGCCGACGTGCAGCACGACCGCGGTGCCCTCGTAGTGCGCGCGGGCCCAGATGAAGCGCCCCGCCTTGCCCTGGCCGGTGATCGTCGAGCCGCCTTTGGGGAAGTACATCGGCGACTGCCGGTAGCCGGTCGCGCCGGCGATGCCCCCTCTGAGGTGCGCGAAGGGGACGGCGCCGGAGATCTCGAGGTCCCAGTAGAAGGTGCCCTCGAACTCGCTGCCCCAGCGAATGTCGTGCAGCGTCGTCTCGGCCGGCAGCCCCAGCGAGTCGAGCAGGCGCCAGAGCATCGTCTGCGGGATCGCCGTGCCCATGTCGACTTCGTTGATGCAGGGGATCGCCTTGCCTTGGCGCACGATGCGGCCGTCGGCGGTGGGGATCGGGAAGCGCTCGGCGTTGCCGATCGCGCCCTCGGCGAAATCCGATGCAGCGCAGCAGCGGGCGAGCCCCTGCTGATATTGGACGCCGACCGCGGACAGTCCGAAGCGATCGACGAAGCGCCCGAGCGCGATCAGCATCGCGCACTGCTCCAGCACCTGATCCCGTGTGAGTTCCGTTGCGGGGTCGCTGCCGAACTCGAACCGCATGCCTTGCGCCTGGTACCAGGCAAGGCATTGCTCCGCGAGTTCCCGTGGCACCAGCGCCATCTCGGCCAGCAGGTCGGATTGCGACAGACCTTCCAGCGGCATGCCGATGTCGGCGAGCGCCTTCTGCGGGAAGACCCCGTTGATCATGCCCATGCAGAAAGTATCGAAGAGCCCGATGATCTCCTTGTGCTGAAGGCTGTAGCGCCCGACCTCGGCGCCCAGGCGCCCCGCCGGGGTCGCCATGACGGCATGGCTGCGATCGATAGCGTGCAGATAGCTCGTGTCGTGCTCGATCCTGCCGGTCTTGAGCCAGGACCCGAGGCCGCGGAAGAAGAACTCGTCGTCGAACGCCACCGACCACAGCCGCGAGTAGTCCTTGCCGAGGCTCGTCAGCGTGCCGGCCATGCACAGCATGCCGACCAGGCCCGGCCACGTGCCCTCGAAATTGGCCAGCAGCAGAATCGGCCCGCGATGCTGCGCGAGGCTCGGCGCCAGGTGATGCGAGTACTGCCAGGCGGTGAGCAGCACGATGACCGGCGCCTCCGGGTCGATGCCGGCGAACACGTCGCTGCCCTCGCGCTGGTTGCTGATGAAGCCGTGGCCGCGATCGGTCTTGAGCGGATGCGCCCGCTTCGCGCGATAGCCAAAGTGGGTGATCAGCACCTCCGACAGCCGCGTCTCGAACTGTTGCTGCACCGGCCAGCACTTGACGTTGGCCGACTCGCGCAGATCGGCGTTGGTGACGAGCAGCACCTCGTTGTTCGCCACCGTGAGCGGCGGTCGTGCGTCCGGGAGCGTCAAGGTCAGCATGCGTTGCCCTTTCTGGAAATGCGTCAATGCCAGCGCGCCATCGTACTCCGGCAGCGCTGCTGATCGTCGTGGAGTTGCAGGAAGACGCGGTACTTGGCATCGTGGAAAGGCCGGGTCTCTCGCCGCGTCGCGATTCGCCCTCCGGGCCGCACCATCGCGGCGGCAGCGGCCGGCAGGTCGGCGAAGGCACCCCCGGCGACGGCTGCCAGCAATGCGGCGCCGAGCGTCACCGCGTCCTCGTCGGCGACGAGGTGGAGGTCGGTGCCGAGCGCGTCAGCGTGTTCCTGCAGCAGGAGTGGGTTCCTGGTGCCGCCGCCGCAGATGACGATGCGCTCGATCCGGTGGCCGGCCGCATTCATGGTATCGACGATGTGCCGGGTGCCGTAGGCCAGCGCCTGGAGGGTCGCGAGGTAGAGCCGCGCCAGCGCATCGGCGCCGGCTTCGAGTGTCAGCCCGGTCACGGTGCCGCGGGCCCGTGGATCGGCCAGGGGCGAGCGATTGCCGTGGTGATCGGGCAGCACGTGCAGGTCGCGCGTCGGCAGCGTTTCGCGCGCCGCGAGGTCGGCCACCCAGTCGTTCAGCACCGCGTAGACGCTGCGGTCCTCGCGCGCCGCCGTCTCCTGCGCCCGCGGCCAGGCATCGCTCTGGCGCAGCGTCCAGTCGAGCAGCGCGCCTGCGGCGCTCTGGCCGCCTTCGTTGAGCCAGGTGCCGGGCAGCATCGCACCGAAGTACGGTCCCCAGACACCGGGCACCATGATCGGCTGGGCGCTCACGGCCATGTGGCAGTTCGACGTGCCGCCAATCAGCGCGAGGCTTCCTTCGGGTCGCGTGCCGATGAGCGCGAGGCCACCAGCGTGCGCGTCGATGATCCCGGTGGCCACGATCACGCTCGCCGGCAGTCCGAGGTCGCCGGCCGCCGCCGCGGTCAGCGTGCCCGGCGACGAGCCCAGCGGCAGGACCCGCTGCGGCAGCCGGGAAGCGAGATCGCCGAGGCCAACGGCGCGCAGCATCGCCTCGGGAAAGCGGCCCTCGTGCGCGAGGTAGTTCCATTTGCAGGTCAGCGTACAGACGCTGGCCGTGTCGGCCCCGCAGCAGCGCCAGACGAGGTAGTCGGCCAGGTCGAAGAAGCGCGTTGCCGCCCGATAGCGATCCGGGCAATGCCGTTGCAGCCACAGGACCTTGGGCAGCTCCATCTCGATGCTCACTTCGCCGCCGACATAGGCGAGCGCCGGGTCGCCGGTCGCATTGATCGCCGCCGCCTCATCGGCCGCACGGTGGTCCATCCACATGATGATGTCGCGCTCCGGGTCGCCGTCCTCGGCCACCGAGACGGGCCCGCCGTCAGCGCCGACGGCGACCAGCGAGCAGGTGGCATCGAACCCGAGGGCAGCGATGGCGTCGGCCGGCACGCCGGCCAGCGCCACCGCTTCGCGCACCGCCGCACAGGTCTCGCGCCAGATGTCGGCCGACGACTGTTCGACGAAATCGGTGCGCGGATGAAACTGCCGGATGGGTCGCACCGCGAAGGCGAGGCGTCGACCCGCGTCATCGTAGAGGCCGGCACGCACGCTCGCCGACCCCACATCGACGCCGATGAAAACCTTGCCGCCGCTCATCTGCTCTCCCGGGCAGGACACTTCGCGCTTGCGCCGCGCGGTGTTTGCAGGTTAACATGTCAGTGTGTCATCGTCAACGACAGTCCCGCCGCGCGCGGGACCCGCTGCGGGCGCCGGTGGAGGCGCGGCGATGCGTCCGCGCGAGCGCAGGTTCGGGCTGGGCTGCGCGCTGGTCACGCCTTTCGCCGCGGACGGCACGGTCGACCTTCGGCGGTTTGTCGCGCATGTGCAGCGCTGCCTCGCCGAGGGCTGTTCGTCGGTCACGCTGGCCGGCACGACAGGCGAAGGCGCATCGATCGGGTTCGGCGAGCGCGCGGCGATGCTCGATGCGCTGCGTGCCGCCGGTATCGATCTGTCGCGGCACGTATTGGCCGGGATTGCCGCGTCGGCAATCGAGGATGCGGCGGCGCAGGCCAATCAGCTCTTCGCTGCGGGCGGTCGCGGGGTGCTGCTCGCCCCGCCGTTCTATTTCAAGGGCCCCGGCGACGAGGGACTGTTCCGGTGGTTCGCGGCCGTGCTCGAGCGTTGCCGCTCGCCGCGCGAGGTGATCCTCTACCACATTCCCTCGGTGACGCTGGTGCCGCTTTCCTCGGCGCTCGTCGGCCGTATCGATCGCGCCTTTCCGGGACTGGTCGGTGGCGTCAAGGACTCGAGCGGCGATTGGGCTACGACCGAGCGTCTGCTCGCCGATCATCCGCATCTGCACATCCTGGTCGGAGACGAGCGGCTGCTCGCGCGCACGATCCGCCACGGCGGCAGCGGTGCGATCAACGGCTTCTCGAACTTCTGCGCGCGCCAACTGCTGCCGATGGTTGAGGACGGCACCGAGGTGCCCGGAATCACCGAGCTGGTCGACCTCGTGCTGCGCTATCCGGTCACGCCGGCCGTGAAAGCGCTCGTCGCCCATCGTTACGGTGACGATGGGTTCCTCGCCACGGCGCCACCTCTGGAACCGGTCGACGCCGCGGGGCAAGCGGAGCTTGGCGCGGCGCTCGATCGTCTGCTCGCCGGCTGACATGTACGGCCCCCACGCTCACGTTGTTCGCCGCCCATTGAGTCGTGGGCGCGGCCTTGGCCGCGCTCGACTGCTGGACCTGCACCTGCACCCATTGAGCGCGGGCAAGCCCGCGCCCACGAAGATGGGCCGCCCCCACGCTCACTTCGTTCGCTGCGCCCCGGGGGGAAAGTCAGCGCCCTGCGGGCGGCCGGGCGGGCGCTAGGATGAAACTCCGCGACCAGGCGTACCAGCGCTTCACGCGGGGCCTCCTCAAGCGCGAGATCCGGTCGGGACAGTTCGTCTCGCAGCGCGAGCTGGCCCTCATCACCGGCATGACGCTCGGGGCCATCCGCGAGCTGATCCCGCGGCTGGAGGCCGACGGCCTCATTCGCACCGTTCCCCAACGCGGCATGCAGGTGGCGCAGGTGGACGTGAGCCTCATCCGCAACGCCTTCCAGTTCCGCCTGATGCTGGAGCGCGAGGCCGCGGCGCTGTTCGCCGAGCACGCGCCGACGGCCGAGTTCGACCGCTTGCAGCAGGAGCACGAGGCCGTGCTGGCGGCTGCCGCGACCGGTATCACGCCGGCGCTGATCGAGCGCGCGCAGGCGGCCGACGACGCCATGCATGCCGCGATCGTCGACTCGCTGCACAACGAAATCGTCAGCAACGCCTACCGCATCAACTCGATCAAGATTCGCCTCATCCGGCAGGAGCAGACGCGCCTCGACGCCACGCTGGTCGTGCCGGTGATGCAGGAGCACCTGAGGATCATCGCGGCGCTGCGCACGCGCGATCCGGCCCGCGCGGCGGCGGCGATCGGCGACCACATCACGGCCGCGCGCAATCGCGCGCTCGGGCTGCCCTCGCCCGACGCGCGCGAGTTCGCGGTGCGCAACGACGACGTCACTATCATCAAACGCGCGTTCGCGCGCGGCAACCGAGGAGGAGCACGATGAAGCTGAATCACACATTGACCGGGTTCGCGCTCGCGGCAACGCTCGCCGCCACGTCCGCACAGGCGCAGCAGGTGACAATCCGCTGGGGCGACGTCGTCGGCGGAACGCATCCTTCCGTGCAGATGATCGACCGCATCGCCGCCGAGGCCAAGGACAAGTCCGGCGGGCGCATCGTGATCCAGTCGTTTCCCGGTGGCCAGCTGGGCGGCTCGCGCGACATGATCGACGCGGTGGCCAACGGCGCGCAGCAGATGGTGACCGAAGGCGCCGCCAACTTCGGCGCGTGGGTGCCCTCGATCTCGGTCGTCGAGGCGCCGTACATCTGGCGCGACGCGGCGCACCTCGACAAGGCGATGAACGGCCCGATCGGCGTCGAGTTCAACGACACGCTGGTGAAGGCGCGCGGCATGCGCATCCTCGGCACCACGTATTACGGCACGCGCCACATCACGACCACCGGCAAGGAAGTCAAATCGCCCGCCGACATGGTCGGCTTCAAGCTGCGCGTGCCCGAGAACGACGTGTTCAAGGCCATGGCCGAGGCCTGGGGCGCGAAGCCCACGCCGATGAATTTCGGCGAGCTCTACCTCGCGCTGAAGCAGAACGTCGTCGACGGCCAGGAGAACCCGCTGCCGACGATCAAATCGGGCAAGTTCGACGAGGTGCAGAAGTACCTCGTGCTCTCCGCCCACATCATCACGCCGCGGCTGGTCGTGATCAACGAGGCCTTCTGGCAGGGCCTGTCGGCAGGCGATCGCAGGATCATCGCCGACGCCGTGAAGAACGGCATCGCCTGGCAGAACGCCGAGCTCATCAAGCAGGAGAATTCGCTGGTCGACACGTTCAAGGCGGCTGGCATGACGGTGATCACGCCCGATCCCAACGCCTTCCGCGCGCCCGTGCTCGCCAAGGTGCCGAAAATGTTCGAGTCGAAGTGGGGTGTGGGCACCTACGACCGGATCCAGGCGGTCCGCTGAGCGGCACGGTCTTTTCACCGG
>CAYGYQ010000119.1:0-10446 GCA_964354035.1 uncultured Bordetella sp.
GTCGCCCTGCGAAGGCACCGGCTACGAGATCGGCAGCATGAGCATCATCAAGGGCGCGAAGAACATGGAAAACGCCAAGAAATGGTACGACTGGGCGTTGTCGCCGGAAGCGCAGAGCATCGGCGCGCAGGCGAAGGTGTCCTACCAGGTGCCGTCGAACAAGAGCGCCAGCGCGCCGCCCCAGGCGCCCAAGCTCGCCGAGATCAAGCTCATCAACTACGACTTCGTCAAATACGGCTCGTCCGCCGAGCGCTCGCGTCTGCTGACGAAGTGGGACAAAGAAGTCTCGACACTGCCGAAGTAGATGAACGGCCCCCACGCTCACTGCGTTCGCTGCCCCCCGGGGGGGCGCGCAGCGCCCTTCGGGCGGCCGGGCGGGCGCTGAGTCGACGGGCCTGCTAGTGGCGGCCGCCGCGCCCGCGCTCGCGCGGGCCGTCTTCGTGCCGATGGCGCGCGACCGCGCGACGGCGGTCGTCGCGGCCGTCGCGCTCGCCGCGCTCGCCGTCCTGCCGTGGTCCGGCATCAGCGGACCATCGGCGCTGCTGCGGGCCATTTCCGGCGAGGCGCTGTACTGGCCGCTGCTCGCCGCGTCCTTCGCCACGCTGCTGTTCGCCGCCTGGGGCCGCGACGCCCTCACGGCGGGCGCGGCCGCGGTGGCGATCGCGTGGGGGATCGGCTCCGGGTTTGCCGCCGGCGACAGCGGTGCCGCGTTCGGCATCGGCGCGGCGCTGGCACTCTTCGCGCTGACGGTCTGCCTCGCGCGGGCGATCGCGCGGCGGGGCGTGTTCGCCGGCGATCCCGCGGTCGCCACGATCGTCGTTGTCATTGCCGCGCTGCTGCTCTTGTTCATCTTCTTCCCGGTCGGCAAATCGCTGCTGTCCGCGGTTCTGGATGCGAAGGGCAATTTCGCCCCCGCGCTCGCCGCGGAGCGGCTGCTGACGGCGGACATCTGGTCGGTCGATTGCCTTCGTGGCGGGACCCGCTGTGGCGTCGCGGTCAACTCGGCCGTGCTGGCGATGATCGTCGGCGTGCTGTCGACGCTCCTCGGTCTCGTGCTGGCGCTGGTCGTGCAGCGCGGCGGGCAGCGTTTCGCCGGTCTGCTGAAGGTGATGTCGATCCTGCCGATCATCACGCCGCCGTTCGTGATCGCGCTGGCGCTCGTCGTCCTGTTCGGCCGGACCGGCCTCATCACCGGCTGGCTCGACGCGGCGTTCGGCATTCCCCGCTCGCGCTGGATCTACGGACTGCCGGGCGTGACGCTGGCGCAATTGCTGTCGTTCTCGCCGATCGCGTTCATGATCCTCCACGGGGCGCTGGCCGCCGTGAGCCCGGCGCTCGAGGAGGCGGCGCAGACGCTGCGCGCGTCGCGCGGCCGCGTCTTCCGCACGGTCACCTGGCCGCTGCTGCGCCCCGCGCTCGCCAACGCTTTCCTGCTGGGATTCGTGGAGAGCCTCGCCGACTTCGGGAATCCGATCGTGCTCGCCGGCAATTACGAGGTGCTGTCGACCAAGATCTTCTTCGCCATCGCCGGGGCGCAGCACGATCCGGGCCGCGCCGCGGTGCTGGCGTCGGTGCTGCTCGGCTTCACCATCGTCGCGTTCTGGCTGCAGCAGCGCTGGCTGGGCAAGCTCTCCTACGTGACGGTCAGCGGCAAGGGTGACGGCGGCATCCCGGCGCAGCTGCCGCGCGGCCTGTGGTACTCGTGCTTCGGCATCGCTGCGGGCTGGATCCTGTTCACGGTCGTCTGCTACGCGGTCATCCTGATCGGCGGCTTCGTCAAGGACATCGGCCGCGGCGACATGACGGTGTCGTTGACGCACTTCGCGGCCGGCTTCGGCTTCGAGTGGGGCGCGCGCGGACCCCTGTTCACGGGATCGGCCTGGGACAGCTTTTTCACCACGATCGAGGTCGCCGCGGTAGCCGCGCCGCTCACGGCGGTGATCGGGCTGCTCGCCGCCTACGTGATCACGCGCCACCGGTTCGTCGGCCGGCGCTCCTTCGAGTTCCTGACCATGGTGAGCTTCGCGATACCCGGCACCGTGATCGGCGTGTCGTACATCGTCGCGTTCAACGTGCCGCCGCTCGAGCTGACCGGCGGCATGCTGATCCTCGTGCTCTGCTTCGTCTTCCGCAACATGCCGGTCGGCGTGCGCGCGGGCATCGCCGCGCTGGCGCAGATCGACAAGACGCTCGACGAAGCCTCGGCCACGCTGCGCGCGTCGACGTCGCGCACGCTGCGCGAGGTCATCGTGCCGCTGCTGCGGCCGGCGATCCTCGCCACGCTCGTCTTCAGCTTCACGCACGCGATGACGGCGGTGAGCGCGATAATCTTCCTTGCGACGGCGAAGTACAACCTCGCCACTGTCTACATCATCGGCCGGGTGGAGGCGGGCGAATACCCGCTGGCGATCGCCTACTCGACCGTCCTGATCTTCTTCATGCTGACCGTGCTGCTGATCGTGCAGAAGACCGTCGGCGAAGCGCGATTGGGTCGCCGCGAGGCCAATCTGCTGGCAACGGGAAACTGACATGAGCAAAGCTACGGGCGGAGTCGTCTTCGACCGGGTGTCGAAACGCTACGGCGAGGCGACCGTGGTCGACGAGGTGTCGTTCACGGTCTCGCCGGGCGAGCTGGTCACGCTGCTCGGGCCCTCCGGCTGCGGCAAGACGACCACGCTGCGGATGGTCGCGGGCCTCGAGCCGGTGACGAGCGGGCACATCGCGATCGGCGGCAACGACGTCACGCTGCGCGCGGCGAACGAGCGCGACGTCAGCATGGTGTTCCAGTCGTACGCGCTGTTTCCGCACATGACGGTGCTGCAGAACGTCTGCTACGGGCCGCTGTCGACGTCCTCCGACAAGGGGAAGGCGCGCGAGCTCGCGCGGGCGAAGCTCGAAATGCTCGGCCTTACCGGGCTCGAGAGCCGCCTGCCGTCGGAGCTTTCCGGCGGCCAGCAGCAGCGGGTCGCGGTAGCGCGCTCGCTGGTGCTCGAACCGGCCGTGCTGCTGTTCGACGAGCCGCTGTCGAACCTCGACGCGAAGCTGCGCCGACGGGTGCGGCAGGAGATCCGTGATCTGCAGCAATCGCTCTCGCTCACCGTGATCTACGTGACCCACGACCAGGAGGAGGCGCTCGCCGTCTCCGACCACATCATCGTGATGGACAGCGGGCGCATCGCGCAGCAGGGCACGCCGCACGAGCTCTACGAGACGCCGGCGAGCCGGTTCCTGGCCGACTTCATCGGCGATGCCAATCTCGTCGACGGCGAGCTCACGGCGGGTGCCGACGGCCCGACGTTCACTGCGGGCGGCGCCGGGATGCCCGTGCGCGCGGACGGCATCCCGACGGGTCCCGCCACGCTCGCGGTGCGGCCGAACCGTTTGCGCCTCACGGAACCGGGACCGGGCAGTGTGCCGGGCGTGTGCAAGCGCGCCGCCTACCTCGGCAGTCGGATCGAGTACATGGTCGAGACACCCTGGGGCGAGCTGCTGGTGTTCGACGAACAGGCGCGGCAACCGCGGCCGCGCGACGCGCCGGTCGGTGTGCGATTCGAGCGGGACGCGGCGATCGTGCTGCCGCGCTGATTCACGGCAACGCGGCGGCGGCCACCGCGTACAGCAGCACCGCGAGGACGACCACCACGCCGAACCCGAGGTGGATCGCCAGCAGCGTTGCCAGGACCGCCGCGACCACCGATGCGCAGCCGTTCACCCCCCAGGCCCAGGGCACGAGGGACGGCGCGCCCTCGGCGGTGCGCGCGAGGCCGAGCGGGAATGGCATCCCCATCGCGAAGGCGAGCGGCGCGATGAGCGCGATCGAGAGCAGGATCTTGAGCCCGTCGGGCAGCGGCATCGCCTGCCGGAAGAGCGGCGGCAGCAGCACCAGATAGAGCAGACTGAAGGCGCCGATGGCGGCGACCGCGCCGAGCAGCCGCCGCCGGGGCGAATTCAAGGCGCTGCTTCGCAGGCTGCCCGAGAAGCGGCTGCCCAGTCCCGCGAACACCAGGAACGAGCAGAGCACCACCGCGACCGCGTACAGCGGGTGGCTCAGCAGCAGCAGGAATTTCTGGATGAACGCGATCTCGACGAACATGAACGCGAAGCCGATCGCCAGGAAATAGGCGGCCACGCGCAGGGCGGAGATTGCCGGCGCCGCGCCCTCCTGCGTTCGCCGCGCGACGACCCCGAGCGGAAGCAGGATCAGCAGCAGGCTCGCGGCGAAGGCCTGGGCCAGCGTGGCAATCAGCACCGGATAGCCCCATTCGAGCAGCGGCAGCCCGCCGCGCTCCTTCAGCGCCAGCAGCTCGGGCAGCGTGCGCCACTTGAAGTGGTGGAAGAAGTACGGCCGGTCGTCGGTCGCCGGAGCGATGCTGAACTTGTAGCGCTCGCTGAACGCTTCGCGGTCGGGACCGAGGAGCGCCACCGCGCCCGCGTAGAAATCCGGCTGGTCGAGCACGTTGTACCGGTTCGTCTCGGCCGCCTCGATCCCGGGGAAATACGCGACATCGAACGAACGCGCGCGGCAGAACTCCCGCAGCGCCGCGACGTCCGCCGCGCTCAGCGGGCCGTTCTTCACGAGCAGTGTCGCGGTCTTCCAGCCGCGGATCAGCGCCAGCTGCTGCGCCGGCTCACCGCCGTTGCGCTCGAGCGCGACGACGGCGGTGGCGAAGAGCTTGAGGATGTCACGCGGAGGCAGATCGACCCAGCGCGTGATCGCCAGCACGCCGCCCGGCTCGAGGTGCTGCAGGTATTCCCCCAATGCCTCGACCGTGTACAGGTAGCTTTCCGAGAGCGCATAGAGCCCCGCCGCCGCCGCACCGAACGCATCCAGCAGCGCGACCTCGATCACGTCGAAGCGGTCGGGGTGCGCGGCAACGAAGCCGCGCGCTTCGCCGACATGGATGCGCACGCCGGGCGCGCTGTAGAGTGCGCCGGAAAAATCCGCGAACCGCCGCCCCACGAGATCGACGACCTGCGCATTGAGCTCGACGGCGTCGATACTGTGCGCTCCGTGGTAGATCGCCTGCAGCACATCGGCTCCGGCCCCGGCGCCGAGCACCAGCACCCGCGGCCGCGGGACCAGGTGGTACGGCAGGGCCGACGTGAGCTGGTCGAGGTAGGCGAGCGGCTCGCGCCGGCCGTCGTAGCGGGTCAGCGCGGAGAGGCCGTCGCCGTCGGTGAACACCGCGAGCTGCGGCGGGGGTTCCATCGTCGCGGCGAGGCTCATGCCCGGCGCGTGCCGGAACGGGACGTTCGCGCTTTCCACGACCGTGACCAGCCCCAGCGGCGACGACGCTTCGGCGACGATCCGCGTGCCGTCGATGCGCAGCGTCTGCGAGAGCTCCTTGTACTCGGACGGACGCAGGCGGATCCAGTCGGGGGGAATGACGATCGGGGCAGCGATCGCGGCGGCCAGCAGCGCGGCGGCGAGCGATCGCTTCCGCGGCCCGCCACGGAAGAGCGTCAGCGCCCCTGCCGCGATCCCGAGCGCGCCGAGGAGCTTCAGCGCATCGGTCGGCCGGAGCACAAAGAGCGCGGCCAGCATCCCGATGCTCCCCGCTCCGGCGCCGAGGATGTCGAAGCTGTAGATCCGGTGCGGCTGCCCGGCGAACCGGGTGAACGCCAGGCAGACGCTGGTAGCGGCGCAGAAGAAGGGCACGAAGAGCAGCCCGTAGATGGCGACGAGGCGCAGCGGCTGCTGCGGATCCCACAGGATCTCCAGCGCGTTGAAGGCGACCCGCTGGGCGAGCGCGAAGCCCGCGACCGCGGTAATGCCGAACAGCACGGCGCCGCCGGCAAAGACCGCATCGAAACGCGGCAGCAGCGCGCGCTGCGTCAGGGCGACCAAGGTGCCGGCGGCGCCGTAACCCAGCAGCGCGACGCTGATCATCATGTACGCGAAGTGGTGCCACTGGATGATGGAGAACAGCCGCGTGAGCAACACCTCGTAGCCCATCGCGGCCGACGACAGCAGCATGAGGGCGAACAGCGGCGGCGCGGCGCCCGGAAGGCCGGCGGACGCGAGCTCCGGCTCCGGCGCTGGACGCGCAGTGGCCATCGCTGGAGCGTTCAGCGTTTTCCCGTCAACGGGACGAACCGGACCGGCAGCACCTGCCGGGTGACGATGCCGCCGTCCCGGTTCTTTTCCACTAGCATCAGGTGCTGCGCGAGGAACGGCGCGCCGACGGGGATCACCATTCGCCCTCCCGGCTTCAGCTGCCTGATCAGCGGCGGCGGGATTTGGCTCGCGGCGGCGGTGACGATGATCGAATCGAACGGCCCGCAGTCCTCCCACCCGTAGTAGCCGTCGCCGATCCGGGTGCGCGTGCGCGCGTAATCGAGCTCGCGCAGACGCGCCTCGGCCGCGCGCGCGAGGGGCTCGATGATCTCGATCGTGCAGACGGTCCGGGCGAGCTCCGCCAGGATCGCCGCCTGGTAGCCGGAGCCCGTGCCGATCTCCAGCACGGCGTGCTCGGGCCGCACGTTCAGGAGATCCGTCATCAGCGCCACGATGTAGGGCTGCGATATGGTCTGACCGTAGCCGATGGGCAGCGGCCGGTTCCGGTACGCCGCGTGCTGCTGGTCGGCGGGGACGAACCGGTGGCGTGGCACCTTGCCGAGGACCGCGATCACCCGCGCATCGAGAACCGGCTTGCCCGTTTCGAAGGCGGTCTCGCGCGCCAGCGCGGCGATCTCTTCGACCATCTGCCGGCGTTGCGCGTCGAAGTCGTCCTGCGCCTGCCCCGGCAACGGCGCGCCGACCGCCAGCAGAAACGCGACGATTCGACCCAGATAACGAATTCGTAGCCTCATTCGGGCGGCCGCGGGTACCGGGCGCAAGCCGTCGGGCTTCGTACCCCAGGCGCCCGCCGACTTGCGCCCGGTACCCGCGACATCGCGCTGCGCGGCCACGCTGAGCGCGCCTCCCGCAGGTCTACGCCGCCGCCGGCACCGACGGCAGTCCCGCCAGCGCCAGCGCGAGCTCGGCCTCGTCGTAGTCGAGGTCCTGGAGCTTGCCGCCGAAATAGTCGATGTAGGCCTGCATGTCGAAGTGGCCGTGGCCGCAGAGGTTGAACAGGATCGCGCGCGAACGACCCTCCTCGCGACAGCGGATCGCCTCGTCGATCGCGCCCTTCACTGCGTGATTCGCCTCCGGCGCGGGGAGGATGCCCTCCGCGCGCGCGAACTGCACGCCCGCCTCGAATACGCTCGTCTGCTGGTACGCGACCGCGCCGATGAGCCCCAGCTCCTTCAGATGCGAGACGAGCGGCGCCATGCCGTGATAGCGCAGCCCGCCGGCGTGGAAGCCGGGCGGCGTGAACGTCGAGCCCAGCGTGTGCATCCTGGTGAGCGGGGTCAGGTGCGCCGTATCGCCGAAGTCGTACGCATAGGTGCCGCGGGTGAGGCTCGGGCACGCGGCGGGCTCGACGGCGATGATGGCCACCTTGCGTCCTCCGCGCAGCTGCGCGCCGAGGAACGGGAAGACGATCCCGGCGAAATTCGATCCGCCGCCGGTGCAGCCGACGATCACGTCCGGGTAGTCGTCGGCCATTTCCATCTGCGCCATCGCCTCCTGTCCGATCACGGTCTGGTGGAGCAGCACGTGATTGAGCACGCTGCCGAGCGCGTACTTGGTGTCGTCGCGCTGCGCCGCGACCTCCACGGCCTCCGAAATGGCGATGCCGAGGCTGCCGGGGTGATCGGCGCGCCGGGCAAGAATCGCGCGGCCCGATTGCGTCTCGGTCGACGGCGAAGGGATGCAGCGGGCGCCGTAGGTTTCCATCAGCGCGCGCCGGTACGGCTTCTGATCGTACGACACGCGGACCATGAACACCTGCACTTCGAGGCCGAACAGCGCGCCGGCGAAGGCGAGCGAGCTGCCCCACTGTCCGGCGCCCGTCTCCGTCGACAGTCGCTTCACGCCCGCCTCGCGGTTGTAGAACGCCTGCGCGACCGCGGTGTTCGGCTTGTGGCTGCCGGCGGGCGAGACCCCCTCGTACTTGTAGTAGATGCGCGCCGGTGTCTGCAGCACGCGCTCGAGGCGCCGCGCGCGGTAGAGCGGCGTCGGCCGCCATTGCCGGTAGACCTCGCGCACCGGCCCGGGAATCTCGATCTCGCGTTCGGTCGACACTTCCTGCCGGATCAGCTCCATCGGGAAGAGCGGCGCCAGATCGTCCGGGCCGATGGGCTTGAGGGTGCCGGGGTGCAGCACCGGGGGCAGCGCCTGCGGCAGGTCGGCCTGCAGGTTGTACCAGACCTTCGGCATCCTCGACTCCTCGAGGACGTACTTGACGGTGTCGTTCATGGCGCAGCTCCCGGGGTGTGCTCGCTAGGCGAAGGCGCCGACAAAATCGCCCTTGCCCACTTCGATGCCGTTATGGCGCAGGATCGCGTACGCGGTGGCCAGGTGGAAGTAGAAGTTGGGCAGCGCATACTGGAGCAGGTAATCGATTCCGGCGAAGGTCCTCTCGACGCCACGGACCTTGCGCTTGATCTCGCGCGCTTCCGAGCCGTCGATGTTCACGGCCGGCAGCGTGTGGAGGTAGGCGATCGCCACGTCGACGCGCGCCACCAGCTCCGCGAAGCTCTGCTCCCTGTCCTCGACCGCCGGGGGCTCGACGCCGGAGAGCCGGGCGCCGGTCCCGCGGGCGAAGTCCGTCGCGATCTGCACCTGCCGCGTCAGCGGGAACATGTCGGGAAACAGCCGCGCATTGAGCAGCGCCGACTCGTCGATCTTCCGGGTCGCGGCGTGCGCGGCCGCCTTCTGCAGGATGCCCTTCAGGTTGTCGAGCATGCGGATGAACTGGGGAACCGAGGCCTGATACATGGTGATGGACATGCGCTGTTCCTTTGGTGGAGTGGTGCGTCGGGAAGTTGCCGGACGGTGACAGATCCAGCCTTCGATTATCCTCCGATCGCGGCAGGCAGGCGCAAGGCCGCCTGCTAAGATGGCCGCGTGGCCTGGTTCAGGTGCGATGCGGTGGGCGGGGCGCGCGGCTTGGGCGCGAGTCTTGTACGCGCCAGCGCCGTTGCCGGATTGCTGGCCGGGTGCGCTGCCCCGGTGCCGCGGCTGGCGGACGTCGCGGGCGAGCAGCCGGCGGAGTTTCCCGACGCGTACTACCGGCAGGCGGCGGCACGCGGGCAGCCGGTGTTCGAGGTCGATCCCGCGTCCTCGCTCGTCGTCATCGAAGTCAGGCGCGGCGGGACCCTCGCGCATCTGGGCCACGATCACGTGGTGGCGAGCCACGACGTCCGCGGCTACCTGGCGCCGGCCGACGGACGGGCGGATCTCTACCTTCGTCTCGATCGGCTGGTGGTCGACGAGCGCGACCTGCGCGCCGAAGCGCAATTCGACACGCAACCCTCGGCCGAGGCCATTGCCGCCACGCGCGCGAACATGCTCGACAAGCTCGGCGCCGGCGCGCATCCCTGGGCCCTCGTCGCCGTGCGCGACGTGGCGATCGACGCTGCAGGTTTCCGGATGAATGCCACGCTCACGCTCAATGGCAGCACGCGCGCGATGCACCTGTCCCCGCAGATCGTTCTGTCCGCCGGTGAAGTTGGCGTGGACGGCCGCGTCGCTCTAGACCAGACGAACTTCGGCATCACGCCTTTCTCCATCCTCGGCGGCGCCCTGCAGGTGCAGGACCGGGTCGCCGTGCGCTTTCGCATCCGCGCCCGGCAAATGCCAATGTAACGCCAGGGTGCTCCCGGGCGAGGCGGACGCCACGGTCCCGAGCCGCGTGCAGTAAGATTCGCCAAGGCGCCTTCACGGCGCATTTTCTTGTGCTGTTGCGGAGGGCTGGAGATGCCATCGAGTAGTCGCTCCTGGGCCGCCGTCGCGCTGGTAGGGGCGGCAGCGGTCGGCGGCATTGTGTTCTGGGCGCTGCGCGACAGGATGCCGACGGCGGTCCCGCCGGGGCCGGTCGCCATCCCCGCGGCTGCGGTCGCGGCGAAACACGCCGGGTCCGCGCAATGCGCCACTTGTCACGCCAGGGAGCACGCGGCGTGGAAAGGCTCCGACCACGAACTCGCGATGCAGCTCGCCGACGAGAAGTCGGTGCTGGGCGATTTCGCCAAGGCGAAATTCGCCTACGCCGGAACGACGTCGACCTTCTCTCGCCGCGATGGCAACTTCTTCGTCAATACGGACGGGCCGGACGGCAAGCTCGCCGATTACCAGATCAAGTACGCGTTCGGCGTGCGCCCTCTGCAGCAGTACCTGATCGAGCTCCCCGGCGGGCGCCTGCAGGCCTTGGGCATTGCGTGGGACTCGCGCCCGAAGGCGCAGGGCGGCCAACGCTGGTTCCACCTCTATCCGGGCCAGAACATCAAGGCCGGCGATCCGCTGCACTGGACCGGCGTGCAGCAGAACTGGAACTTCCAGTGTGCCGAGTGCCACTCGACCAACCTGCGCAAGAACTTCGACGCGAAGTCCGGCACCTT
>CAYGYQ010000120.1:0-10251 GCA_964354035.1 uncultured Bordetella sp.
ATGAAGATCCCGGTCTTCCACGACGACCAGCACGGCACGGCGATCGTCGCCGGCGCGTTCATGCTGAACGGGCTCAAGGTGGTGGGCAAAGAGATCGCCAAGGTCAAGCTGGTGTGCTCCGGCGCGGGCGCCGCGGCGATCGCGTGCCTCGATCTGATGGTCGGCGTGGGCCTCAAGCGCGAAAACGTCATCGTCTGCGACAGCAAGGGCGTGATCTACAGCGGGCGCGAGACGCCGATGGAGGAGAACAAGGCGCGCTACGCGTGCGCCACCAAGGCCCGCTCGCTGGGTGACGCCATCGCGGACGCCGACATCTTCCTGGGGCTGTCCGGACCGAGGGTGCTGACGCCGGACATGGTCAAGCGCATGGCGCGCGATCCGCTGATCCTGGCGCTCGCCAACCCCGAGCCCGAGATCCTGCCGGAGCTCGCGAAGGCCGCGCGGCCCGACGCGATCCTGGCCACGGGCCGGTCCGATTACCCGAACCAGGTGAACAACGTCCTGTGCTTTCCGTTCATCTTCCGCGGCGCACTCGACGTGGGTGCCACGACGATCACCGAGGCGATGAAGCTCGCCTGCATGCGCGCGATTGCCGAGCTCGCGCACGCCGAGCAATCCGACATCGTGGCGCAGGCCTACGCGGGCGAGGATCTGTCGTTCGGTCCGGAGTATCTGATCCCGAAGCCGTTCGATCCGCGGCTGATGGTGATCGTGCCGCCCGCCGTGGCAAGAGCCGCAATGGAAAGCGGCGTTGCCACGCGGCCGATCGCGGACTTCGACGCCTATCGCGAGCGGCTGTCGCAGTTCATCTACCACTCGACCCTCATCATGAAGCCGGTCTTCGCGGGAGCCAAGCGCGCGCCGAAGCGCGTCCTCTATGCCGAGGGTGAAGACGAGCGCGTGCTGCGCGCCGTACAGGTTGTCGTGGATGAAGGGCTGGCAAAGCCGATACTGATCGGGCGTCCGGAGGTCATCGCCGCGCGCACCGAGAAGTTCGGACTGCGTCTTCGCGCCGGAGTGGACTTCGAGCTCGTCAACATCAACAGCGACGCGCGCTATCGCGAGTGCTGGCAGCTCTACTACCAGCTGATGGGACGCAAGGGCGCCTCGCCGGAGGAGGCGAAGGAGGCCGTGCTGCGCAAGCCGTCGGTGATCGGCACGTTGCTGCTGCGCATGGGCGCCTGCGACGCGCTGGTGTGCGGACCGGTCGGCAAATACGAGGCGCATCTGCGTCACGTTGCGGATGTCATCGGTCGCTGTCCCGATGCGCCGGTGTTCGCGGCGATGAACGGGCTGCTGCTGCCGGATCGCACGCTGTTCGTCTGCGACACCTACGTCAACCGGAACCCTTCGGCCGAAGAGCTGGCCGGCATCGCGCTGCTGGCGGCCGACGCCGTGCGGCGGTTCGGCCTCGAGCCGAAGGTCGCATTGCTGTCGCACTCCAATTTCGGCAGCGACAATTCGACGTCCGCGCGCAAGATGCGCGAGGTGCGGCGCCTGCTCGTCGCGCGCGCGCCGAACCTGGAAGTGGACGGCGAGATGCACGGCGATGCGGCGCTGTCGGAAGCCATACGCAACAACGTCCACCCCGATTCGACGCTGAAAGGCGCAGCGAACCTGCTGGTGATGCCGAATCTCGATGCCGCGAACATCTCCTTCAATATGCTGAAGGTCACCGGCGGCGATGGGGTGACCATCGGCCCGATTCTGCTGGGGGCGCAGAAGACCGTACTGATCGCCACCCCGTCGGCGACCGTGCGGCGGCTGGTCAACCTGACGGCGCTGGCGGTGGTGGGAGCGGCCGGCGCCGGCGATTGAAGGGCGGGCGCGCCGTCATTTCGGCCGCCATTCGCGGGCGCGCCGGCGCGCTTCCTCGATCTCGGCCGGCGTCATCCGCGCGACCAGCTGATCGCGGTTCCTGATCACGAGCCCGCGGCTCTTCGCTTCCGAGGCCCGGAAGGTCATCGCGGAAAGGGTGTACCACTTGTGCGCCTCGATGAAGTCCTGGCGGACGCCGTGGCCGTGCTCGTACATGACCCCGAGGTTGGCCTGGGCCATCGGATGGCGGGCTTCTGCGGCCTTTCGATACCAGGCAACGGCCTCGGCGTGGTCCTGCGCTACACCAAGGCCGCTCTGGTAGGCATTGCCAAGGTTGTGCTGGGCATTGGTGTCGCTCTGGTCGGCGGCCTTGCGATACCACTGCACGGCCACGGCCGGGTCCCTCGGCACGCCATGGCCATGCTCGTACATGACGCCCAGGTTGTTCTGGGCGTCGTGGTTGCCCTGATCGGCGGCCCGGCGATACCATTTCAGTGCCTCGGCGTAACTTTTCGGCACGCCGAGTCCGCTTTCGTACATCACGCCCAGGTTGTCCTGGGCCGGGGAGTTGCCCGCGTCGGCCAGCGCGCGATACAGCGTCACCGCCGTCGCGTAGTCGCCGCGCTGGTGCGCGGCCCTTGCCTCATTCCAGTCGTCCTGAGTCATCGCGGTGGGACCCTCACAACAGCCCGAGCGACACCAACTCGCTCCGGAGCGGTGTGCCGCGGGCTGATGGTGGCCGGGGCTGTCTTCATGGCAACACTTCCCGCGCTGGGTGCAGGATCGCGGATGGCAGGTTGTAAACGTACCATATCGCAGGACGGGTCTGGGCGCATTCGCCCAGCGCACCCGCTGCGGCGCGGCGCCCCCGGCGCAGCGCTATCGGATATATTGCACGCGACGATGCTCGCCAACTTCATCCTCTTTCAGATCGGCTGGTTCGCCTGTGTGCTGGGCGGCGCCAACGACCGGCCGTGGCTTGGTACGGGTATCGCCCTGGCCATCGTGGCGTGGCACGTAGGACGGGCACCGCGCCCGCGCGCCGAACTGATCCTCGTCCTTGCGTCCGCGGCGGTCGGCGCCGTGGCCGACAGCGTGCCGGTGGCCGCCGGCTGGGTCCGCTATGCCTCCGGCACGGTCGTCCCCGGCACCGCGCCGGTCTGGCTCGTCGCCATGTGGATGCTCTTCGCCACGACGCTCAACGTGAGCCTCCGCTGGCTGCGACGGTACCCATTCGCCGCGATTGCGCTCGGCGCAATCGGCGGCCCGCTGGCCTATTGGGGTGGCGCCCGCCTTGGCGCCATGGAGTTCGTGGCACCGGTCGCTGCCACCGCGGCCCTCGCCCTCGGCTGGGCCGTGCTGACACCGCTGCTCGTGCGGCTGGCGCAGCGATTTGACGGTTACGCGCCGGTGATTGCTGCAGGCGCGGCGACGCCGACGCGGCATGCTTGAACCCGCTGCCACACTGAGAGGAACACGATGAATCCGCTGCTGAACGAGCGCATCGCGCGTTTCGATTCCCCATTTCGCCGGCTTGACGAATGGCTCGCGGGCATCGTGCCCAATCCGCAGCTGCCGCCGATCAACATGTCGGTAGGCGAGCCGCAGGATGCGCCGCCGTCATTGCTGACCGAGGCCGTCGCCGCCAACGCCCACCTGTGGAACCGCTATCCGCAGGCGGTGGGAACGCCCGAGTTCCGCCGCGCGGCGACGGGCTATCTGGAGCGCCGTTATCCCGCCACGCGCGGCCGGATCGACCCCGATGCGCAAGTCTCCCCGGTCACGAGCAGCCGCGAAGGCCTCTACCTCGCGGCGTCGATCGCGACCAGTCCGGCACGCAACGAGCCGCTGGCGCTGATGCAGAACCCGTTCTACCAGACCTATCGGGTCGGCGCGATCATGGCCGGCGCAGAGCCCCGCTATCTGTCGCACAGCGGGTTTCCGGAATTCGCGCTCGACTTCACCGAACTTGACGAGGCCACGCTGTCTCGCACGTCGATCCTCTACCTGTGCTCGCCGTCGAACCCGGACGGGCGGGTGATCCCGCAGCAGCAGATGCGCCGGGCGATCGAAGCGGCGCGCCGGCACAATTTCCTCGTCGTCTTCGACGAGTGCTATGCCGAGCTCTACGACAGCGAGCCGCCGCAGGGCGCGCTCGACGCGCTGGCCGCGCTCGATGCCTCGGCGCACTGGCTCGACAACGTGCTGGTGCTGCACTCGCTGTCCAAGCGTTCCAGCGCCGCGGGGCTGCGTTCCGGCTTTGCCGTCGGCGCTGCCGACGTCCTCGCCGCGCTCAATCGGGTGCGGTTGAACGGAACGTCCTGCACGCCGCTGCCCCTGCTCGCCGCCGCCACGGCGCTGTGGTCGGAGGACACGCACGTCGACGCCATGCGCGCGCGGCTGCGGGAGCGCAAGGACACGGCCGACCGCCTGCTCGGGGGACATGCCGGGTATTACCGCCCGCCCTGCGGCTTTTTCCTGTGGATGCGGGTTGACGACGGGCTGGCCCTGACCCGGCGCCTGTGGCGCGATTTCGCCCTGCGCGTGCTGCCCGGCACCTATCTGACCCAACCCGGTGCAAACGGGGCCAACGCCGGGGACGCCTTCGTGCGGATCGCCTTGGTCCACGACCCACAAACGACGGTTGCCGGGCTCTCGCGGCTGGCGGCGGCGCTGGGCCTGGCCGCGGCTGCCGCTTCGGCAGCGGAGCAGGGGGCAGGCCGGGGACCACTCGCAATGCGGGGGAAGTAAGCTAGAATCCCGCAGCAACCGAATTCTCGCGCCGGTTTCCGGCCCACCCCTTGGAGGACGACATGACGAAGAAACTGGCAATCGCCGCGGCGCTCCTGGCCGCGTTCACGGGTAACGCATTCGCCGGCAAGACGCTCGACACGATCAAGCAGCGGGACCAGCTCGTCTGCGGGGTAAATACGGCTCTGGCGGGCTTCTCGGCATCCGACAGCCAGGGCAACTGGGCGGGTTTCGACGTCGACTTCTGCAAGGCGATCGCGGCGGCGATTCTTGGCGACGCGAAGAAGGTCAAATGGGTACCGCTCAATGCCTCGCAGCGCTTCACGGCGCTGCAGTCGGGTGAAACCGACGTCCTGTCGCGCAACACGACGTGGACGCTGACGCGCGATGCGTCGCTGGGCCTCAGCTTCACCGGGGTCACCTACTACGACGGCCAGGGCTTCATGGTGCCCACGAAATCGAAGGTCACGAGCGCCAAGCAGCTGAAGGGGGCCACCGTATGCGTGCAGTCGGGCACGACGACCGAGAAGAATCTCAACGATTACTCGAAGTCCAACAATCTGGCGATGAAGCCGGTCGTCTTCGAGACCTTTGAAGCGTCGGTCAAGGCCTTCTTCGCCGGCCGTTGCCAGGCCTACACGACGGACGCCTCGGGCATGGCTTCGATCCGCAACAAGGAAGCCTCCAAACCGGACGACTACGTGATCCTGCCCGAGCTGATCTCGAAGGAGCCGCTGGGGCCGGCGGTGCGTCGTGGCGACGACGAGTTCTTCGCGATCGTCAAGTGGGTCGTATTCGCGCTGATCGAGGCCGAGGAGTACGGGATCTCGCAGGGGAGCGTCGACGGGATGCGGGCGTCTTCCACCGATCCGGTGGTGCAGCGGATCCTCGGCACCTCCGAAGATACGGGCAAGCTGCTCGGCCTCGACAAGGACTGGGCGTACCGCGCGATCAAGGCGGTCGGCAACTACGGCGAGATCTTCGAGCGCAATGTCGGCCCGAAATCCCCGTTGAAGCTGCCGCGCGGAGCGAACAACCTCTGGAACAAGGGCGGGCTGATGTACGCGCCGCCGGTGCGCTAGCCGGGAGATTTCCAAGGCCGGGCGCGGGGGGGGGCTGCCTCGCCCGTCCGGCGTCCCGTCGCGGGGTGCGCAGGTCTCGTACTCCGACTTCCCAACCGCGCAGGGCGTCGTCATGGCGGGTCCTTCCAAGCATTTCCGCTGGTCGTGGCGCAGCGCGGCGTTTCGCGGTCTCGTCTTCCAGGTCGTCGCGGTCCTGCTGGTGACGGCGGCGGTCTGGTATCTCGTCCACAACACGCTGCAGAACATGCGCGTGCGCGGGATCCAGAGCGGGTTCGATTTCCTGCTGCAGCCCGCCGGCTTTGCGATCAGCGAGAGCCTGTTCGAGTTCGACTCGGCGCATTCGTACGCCCGGGCCTTCCTGACCGGGCTGTCGAACACGCTGCGCGTGGCAATGGTGGGCATCGTGCTGGCGACGATCCTGGGCACGCTGGTCGGGATCGGGCGGCTGTCGCGCAACTTTCTCGTGCGCTCGCTTTGCACCGCGTACGTCGAGTTGTTCCGCAACGTGCCGCTGCTGCTGCAGCTGTTCATCTGGTATTTCATCCTGACGGAGCTGCTGCCACCGATCGACGAGGCGCTGCGACCGTTGCCGAGCGTCTTCTTCAGCAAGAATGGCCTTCAATTTCCGATTCCGCTGTGGGCGATGGGCCACCTCTGGCTGGCATTGGGTGTGCTCGGCGGCGCCCTTGCGACTTGGCTCTGGGCGAAGTTCGCGCGGCGCAGGCGCGAGGCCACGGGACAGGTGCTGCCGGTGTTCGTGCCCGCACTGGCCATCATCGTCATCGGAGGATTCCTGGGGTGGCTCGCCGGAGGGGCGCCGTCGGCGCTCGACATTCCGGAGAAGACGGAGATCACCGTGGTCGGTGGCGGCGCGGTGACGCCGGAGTTCCTCACCTTGCTCATCGGATTGACGCTATACACGGCGAGCTACATCGCCGAGATCGTTCGCGGCGGCATCCAGGCCGTCGCCTACGGTCAGCATGAGGCTGCCGCTGCGCTGGGGCTCAACCGGATGCAGGAAGTCCGGCTGATCCTGCTGCCGCAGGCGCTGCGGGTGATCATTCCGCCGATTACTAGCCAGTACCTCAATCTCACCAAGAACTCGTCGCTCGCGGTGGCCGTCGGCTACCCGGACCTGGTCTCGATCGCGACGACCACCCTCAATCAGACCGGCCGCGCGATCGAGGCGATCTCGCTGGTGATGCTTTGCTATCTGACGCTGTCGCTGTTCACGGCAGCCATCATGAACTGGTACAACCGCCGCGCGGCGATTCGCGAGCGATGAGCGCCGCCGGGCCGTCCCAAGGCGTGAATTGCGCCCCCGCGGGGGGCAGCGCAGCGGCCGCATTGGCCAATGCGGCCGCAAGCGTGGGGGCCGTTCAATGAGCGCCACAGCCCAGGTTTTCCAGGCTATTCCCAGCCGCCCGCCGCCGGTGGCAACGGAGGGCGTGCTGCCGTGGCTCAGGCGCAATCTCTTTGCCGACTGGAAGAACACGCTCGGCACCCTGGTCGTGCTGGCGCTGCTCGTCGTCTACGTCCCGCCGCTGCTGGACTGGGTCGTGTTCAAGGCGGTGGCCCGTCCGGACAATGCGGCCTGCCGCGAGCTCGAATATGCCGGCGCCTGCTGGGGTGTCGTCGCCGAGAAATACCGGCTGATCCTGTTCGGGCGCTACCCCTACGACGAGCAGTGGCGGCCGCTGGTCGCGACGGGCCTGATGATCGCGCTGCTGGCCGCGAGCTGCTACCGGGGGTTCTGGAGCCGCTGGCTGATCGTCGCGTGGGCCGCGGTGCTGGCCGCATTCTTCATGCTGATGATGGGCGGCGTGTTGGGCCTCTCCCACGTGGAAACGGCGCGCTGGGGTGGTTTTCCGCTGACGATCATGTTATCGACGATCGGTCTCGCGACCGCCTTTCCGCTGGCAATCGCCGTCGCGCTGGGGCGGCGCTCGCGGCTGCCAGGAATCCGCACGCTCTGCGTGCTCTACGTCGAATTGATCCGCGGCGTGCCGCTGATCTCCGTGTTGTTCATGGCGTCGTTCATGTTTCCGCTGTTCATGCCGGCGGGCATGACCATCGACGTGCTGTTGCGCGTGCAGGTCGGGATCACCTTGTTCGCCGGCGCGTATCTCGCCGAGGTGGTGCGTGGCGGGCTGCAGGCGCTGCCGAGGGGGCAGTACGAGGCGGCGCAATCGCTCGGCCTGACGTATTGGCAGACGACCCGCAAGATCGTGCTGCCCCAGGCGCTGCGGCTCGTCGTGCCGGCGATCATGAACACGTTCATCGGCGCGTTCAAGGACACTTCGCTCGTCACCATCGTCAGCCTTTATGACCTCACCGGCGCGCTGCAGCTCGCGCTGGGCGACGCCGACTGGCGCAAGTTCTTCCTCGAGGGGCAGCTCTTCGTCGCCGCGATCTATTTCATCTTCTGCTTCGCGATGTCGCGCTACAGCCAGTGGGTCGAGCGGCATCTCAACACCGGCACCCGCCGTCAATAGCGCGATCGAGGCCAGCATGCCGACGACCGAACCCATCATCGAATTCTCCCGCGTGAACAAGTGGTATGGCGCGTTCCATGCGCTGCGCGACATCGACCTTTCGGTTACGCGCGGACAGAAGATCGTGATCTGCGGTCCGTCCGGTTCAGGCAAATCGACGCTGATCCGCTGCATCAATCGGCTCGAGGAGCACGAGCAGGGGGTGCTCAAGGTCGACGGCGTCGAGGTCTCCGACGACCTGAAGGCGATCGAGACGATCCGCCGCAAGGTCGGAATGGTGTTCCAGAGCTTCAACCTCTTCCCGCACCTGACCGTGCTCGAGAACCTGACGCTCGCGCCCATGTGGGTGGGCCGGATCCCGAAGCGCGAAGCGGACGAGCGCGCGATGCAGCAGCTCGTGCGGGTCAAGATCCCGGAGCAAGCGGGAAAATACCCGCTACAGCTATCCGGCGGCCAGCAGCAGCGGGTGGCGATCGCGCGCGCGCTGTGCCTCACGCCCAAGATCATGCTGTTCGATGAGCCGACCTCCGCGCTCGACCCGGAGATGATCAACGAAGTGCTGGACGTGATGATCGAGCTCGCGGACCAGGGCATCACCATGCTCTGCGTGACGCACGAGATGGGTTTCGCCCGTTCGATCGCCGACCGCGTGATCTTCATGGACGAGGGGCAGATCGTCGAGCAGAACACGCCGGCAGAGTTCTTCAATCATCCGCAGAGCGAGCGGACGAAGGATTTCCTGTCGAAGATCCTCTCGCACTGAAGACGGGGGCAGGCCACGTTTCTCGGCGATTGGTCGCATCCGCGTCTCCGGCGGTGTTGAACGACATGGTGTTTTCCCGTCTCCCAAATGAGTATCTTGCCGTGCATGCCCAAAACGGGTAGGCTCATGCCCAATATGGGTACACAAGCGGCAACCAACGGCCGACGTCGGAAATCCGGCTTGGCAGACGCCCTATTTTCGACGACGCAGCAACGCGTGCTTGGCTTGTTGTTTGGTCAATCTGATCGCAGCTTCTACGCAACTGAAATGATCAGGCTGATGGGCGCCGGGTCGGGCGCGGTCCAGCGGGAACTCGCCCGGTTGGAAGACGCCGGCCTGGTGACGATTCGCCGACTCGGGACGCAGAAGCACTATCAGGCCAATCCGGAATCGCCGCTCTACGCCGAGTTGTGCAGCATTGCGCGAAAAACATTCGGTCTGGCCGAGCCGCTGCGCGAAGCCCTCGCCGCGCTGGCGTCGAAGATCACGGCGGCCTTCGTGTTCGGTTCCGTCGCCAAACGTCAGGACACGGCCGCCAGCGACATCGATCTCATGGTTGTCAGCGACCGCCTGACATACGCGGATATATTCGCCGCGCTCGAGCCGTTGAGCGCAAAGATCGGTCGAATGGTCAATCCCACCGTCTACAGCAAGAAGGAACTGCACAGGCGCATAGCGCAAGACAACGCATTCGTGAAGCGTGTGCTGAACCAGCCCAAGATCTGGGTGATTGGAACCGAGGATGACATCGCCGCTTGATCATCTGGCGGGCCCGGGCAAGACATTGTCGTCCGAGGCGCCGGATGTGAAGGAAATCTCCGGCCTGAAGCGGTCCGGCTTGGTACGGCTCGAAGATGCGTGCAACCGCACGAATTCGCTCGAAGGGCGCTTCGATCTCGTCTACAACGCAGCCCATGCGCTTTGCCTCGCCGCATTGCGGCACTGTGGCTTCCGGCCTGCCAATCGGTACATCGTCTTCCAGGTGTTGCCGCACACGCTCGGCCTCGGGCCCGAAACATGGCGCGTGCTCGCCAAGGGCCACGAGATTCGCAATCTTGGTGAATATGAAGGCGATCTCAATATCGACGAGCGCCTCGTCGCGGATCTGATCACGGCCTGCCGCGCGGTGGCGGCGAAGCTCGAAACGTTGCCTCCTGTTCGTTGATGCGCCAGATGCTTGACGGGCTCGAGCGATTGGGCCTCCTGCAATGCGCGCCCAATTTGGCGATCGCCCCTGACAACTTTGGGAAAGCATGATGACCGTCCCGGCGATCGAACGCCATGTCCTGGACACGCCGGGCGACTTCGTCGGGCGGCCGCACGCCAACTGCTACTGGCTGAT
>CAYGYQ010000121.1:0-6703 GCA_964354035.1 uncultured Bordetella sp.
CGGCCGCATCCTCTCGGTGCGCGGCGAGTTCGGCTACTGGGTCTTCGAGGGCGACTGGCAGCCGGCGCAGCGGCCGTCGTGGAACTACCGCAAGGAGGACGACGGCGGCATCATCGTCGACATGCTGTGCCACTGGCGCTACGTGCTCGACAACCTGTTCGGCGCGGTGAAGAGCGTGCTGTGCGTCGGGGCCACGCACATTCCGCAGCGGTGGGACGAGGACGGCAAGCCGTACGCGGCCACCGCCGAGGACGCCGCCTACGCCACCTTCGAGCTCGCCGACGGCGTCATCGCCCAGATCAACAGCTCATGGTGCACGCGCGTGCGCCGCGACGACCTCGTCACGTTCCACGTCGACGGCACGCTCGGCTCGGCCGTGGCCGGACTGACCGACTGCCGCATCCAGCCGCGCACGGCGACGCCGCGGCCGGTGTGGAATCCGGACGTGCCGCAAGCCATCGACTTCCACGACGACTGGCAGCTCGTCCCGGCGAATCGCGCGTACGATAACGCGTTCAAGGTCGAATGGGAGCTGTTTCTGCGGCACGTCGTGGACGGCGGTCCCTTCCAGTGGAATCTGCTGGAAGGCGCGAAGGGCGTGCAGCTCGCGGAGCTCGGCTGGCAGAGCTGGCGGGAACGGCGCTTCGTCGACGTCCCGGCCCTCGTGGCCTAGCCAGGGATCGCCATGACGACACTGAAACTCCCGCAGGCTGACGGCACGCTCGCGCCATTCACGCTGCGCGCCGCGGTTCGCTGGCCCGCGCCGTCGGGCGCACCGCGCTGGAATCGCGTCGCGTTCGCCGCGGCGCACGTCGTCGCCGACCCGCTCGCCGCGATCGACCCGTGGGTCGGCACCGCCGTCGACTGGGACGCGACGCTCGCCTTCCGTCGCCATCTGTGGTCGCACGGCTTTGGCGTGGCCGAAGCGATGGACACCGCGCAGCGGGGCATGGGACTCGACTGGCCGACCTCGCTCGAGCTCATCCGCCGCTCGGTGAACGAAGCGCGGGGCATTGCGGGTGCGGTCGTGTTCTCGGGAGCCGGCACGGACCACCTTCCTCCCGACGCGAATTGCACGCCGGACGAGGTCATCGCCGCCTACGAGGAGCAGTGCGCCGCGATCGAGGCGGCCGGCGGCCGGATCATCCTGATGGCGAGCCGGGCGCTCGCGGCCTGCGCGCGCTCGCCCGATGACTATGCGTTCGTCTACGGACGCGTGCTGGCACAGGTGCGCGCGCCGGTCATCCTGCACTGGCTGGGCGAGATGTTCGACCCTGCGCTCGCCGGCTACTGGATCGGCGCGGGCGGCCTCGCCAGCGATCCGGACCACGCGCGCGCCACTGCCGTCTGCGCCGCGGTCATCAGCGCCAATGCGGCGAAGGTGGACGGCGTCAAGGTGTCGCTCCTCGACGCGGCCAAGGAAATCGCCTTGCGCGCGCGTCTGCCGCAGGGCGTGCGCATGTACACGGGCGACGACTTCAACTTCGCTGCCTTGATCGGCGGCGACGCGTCTGGCCACTCCGACGCGCTCCTCGGCATCTTCGATGCGATCGCGCCGGCCGCGTCCGCGGCGCTGACCGCGCTCGCCGCTGGCGATCGCGCCCGGTTCGACGCCTTGCTCGCGCCGACGGTGCCGTTGTCCCGCCACGTCTTCGCCGCGCCGACCCGCTTTTACAAGACGGGCGTGGTGTTCCTCGCCTGGCTCAACGGCCAGCAGACCCATTTCACGATGGTGGGCGGACAGCAGAGCGCGCGCAGCCTCCTCCATCTGTCGGAATTGTTCCGGCTCGCCGATGCCGCCGGACTGCTGCGCGACCCGGAGCTCGCGGCGTCGCGGATGCACGCGCTCCTCCGGGTGCACGGCATCGAAAAATGATGTGCCCCCACGCTCACTGCGTTCGCTGCCCCCCAAGGGAGGCCTGAATCGCCATGAAGCTGATCGTGCTCGCTCCCGGCCATTTCCACGCCGCGCTGCTGCAGAAGACGATGTATCCGAACCTCGACGCCACGGTGCACGTCTATGCCGAGGAAGGCCCCGACCTCGCCGACTACCTGCAGCAGGTGGCAAGCTACAACGCACGCGCGGACGCCCCGACCGCGTGGCGAATGCAGGTCCATGCCGGCGCCGATTTCCTGGACCGGTTCAGCGCCGAGAAGGCAGGCGACGTGGTCGTCATCGCCGGCAACAACCGGCGCAAGGCCGAATTCGTGACCCGCGCGGTGGCCGCCGGCATGCACGTGCTCGCCGACAAGCCGATGGCCATCGACACCGCGGGCTTCGCCTCGCTGCAGCGAGCGTTCGCCGAGGCCGGGGCCCGTGGCGTGCTGCTCTGGGACATCATGACCGAGCGGCACGAAATCACCACGCTGCTGCAGAAGGCGTTCTCGCGGATTCCCTCCGTGTTCGGGGAACTGCTGCCGGGTTCCGTGCGCGAGCCGGCTGTCGTCAAGGAGAGCGTGCACCACTTTTCCAAGCAGGTCTCCGGCGCGCCGGTCAAGCGACCGGCATGGTTCTTCGACGTGGCGCAGCAGGGCGAAGGCCTGGTCGACATCACCACGCACCTCGTCGATCTCGTGCAGTGGGAGTGTTTCCCCGGCGCGATCCTGGATTTCGCGAAGGACATCGAGATGCTGAGCGCTAAGCGCTGGCCCACCGTGATCGGCCCGGCGCAGTTCACGCAGGTGACGCAGTTGCCGACCTTTCCCGATTTCCTGCGCAAGGACGTGCAAGCCGACGGCAGCCTGCACACCTACGCCAACGGCGAGATCGACTACCGCATCAAGGGCGTGCACGCGAAGGTCTCGGTGCTCTGGAAGTTCGAGGCGCCGGCGGGTGCGGGCGACACGCACTTCTCCGTGATGCGGGGCTCGAACGCGAACCTCGTGATCCGGCAGGGGCCGGCCGAGGCCTGGCAGCCGGTCCTGTACATCGAGCCGGTCACGGCAACCAGCGCGGCGGACGTGGCAATCGCGCTTGCCGATGCGCTAGACCAGGTGCGCGCGATGTATCCCGGCATCGATGTCGAACGCACGGGCGAACGCTGGCAGGTCATCGTGCCGGCGTCCTATCACGTCGGTCACGAGGCCCATTTCGCGCAGGTTGCCGGAGAATTCCTCGCCTGCGTGCAAAAGGGGGCTCTGCCCGACTGGGAGGTGCCCGGCATGATCGCCAAGTACCACACCACTACCCGTGCGTTGGCAATCGCGCGCGGTGACGAGCCAAAGCCAACCCATGAATGAACCCGACGCCAATCTCCTGTCGCTCAACACCGCGACGGTGCGGCAAAAGTGGACGCTGCCGGAGGCCATCGCCGGCTGCGCCCGCCACGGCATTCGCGGCATCGCACCCTGGCGGGACCAGGTGGCGGCCGCCGGGCTGAAGGACTCGGCGCGGCGCATACGCGACGCCGGGCTCACGGTCACCGGCTATTGCCGCGGCGGGATGTTCCCGGCCCCGGACCGCGAAGGCCGGCGTGCGGCGCAGGACGACAACCGGCGCGCGGTCGACGAGGCGCTCGCTCTCGGCGCGCGCTGCCTGATACTCGTCGCGGGTGGGCTGCCGAAGAATCGCGCCGGCAGCATCGAATCGAAGGATCTCGCCGGCGCGCGCGAAATGGTGCGCGACGGCATCGGCGAGCTCCTCGGCTACGCGCGCCCGGCGGGCATGGCGCTCGCGATCGAGCCGCTGCACCCGATGTACGCCGCCGACCGCGCGTGCGTGAACACGATGGAGCACACCAACGATCTGTGCGACGAGCTGGGCGCGGGACTTGGCATCGCGGTCGACGCCTACCACCTGTGGTGGGATCCCCACCTCGAGCGCGAGATCGCGCGCGCCGCGGGCAGCAGCCCGTCGCGGCTACTTGCCTATCACATCAGCGATTGGCTGGTGCCGACCCGGGATCTGCTTACCGACCGCGGCATGATGGGTGACGGCGTCATCGATCTGCGCCGGCTGCGCTCGTGGCTGGAGGCCGGCGGCTACCGCGGCTTCCATGAGGTGGAGATCTTCTCCGCCAGCAACTGGTGGAAACGCGATCCGGACGAGGTGCTGGGCATATGCAAGGTCCGGCACCGCGAGTGCAGCTGACCCGCCCATGCCGAGCCGCGTTTTCGGGCCGGCGTTGGCTTCGCGCAACCCTCGTTGTCGCGGCAGGCTCCGTTACCGCTTGAAGTCCTGAAAGCCCGCGGCGCGCGCCAGGTCCGCCTTCACGTCCGCGCGACTGCGCTCGTAGACGATCTCGCGGCCCATCGCGTTGCCGACGTAGGCCAGCGCGTTGCGCGTCGGCATCAGGTCGCAGCGCACGCTGTGGACGCCCTCCCCGAGCACGACCTGGATCACGTCCAGGCGCTTGTTCAGGACGACGACCTGCAGCGTCTGGCCGCTGCTGGTGACGCGTACCGGGATCTTTTCCTCGTTCATTTGACCACTCGTTCAGTTGCTGGCGGCGCCGTCGGGCGAGTCCGGATGACTGCCCTTTGCCCTGGTGTTCACCCTTGCGCTGCCGGGCGGGGCGCACCACCGGCGCGATCGGGGCGTTGCAGCCGTCGTGACGCCGCGCCGGAAGGGCGCCACTCAGGCGCGCGCGGCGCGTCCTTCGTCCACGTGCAGGCGGCTCGACTTCGGCACGCCGGCCAGCAGATATTCCATCTGGTCGGCGAGGATGCGCCGGTTGCGGAGGATGAAGTGTTCGTGCCGGTTGGGCACGTAGGGCACATACAGCAGCGGCATGCCGGCCTGTTCCGGCGCGCGTCCACCCTTGCGGGTGTTGCAGCTCCGGCAGGCCGTCACCGTGTTGGTCCAGGCGTCCTTGCCGCCCCGGGACACGGGCACGACGTGGTCGCGCGAAAGGTCGCGCACCATGAACCGGCCGCCGCAGTACGCGCACACCTGCCGGTCGCGCACGAACAGCATCTGATTGGTGAGGCCCGGCGCGTGGCGATGCGCACCCGCGCTGCTGCCTTTGATCGCGAGGATCGAGCGCGTCGCGATGCGCGAACGCACGCCATTCTTCTGCCAGCCGCCGCGGAACTCGCGGACCTCGCGACCCACGGACCACGCGACCATCTGCTTCGCGTGATAGGTGATCGCCTCCTCGAGCTCGACCCAGGCCTGCGGCAGCCCCCCGATGTCAACCGTCAATACCAGTGGTTCCATTTCCTCTGCTCCGGCGGTCCGGATGACCTTCCGGGTCGCACTGCTTACGCTGATCTGCAGAGTATAAATCATGTCTGCTCCACCCGGATGCGCGTGAAGCGCCGGTGCCCGCGCCGATCTTCGGCCGCGCCCGATTCCCGGACGGCGGTTCCGGCGGCATACTGATGCCCTTGCCGCCACGACCCGTGCCCGGCCTCTCCTTCGACCCCGGCGAATCCCATGTCCGATGATCTCCCGTTCCGTTCGCTGAGTGAGCTCTCGCGGATGCTCGCGCGCGGCGAAACAAGCTCGCGCGCGATCGTCGAGGCGTGTCTGGCACGCATCGACGCCCGCGATCCCCATCTGCACGCGTTCGTCGACGTCTACCGCGACGACGCACTCGCAGCGGCCGATGCGGCCGACCGGGAACGGCGGGCCAGGTCCGCGCCCGGTCCGCTCGCGGGGCTGCCGATCGCGTTGAAGGACCTCTTCCACATCGAAGGCCGCCAGACCACGGCCGGCTCGAAGAGCTGGCGCGGCCGGATCTCCGATCACACGGCGACTGCCGTCGAACGCCTCACGGCCGCCGGAATGATCCCGCTCGGCAAGACGCACATGGTCGAATTCGCGTTCGGCGGCTGGGGCCGCAACCAGCCGATGGGCGCGCCGTGGAATCCGTGGGACGACGCGGTTCACCGTGTCGCCGGCGGCTCGTCGAGCGGCTCTGCGGTCGCGGTGGCGGGCGGTCTGTGCCCTGCGGCGATCGGCTCGGACACCGGCGGATCGATCCGCATCCCGGCGGCGCTCTGCGGCATCACCGGGTTGAAACCGACCTACGGCCGCGTGAGCCTCTACGGCGCCGTGCCGCTGTCCGGCACGCTCGACTCGATCGGTCCGCTCGCGCACACCGTCGAGGACGCCGCGCGGCTCACCGCCGCGATGTCCGGGCCCGATCCGCGCGATCCGGCAACGCTCGGCGCGCCGCGCGGCGACCTCGAGGCCGCCCTTGCCGGCGAGGCCGACATCCGCGGCATGCGCATCACCGCCCTCGCGCCGGAAACTTTTCCCGCATACACGCTGCCGGACGTGATTCGCGCGTACCAGGCAGCGATCATCGTGCTGCGCGAGCTGGGCGCGCGGGTCGAGGAAGCGCCTTTCCCGCTCGATTTCGACGACGTGATGGTGCGCAACGGGCGGATCATCGCGGCCGAGGCGTACGCGCTGCATCGCGCCTGCATCGAGGACCCGGGTCTCGATATCGATCCGTGGGTGCGCCAGCGCGTGCTCGGCGGAAAAGCCGTCAGCGCGGCCGACTATATCGATCTGCTGGCCCTGCGGCAGCGCGCCATGGCGCAATTCGCAGACTGGATGCGCGACCGCGACGCGCTGCTGACCCCGACACTGCCGATCACTGCCACGCCACTCGCAAACGTCGACGAAGCGACGACGCCGCTCGCGACGTGGACCCGAACGGCCAACTATCTCGGCGCGTGCGCGCTGTCGCTGCCGGCAGGGTTCTCGGCGGAAGGATTGCCCATCGGCGTGCAGGTGACCGGCGCGGCGTTC
>CAYGYQ010000121.1:6803-10242 GCA_964354035.1 uncultured Bordetella sp.
CGGTGGACGAGCCGCCCCTGTTCCCCGACCAGCGCGGAGTAGGCGGGAATAGCGCGAGCGCGCGCCGCCATCAACGCCGGTGCGAGCGCAAAGAGCGGCAACAGCACGAACAGCGACCACAGGATCACCAGCGCGGTCGCCGTGAGCTTGAAGGACTGCAGGGTCGCATCGTGATAGACGATCTCGTGCGCCCAGCGCGACACGATCACCGCGGACAGTGCAAATGCCACCATCGCGAACGCCCCGGGAAGCTTCTCGACGAACGCAAGTCCGCCCGTGCGGTCGGGGTGCGTCGGCACGAGCGAGAGGTCGAGCCTGCCGACTCGCCAGAACCAGTAGGCGACGAGCAGCATCCGCCAGAGCCAACCCATGACCAGCGCGAGGAAGATCGGGCGCACGACGTAGGCGAACCACCCGCCGCCGAAACCTATGGCGCCGTCGGCACCGACGGCCCATGCCATCGCGTCGTCGTGCTGTGCAGGCTGGTCTGCCAACGACCACGCGAACGCTGCGCCGAGCAGGAGTACCCACAGCAGCGAGCCGTCGCGCAGGCGACGGACGTCACCGATGACCCGGTCGAAACCGGCGCGCTGGCCCGGACCGACGACGCCGCTCGAAATGAACTGCGACGCCATGCGTTTTGCCGCGTTGTGCATCGCCGCTTCGGCCAGGATCAGCAGCGGGATCGCCAGCAGGCACCGCACATGGACCCCGTAGTGCTGGAGCAGCCGCTCGCCGCCGGCATCGTTCCACAAATGCCCGGTCGCGGCGGCCCAGGCAACAATTGGCAACCACGTCAGTAACGCGAAGAACACGGCGCGGCGACCTGCGCCCAAGCCGTCCGGCGGCGCGAGATGCAGCCAGCGGAACCAACGCAGCGGTAGCTCGTTGTCGACTGGCGAAAAGTTGGGATCCGTCTCGCCAGGCGGCGCCGAGGACCGCGACTGGACCTTCGTGGACATCACTTCACCGGCGCTACTTTCTGCCACCGCGCCTGTGGCTGCGCCGGCAGAGCGAACCACAGCGGGAGCAATAGCAATGCTCGGAAAAGGCTAAACGCCTCAGCAATCCATCTCATGTTGTCATCTCCAAACCGCTCAATCGACCATCCCGTTGCCCGTCCCGTACACAACTTCGGGCCCCGGCGGACATGCCTTCGACGGCAAGTCGCGAACGCCCGGCGAACCGACGCGGCTTTCGTGCCGCGGATTCGCCGGAGCGCAGTGACCCTCGTTACCGCACGGGCGCCACGACGACGTATTGCACCGACGTCCCGACATACTGCGGCTGATACCACGTGCCGTTGCAGTTGCTGTAGCCGATTCCGTTGACGACCACGGTCTGGCACGCCGGCGGCAGCGTATAAACCATCGACCCGATCACCGCCGACGTGATGGCAGCGGTCGCGCCGATCGCCATGCCAGTCGCGATCGGGTGGTGGTGGTCGTCCCAGTCGTTGTCCCAGCCACCGCGCCGATCGACGTCGACATCGATGTCGACGTCGCGGCTACGGTTGACGTTGACGTTGGTGTTCTTGTTGACGTTGGTATTGCGGTTGATGTTCGTATCGCGATTGACGTTGGTGTTCTTGTTGACGTTGGTGTTGCGATTGACGTTCGTGTCGCGGTTGGCGGCAGGGCTCCGGTTGGCGCCGCTACTCACGTTGTTGCGCGCGCCACCGCCGCCCTTGACGTCGCGGGCGTCGGCGGGCGCCGACGCTGATAGGCCGAGAGCAACGGCGACGGCAGCTGCCGCGCCAGCGGGGAAAATTCGATTCGTTTTCATGGTGTCATTCCTGTTTTGGCCTGGGAGGGGGTCACTTGGCCGCTTCTTTGACGGCAATCCTGGTCGCGCCCTTCGGAGCAACGAAGGTGAACGACGCTGCCTCGGGTGCCGAACCGGGTTTCCAGGTGAGAATCGAGCGGCGTACCGGCTGCGCGGGGTCACCATCCGTGCCCGTGACGACCAGCTTGCGCGGCAGCGGTGCCTTGCCACGCTCGATGCAGATCTGCCAGTCGACGCCGGGCTGGCGGAAGGCCAGCTGGTCGCACAGCACGCCGCCGATCATCTGCGGTCCCACGTAGATGGCCTCGGTGATCGACTTGGTGTCGAACTTATCGGTGCCCATGAGGAACAGGTCGGCAAGCGGTACTTCGAGGCCGTACTTCTGGGCCGCGACGTCGACGGTTTGCGCGATCGTGGCGGGCGCGGGGAAGGAACCGTAGTAGCCAAGTTTTTCGCCGAAGATCGTGACGGACTTGCCGTCGTAATAGATCTTGCGGCTGCGCTGGGCCGATGTCGTATGGACGCGCAGCTTGTCGGGCGTGCGGGCGGCGATCTCGACCGCGAGCGCGTTCTCGACCTTCTGTCCGGAGTCGAGCACCTCTTCCACCGTGACGTCGGCGTTGACGGTAAAGGTCTTGAGCGAGCGCAGGTGCGCGCCCATCGCGTTGAGGCGCTCGACGGCCTTCGCGTTGATGACCGCGGCCGCAGCGGGTGCGGGCGTTGCGGCAGGCGCAGGTGCCGCCGGTTGTTGCGCCCATGCGGCGCCGTTGCCGGCAAGCAAGACGCCGGCGGCCAATGCGGCGCCAGCTAGCCGGACCGATCGTCCGGCCGTCAGGGTATTTCCATTTCGCTGTTTCATGAAGTCCTCTCGAAGTAATGCTGTCTGGGAGTAATGTCTCTTCTGCGTTGCGAATTGCGGTGACGAATACTGCTCGAGCGTTGTCGTGCTCAATTGATCCTGACGGCGACTTTCTCGATCTTCCCATCGAAGCGGAACGGCCGCCGGTCGAAGTAATCGAGCGACACCGTCGAACCGAGATCCACGCCGACGTCGAAGGTTTCGCTCGCGGAAAACGCGGCGGGCACCGTTCTCTGCACCGTGGTCCGCGCCACTTCCTGTCCGTCGACCTTCAGCACCACCTCGGCCGGAGACAGCGGCTGGGCGCTTGCCAGTGTCGTGGTGACCTCGATGCGTCGCTTGCCGGCGGGAACCTTGTTCGCCGTCCGAGCTATGTAGCGTTCGATGATCATCATGTTGTACTCGTAGACAAGTTGTCCCTTGTCCATGAACAGCGTGACGCCGCCACCGGATCCGCCCAATGCGTACAACACGCCGGAGGCGCCGTCGCCGAGCTCCGCGTCGATCGTTATCGTATTGTTCGCATGGCCGATGCCCGGCGCCGTGAACTCCGGCATGCGCGTGGTGGTCGCGTCGAACTGCCAGCTCGTGTAGGGCGTCTTGATGCGGTCCTCGGGATGCAGGCGGAGCCAGATCCCCGCGCCCAGTGGATAGACCTTGTTCTCGATGGCGAGCTGACCAAACGTCTTCTGCAGCTGCGCCAGGCGCTGCGGTTCCCTGGCCGCGAGGTCGTCGGCTTCGGAGAAATCCTTGGCGATGTTGTAGAGCTCCCACTTGTCCTTGGCCGAATCCCAT
>CAYGYQ010000122.1:0-10242 GCA_964354035.1 uncultured Bordetella sp.
TGCGGATGCCGGCCTTCGCGCACGATCCACCTCCCGTCGACCATGACGTCGCGCACCGGTCGCCTGCAAGGGCCGAAGATCGCTGCGTCCAGCATCACGTCGACCGGCTGCGCCGCAAGCGCAGCGTCAGTGGTGTCGAGCACGACGAAATCGGCGCGGCATCCCGGAGCGATGGCCCCCGCGGGCCGGGCCTGCGCGCGCGCGCCGCCACGCGCGGCCGCGGCATAGAGCGCCTGACCCACGGGCACCTCCGCGGTCGCTAGCACGTTGCGCGCCTGTCGGGCCAGCCGCTGCGACCATTCGAGCTGACGCAACTCGGCGTAGGGATCGACGAGGGTGTTCGAGTCGCTGCCGATCCCGAACACGCCGCCGGCATCGAGGTATGCGCGCGCGGCGAACGTGCCGTCACCCAGGTCCGCCTCGGTCGTTGGTGCGAGCCCCGCGACCGCGCCGCTCGCCGCGAGCCGGGAGGTCTCCGCCGGCGTCATGTGCGTCGCGTGCACGATGCACCAGCGCGCGTCGAGCCCGGCGTGATCGAGCAGCCACTCGATCGGCCGCGCGCCGCTCCATGCCAGGCAAGCCGTAACCTCCTGGACCTGCTCGGCGGCGTGGATATGAATCGGCGCGTCACGCGCAGCGAGCGCGACGACGGCAGCCAGTTCGTCCGGGGTTACCGCGCGCAGGCTGTGCGGCGCAACACCCAGATTCCATTCCGCTGTCGCGGCATCGCGGGCAAGTGTCGCGATCAGGCGCGCATACGAGTCGAGCGTGTGCACGAATCGCCGCTGACCCGCGGCGGGAGGCGTTCCGCCGAATCCGGCATGAGCGTAGAGGACCGGCAGCAGCGTCAGCCCGATGCCAGCCTCCGAGGCAGCGGCGACGATCCGGCGCGCGAGTTCCGCGGGATCGGCGTAGGGCTCGCCTTGCGGATCGTGATGAACGTAATGGAATTCGGCGACCGCGGTGTACCCGCCCTTCAGCATCTCGACATACGCCTGCGCGGCGATCGCCTCGAACGCGTCGGGGTCGATCCGCTCCAGAAACGCATACATCGCCTGGCGCCACGTCCAGAAGCTGTCGCCATCCGCACCCGCGCGCCCGGTGCGCCCGGCGATCGCGCGCTGGAACGCATGCGAGTGCAGGTTCGGCATTCCCGGCAGCAACGGACCGGACACGCGTTCCGCGTCACAGCCATCTGCGCCGGCTGTGACTGCCCCGATCGTTCCGTCAGCGGCGACTTCGATGGCGACATCGCGCTTCCAGCCGTCGGGGGTCAACGCATCGGCAGCAAAGAGTCTCACGTGCAATCGACACTGACGAGAAGCGCGACCGGGTCCGCGCCGAGCGGCCGGATCGCGAGGCTCGGCATGTCGCTTGCGCCGGCCCTGGTGACAAGCAGCGCATGACCGGCTTCGAGCCTGATCGGCGCGCTCGTCACGCCGGTGCATTCGTGCGCTCCCGTCGCGGCATAGGCGAGCCGGAACTGCGCGGGCCCGAATTCCGCCCCGCCGCCGGGGACAACGGTGACGCTCCCGCGCGCGCGGCCGCGCCGGAACATCGCGTTGAAGTCGCGAACCGGCCCTGCAATCAGCCTGCAGTCGATGGCCGCATCGCCGCTGAAGGCGTGCGGCGCGAACGGCGTCGTCAGCTCGGTAGAGCGCTCCCCTTTGTGCAACCGCATTCCTGCACCCTCGAGCAGCACGATCGTGCGCTCGATGCCGGGGAAGGACGAGAACGGGCCGTCGCACCCGACGTCGGCAAGGCTCACCCGCCACAGGAAGGCCTCGAGTCCCACCCCGGACGGATACGCGGCGATCTCGGTCGTGCGCCCGCCGCCGTTTTTCCATGGCATCGTGCGGTAATCGGCGGGGGTGAGGAGGCGGACCATGGCAGGGGACGGTCCCGGCAGGCGACGCACGGGAACCGGAGCGCCGATTGTAGATCCAACCTTCCCCGTCGCCAACGCGGGTATTCGGCGAACCCGGGCCGGCGCCGCAGAATCGCATTGACAGAACCGGTCCCGCGCCCCTAGATTCTCAGAGTTTTGTTCCCTTTTCCGGAGATGTTCATGCGCAAGATGTCCGCTTTCGCCGCGGTCGTGCTGTTCGCCGCGACGGTTCCCGCCGTCGCCCAGGAAACCAAGGTCGCCATCGGCATGTCGGGCTGGACCGGATTCCAGCCGCTCACGCTCGCCCGCGATGCGGGCATCTTCAAGAAGAACGGCCTCGACGTCTCGCTCAAGATGATCCCGCAGAAGGACCGCCACCTCGCGATCGCATCCGGCGACATCCAGTGCGCGGCCACCACGGTCGAGACGTGGATCGTCTGGAATGCGAGCGGCGTGGCCACCAAGCAGATCTTCCAGATGGACAAGAGCTATGGCGCGGATGGGATGGCGGTTCGCGGCAACGTCGGCAAGATCGCCGATCTCAAGGGCAAGACCGTTGCCGCTTCCGCACCGGGAACCGCACCCTATTTCACGCTGGCCTGGTTCCTGAAGAAGAACGGGCTGTCGGTGAAGGACGTCACCGTCGTCAACCTCGAGCCCGCCGCGGCGGCGCAGGCGTTCGTCGCCGGCCAGAACGACGCTGCGATGACCTACGAGCCTTACCTGTCGACGGTGCGCGACAATCCGAATGCCGGCAAAATCATCGCGACCACGCTCGACTACCCGATGATCATGGACACGTTCGGCTGCACGCCGAAATTCCTGGCGGAGAATCCGAAGGCGGCGCAGGCGCTCGCGAACAGCTACTTCGAGGCGCTCGAGTTCATCAAGAAGGACCCGCAGAAAAGCAACGAGCTGATGGGCGCGCCCACGAAGCAGTCGGCCGAGCAGTTCGGCAAGTCGGCGGCCTACCTGCGCTGGCAGGACAAGGCGGCGAACCAGAAATTCTTTGCCGGCGAGTTCCAGCAATTCAGCAAGGAAGCCGCGGACCTGCTGCTCGAGGTCGGCATCCTGAAGTCGATTCCCGATCTCAACGCGCTCGCCGACACCACCTACATCAAGTGACGCGAATGCCCGCGGCCGGCCCGTGGCGCCGCTTGCGATGACCCCGCTCAAGCCCATTCCGGCGGGCCGCAAGGCCGTGCTCGGGATCGCGTTCTTCGTGCTGTTCGTCGCCGCGTGGAGTGCGGCGACCTTCGGCGGCTTCGTGTCGAAGACGTTTCTTGCCGACCCGGTCACGATGCTGCGCGAAGGGTGGTCGCTGTTCACGCAGTTCGGATTTGCCGGCGATATCGCGATCACGGTCTGGCGCGTCATCGGCGGCTTTTTGCTCGCGGCCGTGTGCGCCGTGCCGCTGGGCATCGCGATGGGCGCCTACAAGCCGATCGAGGCGTTCTTCGAGCCGTTCGTTTCGTTTGCCCGTTACCTTCCCGCCTCGGCCTTCATCCCTTTGCTGATCCTCTGGGCCGGCATCGGCGAGATGCAGAAGCTGCTCGTCATCTTCATCGGCTCGTTCTTCCAGGTCGTGCTGATGGTCGCGGTATCGGTCGGCGCGACGCGCCGCGATCTGGTCGAAGCCGCGTACACGCTCGGCGCATCGTCGCGCGGTGTGGTTCGCCGCGTGCTGCTGCCGAGCGCGGCCCCGGCCATCGCCGAAACGCTGCGGCTCGTACTGGGCTGGGCGTGGACCTACGTGATCGTCGCCGAGCTGATCGGCGCCTCCTCCGGCATCGGCCACATGATCACCGACAGCCAGGCGCTGCTCAACACGGGCCAGATCATCTTCGGGATCATCGTGATCGGCGTGATCGGGCTCATCTCGGACTTCCTGTTCAAGTGGTCGAACCAGCGGCTGTACCCTTGGAGCCTTGCGTGAGCGTGGGGGCAGTCCAGTGAGCAAACTGGCCATCGAAGGCGTCGGCCGGACGTTTCCCGGCGTGCGCGGCGGTGCTCCCACCGTGGCGCTGCAGCCGACCACGCTCAAGGTCCGGGACAACGACTTCATCACGATCCTCGGCCCGTCGGGGTGCGGCAAGTCGACGCTGCTGCGCATCGTCGCCGGTCTTGACACGCCGACGACCGGCCGTGTGGTGCTGGACGGCACGCCGGTGGCGGCACCCGGCGCCGACCGCGGCATGGTGTTCCAGTCGTACACGCTGTTCCCCTGGCTCACCGTGCGCGAGAACATCTGCTTCGGCCTGCGCGAGAAGGCGTTGCCCCAGGCGCGGCAGGACGAGATCGCCGCCCATTACGTCGACCGCGTCGGGCTCGCCGGTTTCGAGCACCATTACCCGAAGATGCTATCCGGCGGGATGCAGCAGCGCACGGCGATTGCCCGCGCGCTCGCCAACGATCCGAAGATCCTGCTGCTGGACGAGCCGTTCGGCGCGCTCGACAACCAGACGCGTTCGCTGATGCAGGAACTCCTGCTCGGCATCTGGGAAACGGAGAAGAAAACCGTCCTCTTCGTCACCCACGACATCGAGGAGGCGATCTTCATGGCGGGGCGCGTCGTCGTGATGAGCGCGCGGCCGGGGCGGATCAAGGCGGAAGTGGCCGTCGATCTGCCGCATCCGCGGCTCTACACGCTGAAGACGACACCCGAATTCTCGGCCCTCAAGGCGCGCCTCACCGAGGAGATCCGCGTCGAGGCCCTGAAGGTCGCCATCGCCGCGTGAGAACATTTCCAGAATGAACGACCCCCACGCTCACTGTGTTCGCTGCCCCCCGCGGGGGCAGTCAGTGCCCTTCGGGCGGCCGGGCGGGCACTGATGAAACGTGTCGATGATTTCCGGTGGCGGCTCGGGAACAAGGAGCTGGTGCCGATTATGGCCGGGGGGATGGGTGTCGACATTTCCACCGCGGAGCTGGCGCTCGTCTCGGCCTCGCTCGGCGGAATCGGGCACATCTCCGACGCCATGGTGCCCACGGTTTCGGACCGGCGGTTCAAGACCCGGTTCGTGACGGAGAAGCAGAAGAAGTACAAGTTCAACGTCTTCAACGCCGACAAGTCGGTGGTGCAGTTCGATCTCGGGCAGTTGGCCGAGGCGACCCGCCTGCACGTGGAGCGGACCATGCAGGCCAAGCGCGGCGAAGGCATGATCTTCATCAACTGCATGGAAAAGCTCACCATGGGCAGCCCGCGCGAGACCCTGCGCGTGCGCCTCGCGTCGGCGATGGATGGCGCGATCGACGGCATCACGCTGAGCGCCGGACTGCACCTGGGATCGCTCGCGCTGGTGCAGGATCACCCGCGTTTTCGCGACGTGAAGTTCGGCATCATCGTTTCTTCGCTGCGTGCGCTGCTGCTGTTCCTGCGCAAGACCGCCCGCCTCGATCGCCTGCCCGATTACGTCATCGTGGAAGGCCCGCTCGCCGGCGGGCATCTCGGCTTCGGCATGGACTGGGCTCAGTACGACCTCAAGGTTATCGTGAACGAGATCCACCGGTACCTCGCGCAGGAGGGGCTGAACATTCCCATCATCCCGGCGGGCGGGATCTTCACCGGCAGCGACGCGGTCGAATTCCTCGAAGCCGGCGCCGCCGCCGTGCAGGTTGCGACACGCTTCACCGCCACCAGGGAATGCGGCCTGCCCGACAAGGTCAAGCAGGACTACTTCCGGGCCGTCGAGGACGACATCGAGGTCAATCTCATTTCGCCCACGGGCTACCCGATGCGCATGCTCAAGGGAAGCCCGGCGATCGGTTCCGGCATCCGGCCCAACTGCGAGGCGTACGGTTACCTGCTCGACGCATCGGGCAACTGCGCCTACCACGAGGCCTACAATCGCGAGCTGGAAAGACACCCGGACGGAAAGAACCTGTCCGTCCGGGACAAGACCTGCCTGTGCACGCACATGCGCAACTTCGATTGCTGGACCTGCGGCCAGAACACCTACCGGCTCAAGGACACCACGCACCGCCTGCCCGACGGCACCTATCAGTTGCTGGACGCCGAGCACGTGTTCCGCGATTACCTCTACAGCACCGACCACCGGATCGCGCTGCCGCCCGAGCCGTCGTCAGCCTGATCGGCCAATCGACGCCACGCCCATTCCGGGCGCTTCGACGACCGGGCAGAAGGTTTCCTCGTGGCAGCCCGACGGTCCTGCCCGCTGCCTGCAGGACCGCCGGAACCGCCACGAAGTTCAGGACAGCTTGACCGGCACGTAGATCTGGCGGCCCTGGCGCTCGATCAGCAGCGCGACGGTCTTCCCCGACTTGTCGACGAGCGCCCTCAGCTCATCGACGGTGGAGACCGCCGTCGAGCCGACGCCGACGATCACATCGCCCGCCTGCACGCCGGCCTTGGCCGCCGCACCGCCGGATCTTTCGACGACGAGCCCCGTTTTCCCGCCGGCACTCTGCTCTTCGGCGGTGCGTGGCCGCACAGCGACGCCGAGCTTGCCCTTCGTTTCGGCATCGTCACCGGCCTTCGCCACCTTGACGTCGTCGAGCGTGCCGATGGTGGCGACCAGTTCGACCGCCTTGCCGGTGCGCCACACTTCGACCTTCAGCGTCGTGCCGGGCGCCGTGTTGCCGATGCGGCTGGTGACGTCGGTGCTGTCGGTCACCGCAATGCCATCGATCTTGCGGATCACGTCGCCGGACTTGAAGCCCGCCTTGGCCGCCGGACTCTCCTTCTCGACCTGGCCGACAAGCGCGCCATTGGCATCAGCCAGCCCGAAGCTCTGGGCCAGCGTCTGGTCGATGGCCTGGATGCCGATGCCGAGGCGGCCGTGCTGCACCTTGCCGGTTGTCTTCAGCTGCTCGGCGACCTTCACCGCGACGTCCACGGGAATCGCGAACGACAGGCCCATGTAGCCGCCCGAGCGGCTGTAGATCTGCGCGTTGACGCCGACCACCTGCCCTGCGGCATTGAGCAGTGGTCCGCCCGAGTTGCCCGGATTGACGGCGACGTCGGTCTGGATGAACGGCACCATCTGCCCGTCCGGCAGCGCGCGATGCACGCCGCTCACGACACCCGCCGACACGCTGTTCTCGAAACCAAACGGCGAGCCGATCGCAATCACCCATTCGCCGCGCTTCACGCCGGGCTTGGCGGTAAAGTCCAGCACCGGCAGGTTCTTCGCGTCGATCTTGACCAGCGCGATGTCGGTGCGCTTGTCGGTCCCGATCACCTTGGCGGTGAATTCGCGGCGATCGGTGAGCTTGACGATGACTTCCGTCGCGCCATCGACCACGTGAGCGTTGGTGACGATGTAGCCGTCCGGGCTCACGATGAAACCCGAACCCAGGCCCCGCGACGGTTGCTGCGGGCGCATGCCGGGACCATTCGGCACGGCGCCGAAGCGCTTGAGGAATTCGTCATACTGGCTTTCCTCGTCGTTGTCCTCCTGGTCCGGCCCGCCCTTGCCCTTCGCGTGGAAGGTGCTGATGTTGACGACGGAAGCCCCGGCGCGCTCGACGAGTGCCGTGAAGTCCGGAAGCCCTGCGGTCGTGACCGTGGCCGCCGCCGAGGTGGCCGTGGGGGCAACCATCGCAAGGGGCGGCGTGGCCGCGTGCGCAGCGCCGACCGACAGGCTGTCGAGGTGCATGTAACCGGTTGCGAGACCGGCGCCGATGCCGGCCGCGATCAACGCAAGGGAAACTTTCGAAAGGCGCATCGTGCTCTCCTGTGGAATGGGCCCAAGATACGGGCCGGCACGATGCAATGTAAGGATGCTTGCTTAAGGGGACCTTAAGAAGACCTGCGACCCGGAGCAGCGACTGGATTGCAAGGCCCCGACTGCCTCCGTGCGAGCTCTCAATGCCGCCCAGGTCGTGGAAAGCGCACCCGCACGACGAGGCCCTTGCCCCCGGCGCCATCTCCGAGAGTGACGGTCGCGCCGTGCGCGTCGGCGATTCGCCGGACGATCGACAGGCCGAGGCCGCTGCTGCCCCTCCCGTGCGCCGCGTCGTCCGCATTCATGCCGCGATGGAAACGCTCGAAGACACGCCCGCGCTCGGCCACGGGAATGCCCGGCCCCGTGTCGGTCACTGCCAGCACCACCCCACCGGGCTCCTCGGTCGCGGCGACGTCGATGCGTCCGCCGGCGGGGGTATAGCACAGCGCGTTGTCGAGCAGGTTGGCGAGCAGCGTTGCAATGTTTGCCGAATCGCCGCTCATCTCGACGGTCGCGGCGCCGGTGCGTCCCAGGTCGATGCCTCTGGCCTCGGCGATGGGCGCACGGGCGACGATGGCGTCGTTGGCGAGCGCGACCAGATCCACCCTGGAGAAGTTCCGGGCCTGCGCCTCCGGTTCGAGCCGCGCCATGGTCAACAGCTGCTCGACCAGACGCGCCGCGCGCGCCACGCCCGCCCTGAGCTCCGCCATCGCGGCGGCGCGTGCCGGGGCATCGGTCGCGCGCGCGGCGAAATCGACCTGCAATGCCAGCGCCGCGAGCGGCGTGCGCAGTTCGTGCGCGGCATCCGCGGTGAATCTGCGCTGCGCGGAGAGCGCCTCATCGAGACGCGCGAGCAGCGCGTTGAGACTCACCGCCAGCGGTTGCAGCTCCCGCGGCAGGCCCGCCTCCGCCAGCGGGGACATCGCATCGGCCCGGCGCGTCGCGACGGCGCGGGACATGTCATCGAGCGGACGCAGCCCGCGACCCACGGCATACCAGATCAGCAACCCGAGAAAAGGAATCAGCAATGCCAGCGGAACCAGTGTGCGCAGGGCCGCTTGCGCCGCAATTTCGCGGCGCTCGTCGAGCGCGTGCGCCACCTGCAGCGCATGGTCGCCGGAGACATGCGTGTAGACGCGCCAGGCGCGTCCGTCGCGCGCGACATCGGAATAGCCTTCGGTGACCGGGACGGGCAATCCGGCGCCTGGCAGGGACCAGTAGACCAGCACACCGTTGCGGTCCCAGATCTGCGTGACGATCTCGGACACGCCGGAGATGCGCCGGCCATCGCGGGGCGGTCGATTTGGCGCTCGACCGCCAAGCAGATCGTCGATCTGGGTCGAATACGCGAGTTGCTTCAGCTGCAGGTCGAAAAGCTCGCCGATCTCGCGCCGGGTTTCGACGTAGGTGGCGAGCGTCGCGAGCACCGCGACCGCTGCTAGACCCAGCAGCAGCCACGCAAGCAGCGTCCGCCGGATCGACGTCATTGGAGCACCTTCGCGCTTGGGGCGGCCCGGCGCGCTCAATGGATCACCTTCGCGCTGCGCGCTCCGGTATTCGCGCTTGGGGCGGCCCGGCGCGCTCATGCCCGCTCGATCACGTAGCCCACGCCCCGGATCGTGCGGATGGCGCCGGCTCCGAGCTTCTTGCGCAGGTTGTGGACGTGCACCTCCACGGCATTGCTCTCCACTTCGTCACCCCAGCCGTACAGGCGTTCCTCCAGTTGCGGCTTGGAGAGCGCGGTGCCCGGCCGTTCCAGCAATGCGGCCAGCAGCGCGAACTCCCGGTTGGAAAGGTCGACCGGCGCCCCGGCGCGGGTCACCGTGCGCGCGGCCGGGTCGAGCGCAAGATCGCCGTTGCGCAGCACATTGTCGCCGCGCGTCACATCGCGACGCAGCAGTGCCCGCATCCGTGCCGCGAGCTCGTCCAGGCTGAACGGCTTGACCAGGTAGTCATCGGCGCCGGCATCGAGCCCTGCCACGCGGTCGGAGACGGCATCGCGGGCGGTCAGGATCAGCACCCGGACCCTGTTGCCCGCGCGGCGCAACTCCTTGAGCAGTTCGAGTCCGTTCTTGCGCGGCAGGCCGAGGTCGAGCAGGACCAGCGCGTAGGCGCCGTCCGCGGTATCGAGCGCCAGGCGTCCGGCCTGCCCATCCTTGACCCAGTCGACGGCATAGCCGTCCTGCTGCAAGGCGGCAACCAGCGTCTTGCCGATCATGGGGTCGTCTTCGACCAGGAGGATGCGCATCGGGAAACCGGTGGCCGGCGCGAACCGAAACATTCTAGCCGGGTAGCCCTCCGGCATCGATCGCAGTGACCCTTCGGATCGATTCGACTGCGGCAGGCGCCATTGCGGAGAGCGCTCAATACCGCGCGTTCCCCGGCGTTCGCGGAAAGGGAATGACGTCGCGCACGTTGGCAAGACCAGTGACGTACGCGACCGTGCGCTCGAAGCCGAGGCCGAAGCCGGCGTGCGGCACCGTGCCGTAGCGGCGCAGGTCGCGATACCAGCCGTAGTGCTCGCGGTCCATCCCGGCCTCGGCCATCCGGGCGTCGAGGACACCCAGCCGTTCCTCGCGCTGGCTGCCGCCGATGATTTCCCCGATTCCCGGCGCCAGCACATCCATCGCCGCGACCGTGCGCTGGTCATCGTTCAGTCGCATATAG
>CAYGYQ010000123.1:0-10076 GCA_964354035.1 uncultured Bordetella sp.
CCTCGAAGTGGACGTCCTCGGTGTCGCCCTGTCCCTTGATCACGTTGGCGAGCGAGGCCTGCATCCCGCCCTGGGCTGCCGCCGAGTGCGAGCGCTTGGGCGGCACCAGCGACAGGATGATAACGTCATGCCCGCGGCGCTTCGCCCCGATCGCCATCCGCAGGCCCGCCAGCCCGCCGCCGATCACCAGGACGTCGGTATAGACGATCTTCATTTTGGAGTCCCCTGCGGCGCGGCCTGCAGCGCGGCCGGTACATAGGGCTGACCGTAATTCGGCGCGTGCGCGATGCCGATCTTGATGTAGGCGGCGAGCGTGGCGAAGCCCAGCACCAGGAAGAACACGGTCAGCGCCCACTTGAGCGTCTTCAGGCGCTTCCGGGTCGCATTGGGATCGGGTCCGGCGAACCAGCCCCATTTCACCGCCAGCCGGTAGAGGCCGATGCCGCCGTGCAACTCGACGGCGAGCAGCAGCAGGATATAAAGCGGCCAGTAGCGCCCGGTCCACACGCGGTCTGCCGACTCGAAGGGGCCGATCAGCTCGGGGTGCGTCAGCATGACGTAGACATGCGGGGCGGCGAGGAAGAACAGCGCGAAGCCGGTCAGCACCTGCCAGAACCAGAGCGTGGTGTCCTCGTGCTGCAGCATCTTCATGTGCCCGCGGAACAGCGTGAACTGCCGGTAGTTGATCGGGAGCTTACGCACGGCAAGGAAGGCGTGCACGACGATCATCGCGATGACTCCGGCAACCACGAACGAGACCATGATCGGGTAGGACCGGCCGAAGAAAAAATACCCTTCGAAGAACTTGGTGATCGTCCACATCGCGTCGTTGCTGATGAGGATCGTCGACACGAAGAACATGTGACCCCACATGAACAGCGCGAGGATGAGACCAGTCCCGCTCTGGACGAGGTCGAGGCGCGCCGGCCAGCGGCTCTTGCGCGCCGTGCCGGCGAGACCGACGCCGGCGATGAGGCGATTGCTCGAATCCATGGGTCGATTCCTTGCTCGGGTCGCGATGGCCTGCCGGGTGTGATGCCGCCAAACGGTACTCCGGGCGACGACGCACCATCCCCCGCCCACCCCGGCTCAACCTGAGCGAAGCTTATGCCACGCAACGAAACGGCTCTTGACCTGCGTCAAACGGCAGGGCAGCGATCGGTGGCGCCCGACCCCGCAGCTGGCGCGCTTCGCGTCGGCACGCGACGACGCCCGACGCCAGGGTCAGGCATGATAGGGTTGTTCCGAGTTTCACCCATCCCGCCGGCCACGTGCCCGGTTCGACGAGCGAGCTGCAATGCCCCTTCCCCCACTGGATACGCGCGGCCTTCCCCCCGTCGCGCGGCTGCGTGCCCTCGTTCTCGAGCGATTGATCGCGGCCAACGAGCGCCGCGCCGAAGCGGCACTGGAACGGATTCCGGCGGTGGCCGGCGCCATCCGGAAGTATCGGGCGATGTCCGAAGTGACCGGCATGTCCTGGTCGGATTACCTGACGCTCTACCAGGAGGTGCGCCGATACCGGCCGCAGGAGGTGCTGGAGCTCGGTTCCGGCGTTTCGACGGTGGTGCTTGCCCACGCGCTGATCGACAATGCCGCCGCAGGCGCGCCGCTCGGACGGATCACGTCGATGGAGGAGGACCTTGGCTGGCACCACAAGGCAATGGCGTGCTTCCCGCCGGAGCTCGCTCATCTCGTGGACTACGTGCACAGCCCGAAGGTCGACGGCTACTACAAGATCTTTCGCGGCGTGCAATACGCGTCCATTCCCGAGCGGCCCTACGATTACGTGTTCTCGGACGGCCCGGAGCGGCATTCGCTCGTCAACGGTGACAAGCTGTTCGATCTCGACCTCATCCAGATCGTCCGCCGCTCCGACCGGCCGATTCGCGCCATGGTCGACAATCACTATCTGACCTTCTACGTGCTGCAGAAGGTGTTCGGCCCGGAGCTCGCCCGCTACAGCCCGACGCGCCGGCTGATGCTGGTGGGGCCGGTGAGCCGGGACGACGTCCGGCATCTGCGCAAGGAAAACTTCGTGCCCGATCTTCGCCTCATCGGCCGCACGGAGCTCAAGCTGCGGATGGCGAGGGACTGACGACTGCCGGCCGGGCCCACGATTGGCGGCGCTACAATGCGGCTGGCGACGCGAGTCCGGTGCGGACGCGCGCCCGAAACCACGGAGGAGAACCATGGCTCGTCGATCTGTCCCCGCGCTACGCCCCGCGCGTGCCTGCCGCCTCGTCGCACTGCTCGTCGCCGCGGCGTTCGCTCTTCCCGCCGCCGCGGAAACTGTGACGGTCATCACGTCGTTCCCGAAGGAACTGACGGCCGCCTACAAGAAGGCCTTCGAGGCGAAGTATCCGAACGACAAGCTCGAGATCCTGAACAAGAACACCGCGGCGGGCATCGCGTTCGTGCGCGAGCAGCCGGTGGGCAGCCGGCCGGAGATCTTCTGGGCTTCGGCGCCGGATGCGTTCGAAGTGCTGTCGTCGTCGAAGCTGCTGCAGAAGACCGATGCGCAGAACCCCGCGGTGCCGGCGAAGATCGGCAACTATCCGATCAACGATCCGGAGGGTTTCTACCTCGGCCAGGCGCTCGCCGGGTACGGGATCATGTGGAACACCCGCTATCTCGCGGCGAACAAGCTCCCCGAACCGAAAGAGTGGGCTGATCTCGTCAATCCGGTCTACCACGGACATCTGGCGATCTCGAGCCCGTCGCGCTCGGGCACAACGCACCTCACCGTCGAGACGATCCTGCAAGGGGAGGGCTGGGCCAAGGGCTGGGGACAGCTCCTTGCGATCGCCGGCAATTCCGCGGCGATCACCGAGCGCAGTTTCGGCGTCCCGGACGGCGTGGCGAGCGGTCAGTTCGGCATCGGGCTGGTGATCGATTTCTTCGGCCTCGCCGCGAAGAACTCGGGAATGCCTGTGGAGTTCGTCTATCCGTCCGTGACCTCGATCGTGCCCGCCAACATCGCGCTCGTCGCCGGCGCCAAGGCCCCGGAAGCCGGCAAGCGGTTCATCCAGTTCACGCTCTCCGACGAAGGGCAGGCGCTGCTGCTCGACAAGCAGATCAGCCGGCTGCCGGTGCTGCCCGCGACGTACGCGAAGGCGCCGGCCGGATACCCCAATCCGTTCTCGGGAAAGATCCAGGCCAAGGTCAACTTCGATTCCAATCTGTCCGAATCGCGCTACTACGTCGTGGTCGCGCTGTTCGACCAGCTCGTCACGTTCCGCCACAAGGAGCTTGCCGCGGCGGCCAAGGCGATCGATGACGCGCAGAAGCGCGTCGGCAACCGGGCGAGTCCGCAACTCGATGAAGCGCGGCGGCTCGTCTTCACGCCGCCCCTCGACGACAAGCAGGCCGCCGACCCGGCGCTCCTCGCCGCCTTCAAGGCGGACAAGAAGGACACCGACGCGACGAAGCGCCGCACGCAGATCGAAGAGGAATGGGCGGCGAAAGCCAAGGCCAATTACGCCAAGGCGATCGAGCTCGCGAACGCGGTGAAATGAGCGCAGGGGCGGCACGCGAAGAGCGCGGTCAGGGCCGCGCCTGCGGGCTGCGGCCGAATGCTGCGTCGTGGGCGCGGGCTTGCCCGCGCTCGGGCGACCCCCATTGAACGGCAGCGCAGCAGCGAACGTCGCAAGCGCGGAAGTCGTGCAATGACCGCCGCCGTCGGCGCCGTCCGCATGGCCCCCGGCCCCGCCAGCGGCGCCTGGCTGCTCGCGCTGCCGGTCGCGGCGTTCATCCTCGTCTTTCTGGCGTGGCCCGTCGCGACCGTCCTCTACACGGCATTCGCCGACGGCCAGGGCGGCTTCACGACCGGCCACATCAGTGCGTTCCTGTCGATCTCGCTGATGCGCGAGGCGTTCGTCAACAGCCTGGTGGTGGCGCTGGGATCGGTGGCCTTCGCGACGCTCATCGCCGTTCCGCTTGCCTACCTCACCGTGCGTTTCGAGTTCCGCGGCGCCGCGCTGGTGCAGACGCTGGGCGTGCTGCCGCTGGTGATGCCGCCGTTCGTCGGCGCGGTCGCGCTGCAGCTCCTGTTCGGCCGCAACGGCTCGATCAACCTGCTGCTCGGCGACGCCTTCGGCATCCGCATCCCGTTCATGGACGGATTGAACGGTGTCATCTTCGTCGAAGGGTTGCACTATTTCCCGTTCATTCTGCTCAATCTCGTCGCCGCGCTCGGGAACATCGACAGTGCGATGGAGGAGGCGGCGCAGAATCTCGGCAGTCACGGGTTCCGGCTGTTCCGCCGCGTCGTGTTCCCGCTCGCCGCACCGGGCTTCGTCGCGGGCGCCGCGCTGGTGTTCGTCAAGGTATTCGACGATCTGGGCACGCCGCTCGTGCTCAACGTCACCAACATGCTGGCACCGCAGGCGTACCTGCGCATCACGTCGGTCGGGCTCGAGGATCCGATCGGCTACGTGATCGCGCTGGTGATGATCGTGTTCTCCATCGGCGCGCTCGCGCTCTCGGCGCGGATCACCAAGGGGCGCGACTACGCCACACTCACGCGCGGCGGAACGGCCATGCGCAAGCGTCCGCTCGCCGGTGTGAGCGCAGTGCTTGCGTACGGCTGGGTGCTGCTCATCCTGGCGCTGGTGCTCTCGCCGCACCTTGGCCTGCTGCTGCTGTCGCTCGCCAAGGTATGGAGCTACTCGGTGCTCCCGGAAGGGTTCACGCTGCAGCATTTCGCCCTCGTGCTCACCGATTCCCGCCGGATGATCGGCAACACGCTGCTCTATTGCACGCTGGCCGCCGGCATCGACGTCGTGCTGGGCACCGCGATCGCGTACCTCGTGCTGCGCACGCGGCTCCCCGGCCGGCACTGGCTCGACTGGGGCGCCTCCGCGGCGCTCGCGATCCCGGGCATCGTGCTCGCGATCGGCTTCCTGCGGGCGTTTCGCGGCATCGAGCTGCCCTTCATCGGCGGCGCACTGACAGCGAGCTGGATCGCGATCATGCTGGCCTACGCCGTGCGGCGGCTGCCGTACGCGGTGCGCTCCTGCGTGGCCGCGCTCCAGCAGGTGCACGTCTCGCTCGAGGAGGCGGCGCAATGCCTCGGCGCCAACCGGCGGCGCACCGCGCGCCGGATTGTGATCCCGCTGATGATGGGCGGGATCCTCGCCGGCTTCGTCACCAGCTTCACCACGGCCGCCGTCGAGCTGTCGGCGACGATCCTGCTCGTGACGAGCGAGTCGCAGGCGCCGCTGTCCTACGGCATCTACCTCTACAACCAGAGCATCGCGACGCGCGGGCCCGCGGCGGCGCTGGGCGTGATCGCCATCGTGATCGTCGCGCTCGGAATGTACGTGTCGCAGCGCCTGCTCGACGCGCGGGCCGGTGGCGCCAGGATCACCGCGGACACGGAGTGACAATGGGAGTCCCGGGAACAACGGGCGTCGGCATCGAGATCGAGGGCGTTAACCTCGCCTACGGCGCCAACGTCGTGCTGCGCGACATTTCGCTGTCGATCGCCCCCGGCGAGTTCTTCGCGCTGCTCGGACCGTCGGGGTCCGGCAAATCAACGCTGCTGCGCCTGCTCGCCGGGTTCAATCGCGCCAACGCGGGACGGGTGCGAATCGCCGATATCGACGTCGCCGCGCTGCCGCCGTGGCAACGCGACGTCGGCATGGTGTTCCAGAACTACGCGCTGTGGCCGCATCTCACCGTCGGCGAGAACGTCGCTTTCGGGCTCGAGGAGCGGCACTGGGCGCGCGAGCGCATCCGGGCGCGCGTGCGCGACGTGCTCGATCTCGTAAGCCTCAAAGGCTACGACGACCGCCGCCCGGGTCAGCTCTCGGGCGGACAGCAGCAGCGCGTGGCGATCGCCCGCACGCTGGCCATCGAGCCGCGCGTGTTGCTGCTCGACGAGCCCCTGTCGAACCTCGATGCGAAGCTGCGGTCGTCGACCGGGCTCGAGCTGAAGCGGCTGCAGCGGCGGCTGGGCATCACCACGGTGTTCGTCACCCACGACCAGCAGGAGGCGATGACCATTGCCGATCGCCTGGCGGTGCTCGATCAAGGCGTGATCCAGCAGGTCGGCACGCCACGGGAGCTCTACGATGCGCCGGTCAACCGGTTCGTTGCCGAGTTCGTCGGGTCCATCAATCTCTATGCGGGAACCGTACAGGCTGGTGCGGCCGGCATGTCCACGATCGAAGTCGACGGCCTTGGCCGCGTCGCCTTGCCGGCTGGGCGCGTCGCCGGCATCGCGGCGGGCGCAGGAGGAAAAGTGGCGGTCGCGTTTCGTCCGCACGCGGTGCGGCTCGCCGGCCCGGGGCCGGTCGAGGGGCTCGCCTTCGACGCCGAAGTCGGCACGACGGAATTCCTCGGCGAGTTCGTCCGCCACGAGCTCATCGTGGGCGCACTGCGCGTCGTTGCGGACTTGCCCCACGCGCGCTTCGCCGAGGCGCAGACACCGGGCGCGCGCGTGCGTTTTGTCGTCGCGCCCGGCGAAATCCTGGTGCTCGCCGATCCGCCCCGTTGATCCGCGCCAGAGGCAGGGGCAGCGCCGGTCAGTGCAGCCGCTGCCGCGACTTGCGCGCGTTCTCGGCCACGGTTCCGCGCCGCGGCCCCTTGCCCAGAACCCTTTTGGCGCTGCGGCGCTCCTGCCAGAAGCGATAGATCAGCACCGCGGCGACCGGCAGCTCGTCGATCAGCTCCGCGCGCTTCTCGTCGCTGTCGACCCACTCGGTGAAGTCGTCGTCGCGATCGCCGAACGCGAGCGCCTCGACCGGAAAGATCCAGTCACGCGCATCCGGCGTGTCGAACAGCGGCTGCCACTCGTCGTCGCGCAGCTTGACCCCGGCCATGTAGCCTTCGCACCATGCGGCGCCCTCGGGTGGCATGCGCTCGCTGCCGCGCGCCTTCTCCTCGGGCAGATAGAGGAGCGGCTTGAAGCGCGTCGGCGATTCGCCGAGCGTGCGCTGAATGCCGACCAGGTGCCGCAGCACGAGCGCCATGATCTTCTGCGCCTGGTCGTTGTTGGCGAAGGCCGCGGCTGCGCTCTTGTTGCCTTCGCTCCACACCTGCGGCAGCCATTCCGAAGGCTGTATGGCGTCGGGTCCGGACACGATCGCCGCAAGATAGCCGTCGAGCATCTCGAGGTCCATGCAGTCGTGCGGGACCGCATCGGACGCCAGAAAGGTCTCGAGTTCGTCGAGCTCGGTTTCGGAGAGAGGTTCATCGAGAGCACGGGGATCGGCCATGGGAAGCTTTCGTATGGGGCTTTGCGTCGGAACCGCATATGATCCCCCGCCGCGGCAATTGGCGCAACCGCGACCCCCGCGCGCGCCTCCAGCGGGAGCGACATCGGGGTGCTGTGATAGGCTAGCCGCCGCCCTCCACCTACGCCCCCGCCACCGCCGTGCCGATGCCGCCGAAAATCAAGATCCAGGCGTTCCTCGCCAATTTGCCGCTGTTCAAGGAGTTCGCGCCCGCCGAGATCGACCGGATCACCGCCGGCACGACCGAGCTCCACGTTCCGCGCGGCGAGATACTGTTCAACAAGGGCGACGCCTGCGTGGGCTTCCATCTCGTGATCTACGGACAGGTGAAGCTCTCGTTCGTCACGCCCCAGGGAAGCGAGAAGGTGATCGAGATCATCGGCCCCGGCTATTCGTTCGGCGAGGCGCTGATGTTCACGGGAAAGCCGTACATCGTGATGGCCCAGACGCTCGCCGATTCTCTGCTGCTGCACGTGTCGAAGCAGGCGGTGTTCGACGGGCTGGAGCACGATCCCGGTTTCGCGAAGAAGATGCTCGCCGGCCTGTCGTGGCGGCTGCACGGTCTCATCATGGACGTCGAGAGCTATTCGCTGCAGTCCGGCACGCAGCGCGTCATCGGCTACCTGCTGCGGCAGGACGAGGACCAGGCAAGTGCGGCGGCGCCGTACACGGTGACGCTGCCGACGTCGAAGGCGATCGTCGCGTCGCGCCTCAACCTCACGCCGGAGCACTTTTCGCGCATCCTGCACGACCTGACCGAGGCCGGCCTGATCGCGGTCGACGGGCGCGACGTGAAGATCGCGGACGTCGGGAAACTGCGCAATTACACCGGATAGCAGGATCCGGTGATCAATTCCTCCGGCGCAAAGATCGACTGACGCGCCGGGCTACAAGGCCCGCCTCAAACGCTGCTGCGGGTGTCCGGCCGGGCCTTGCCTATTTCCAATCGCGACCGCAACCGCCGCACGGCGCTCGCCGGCGTGGTGAGCACCGGCAGCGGGACCGCGCGCGCCACCGCGGGCGCCGCGCGCGCGAGGCTGAATTGCGCCAGCGCGATCACGTCGCATCCCATTGCCTGCGCCCTGTGCGCAGCGTCGGCAGCGAGTCGATCGTGGGTCGCGACGTCGCCCGCATCGAGCGCGGCGAGCGCGCCTTCGGCGAGCACGGGAATGACCTCGACCTCCGACGGAAACTCGGCCGGCATCGACGAGAGCGTCGGCGCGAATGTCGCGACGAGGCCGATGCGCCCGCTGCGCCCGCCGGTGGTGGCGGCCCGCACGGCATCGTCGATCATCGCCTTGTTCGGCTTCAGCACCGGGATCTCGGGCCAGCGCGCGGCGACGGCGTCGATGCACGGCCCGAACGCGGAGCAGGTGAACAGGATGCCCTGCGCGCCGGTGCCGATCGCATAGGCGGCCAGCGCCTCGAAGCGTACGGTCATCCGGGCGTCGAGTCCGGGGGCGCTCCGCGCGAGATCAGCCGCCAGGCTGTCGTCCAGCAGGTTCATCCGCACGCACTCGGGCCACGACCGGTCGAGCTCGGCGTTGACCGGCGCGATCGAATGCGCAAGCGCGTGGATCAGCGCAATGCGGGGCGCGGCGCTCACTTACCCCTCCACCGGCAAAACCGCGCTAATGTCGCAGGCGCGGCCTCGGCCGCACTCCAGGTTCAGGCGCTTGTGCCCATGAGCGCGGGCAAGCCCGCGCCCACGGGTCCTCGTCGTAGGCGCGGCCTCGGCCGCGCTCCAGGTTCAGGCGCTTGTGCCAACGGGGCGGCGGCGCAAGCTGCCGGTGTCGCGGCGTCACAACGCCCCCGGCGCACGCACCGCGCGCATCCGCCGTCCCTGCGTCCACCAGACGAGCGCGATCAGTGCCACGGCGGGCAGGTAGAACCAGTGCGGCGTCGCCCGGCCGGAGGGCACCTCGATCCGCGCCACATCCCACCCTTGCTCGAAGCCGGATTTCTTCGCGCGCGAGCCGAACTTCACACCCGAAATCTGCGTGGCGTCGCCGAGCGAAGTGAGCGTCAGCCCCGCCTCCGCCAGGCGCTTGCGGCCGTCGTCGCCGGCAGGGCCCAGCCGCACGGCGACCGTCTTGGTGACGTCGTCGCCCTCGATCGTCGAGCCCTTGATCACCATCACCAGGCGCCCGCCATCGGACAGGTTCTTCGCGACTTCCACCGCCTTCGTGGCCGGCAGATGCGCGTACTCGGGCGCGAGAAAGTCCATGAAGAAATCCGGCCGGAACAGCAGCAGGCACGCGAACGCCAGCAGCAGCGTTTCCCACAGCCGGTTCTTGATCCGGAACCAGTTCATCGTCACCGCGGCGAAAATCAGCATCGCCAGCGTGGACGCGACGACGACGCTCACCAGCTCGGCGATGCTGTCGATGTCGATCAGCAGCAGCTGCGGATTGAAGATCCAGATGAACGGCAGGATCACGGTGCGCAGCGCGTACAGCGAGCCCTGGATGCCCGTCGCGATGGCGTTCTCGCCGGAGATCGCCGCCGCGGCGAAGGTCGCGAGCCCCACCGGCGGTGTGATGTCCCCCATGATTCCGTAGTAGAAGACGAACAGATGCACGGCGATCAGCGGAATGACGAGCCCGGCCTGCGCGCCCAGCTCGACCACCACCGGCGCCATCAGCGTGGCGACCAGCACGTAGTTGGCTGTCGTCGGCACGCCCAGGCCCAGCACGAGGCACACGAAGGCGATGAACAGCAGCATCGCGATCACGTTGCCCTGCGAGACGAACTCGACGAACTCGGTCATCCTGAGACCGAGTCCGGTCAGCGTGATGGCGCCGACGATGACGCCCGCCGTCGCGGTGGCCACGCCGA
>CAYGYQ010000124.1:0-9994 GCA_964354035.1 uncultured Bordetella sp.
GCCGACGTCGAAATAGCGCTCCGGATACTCCTGCGAAAAACGGACGAGCCCCGATCCCTCGCGCATCGCCGGCGTGATCGCCACGAGACGCGGGTCGGCTGCCGCCATGTCGCAGAGCCAGTCGCCGAAGATCTTCGTGTAGGCCGGTCGCGGGCCTGCCTTTGGCGCATAGCCGGCGGCCGGGTCGAATCTGGTGACGCCGTGATAGAGAATCGGATCGTCCTCCGCGCGCGCGTAGCCGTAGCCCTTTTTCGTGATCACGTGCAGCAGCTGTGGCCCGCGCAACGCCTTCACGTTCGCGAGCGTCTTCACCAGTGCATCGATGTCGTGACCGTCGATCGGCCCGATGTAGTTGAACCCGAGCTCCTCGAACAGCGTGCCGGGCAGCACCATCCCCTTCATGTGCTCTTCCCAGCGCCGCGCGAGCTCCTGCACCGGCGGGAGTTTCGACAGCACTTCCTTGCCGCCCCGGCGCACCGAGTTGTAGAAGCCCGACGCGAGCAGCTTGGCGAGGTAGCCGTTCAGCGCGCCCACGGGCTCCGAGATCGACATCTCGTTGTCGTTGAGGATCACCAGCAGATCGGCACCCGCGGTGCCCGCGTTGTTCAGCGCCTCGAACGCCATGCCGGCGCTCATCGCACCGTCGCCGATCACCGCGACGACGCCGCGGCTCTCGCCCTTGCGCTTCGCGGCGACCGCCATGCCGAGCGCCGCCGAAATCGATGTCGACGAATGCGCGGTGCCGAAGGTGTCGTACTCGCTTTCCGAGCGCCGCGGAAAGCCCGACGGCCCGCCCGCCATCCGCAGCCGGCCCATCGCCGCGCGCCGCCCCGTCAGGATCTTGTGGGCGTAGGTCTGGTGGCCGACATCCCAGACGATGCGGTCGCGCGGCGTGTCGAACACGTAATGCAGCGCGATCGTTAGCTCGACGGTGCCGAGATTCGACGACAGGTGTCCGCCGGTCTGCGCGACCGAGGTGAGCAGGAACGCGCGCAGCTCGCGCGCGAGCTGCGGGAGCGCTTCGCGGTCGAGGCGGCGCAACGCCGCGGGATCGTGGACCTGGTCGAGGATCGGGTACATCAGTGCGTCCGCAATACGATCCAGTCGGCGAGCTCGGCGAGCCTGCGCCCGGCGCCGCCGAACGGGGCGAGCGCGGCGCGCGCCTCGACCCGCAGCGCCTCCGCGCGCCTCCTGGCCGCGGGGAGGCCGAGACAGGTGACGAAGGTCGGTTTGCCCTGCGCGACATCCTTGCCGGCGGTCTTGCCGAGCGACGCCGCGGAGCCTTCGACATCGAGCACGTCGTCGACCACCTGGAAGGCGAGCCCCGCGGCTGCGGCGTAGGCGTCGAGCGCGGCCGCTTCGCCCTCGGCGAGCGGCCGGCCGCAGGCGGCGCCCAGCTGCACCGACGCGCGAATGAGGGCGCCCGTCTTCATCCGGTGCATCGATTCCAGCTCCGGCTGCGCAAGGGTCGCGCCCACGCTCGCCAGGTCGACCGCCTGCCCGCCCGCCATCCCGCGCACGCCGGACGCACCGGCGAGCAGCGCGCAGGCGCCGCCAGCATCGGCCAGTCCGCCCTCGGCCAGGACGCCGAACGCGAGCGCCTGCAGGGCGTCCCCAGCCAGCAGCGCCATGGCTTCGCCGAACGCGACATGGCAGGCCGGCTTGCCGCGGCGCAGCGCATCGTCGTCCATGCACGGAAGGTCATCGTGGACGAGCGAATAGGCGTGGACGAGTTCCACGGCGGCGGCGGCGTGGTCGACCCGGTCGGGCGGCGCGGCAACGAGCTCGCCGGCCGCGTAGGCGAGCAGCGGGCGCATCCGCTTGCCTCCGTCCAGCACGGCGTAACGCATCGCCTGGCTGAGCGAAACCGGGGGCAGGTCCGCCGCCGGCAGCACACGCGCGAGGACGTCCTCGACCCGACGCTGCCGCTCGCCGCACCACACCGCCCAGGCGAGATCAGGATTCATCGGTGCCGGCGACATCGGCGGCAGGCGCGTCGAATGCCTTGAGCAGCCCCTTTTCGTAGACCTGCACCTGCTGCTCCGCGTCCTTCAGGGTCGACTGGCAGTACTGGAGCAGCTCCGCGCCGCGCTTGTAGGCAACCAGCGATTCCTTGAGCGGCAGCTGCCCACCCTCCATCGCGGCGACGATCTCCTCCAGTTCCGCCAAGGCAGTCTCGAAGCTGGCGGGAACGGCGCTGGACTTGGCCATGGGTTTGCAATGCTCTTGGGCCGCCGGGCAGCCGAACGCGATCCGATGCGCGCGAACGAAGCGACGAGCCAGTTAGCGAATGGAGGTCACCGCAGCCGAGCCTTGAAATAGGGCAGCGACAGCACCAGATTTGACCCGTGTTCCACGCCAGCTTTATACTAGCATTTTTTGACGACGCGGCCTTACGCGATCCTTTCGCGCGGCCGACTTAGCAAAGCGGTCCGGGGCGGCCGAAACGCCGTAATCGTCCCGGGTTGTTGGGTTGGGTTGGTTGGTCTGACTCGCTGGGTGAGTGGACCAAAATTCGCGATGAAAGGGCAGGCTGATGTCCAACCTCGCTACGGTCGAGCGTCTGCGGCGCGCAACGTCGCAGCTCCCGGCCTCCTGGTACTGCGATCCCGCGGTTTACGCTGCCGAGCAGCGGTTGCTGTTCGCGCGCGCCCCCGGCTATGTCGGGCACGAGCTGATGGCGCCGAACCCGGGCGACTACCACGCCCTCGCATGGCGCGACAACGCGCAGGCGCTCGTGCGCAACGCGCAGGGCATCGAGCTCGTCTCGAACATCTGCCGGCACCGGCAGGCGATCATGCTCCAGGGGCGCGGCAACGTGCCCAACATCGTCTGCCCGATCCACCGCTGGACCTACGACTTGAAGGGCGAGCTCCTCGGTGCGCCGCACTTCGCCGACAAGCCTTGCCTCAACCTCGGCCGGTCGCCACTTTCGAACTGGAGCGGCTTGCTGTTCGACGGGCCGCGCGACGTCCGTGCGGACCTCGCGAGCCTCGGCGTGCGCGACTTCGACTTCAGCGACCACGTGCTCGACCGGGTCGAGATCCACGAGTGCAGCTACAACTGGAAATCCTTCATCGAGGTCTACCTCGAGGATTACCACGTCGTCCCGTTCCATCCGGGCCTCGGCAACTTCGTCACCTGCGAGGACCTGCGCTGGGAATTCGCGCCGTGGGCCTCGCTGCCGACCGTCGGCATCACCAGCCTCGGCAAGGCCGGCAGCAAGACCTACGAGCGCTGGCACAAGGCGGTGCTCGACTACTACCGCGGCGAAGTGCCGAAGCACGGCGCGATCTGGCTCACCTACTATCCCAACATCATGCTCGAGTGGTACCCGCACGTGCTCGTGATCAGCACGCTGATCCCGCGCGAGGTCGACCGCACGACCAACGTGGTCGAGTTCTACTACCCCGAGGACATTGCGCTCTTCGAGCGCGAGTTCGTCGAGGCCGAGCAGGCCGCGTACATGGAAACGGCCGCCGAGGACGACGAGATCGCCGAGCGGATGGACGCGGGCCGCCGCGCGCTCTATCGGCAGGGCCGCAGCGAGGAGGGGCCCTACCAGTCGCCGATGGAGGACGGGATGCAGCACTTCCACGAATTCCTCCGCCGCGAGCTCGACGCGCACATCGCGCCGCGCTGAGTGCCGGACCATGGCGACGAGCGACTGATGTTCACCACGCTCATCTCCACGGCGGATCTCGCCGCGCATCTCGCCGATCCGGCGTTCGTCCTGGTCGACGTGCGCCACGATCTCACGCAACCCGAAGCATGGGGGGAGTCCGCGTATCGGGACGGCCACCTGCCCGGCGCCCGGTTCGTCCACCTCGACCGCGACCTGTCCGCACCGAAGACCGGCCGCAACGGTCGGCATCCGCTGCCAGACGCGAGTGCCTGCGCCGAGCTGTGCGGCCGCCTCGGCATCGATGCCACGAGACAGGTCGTCGCGTACGACCAGGGCAGCGGCATGTACGCGGCGCGCCTGTGGTGGATGCTGCGCGCGCTCGGACACGATGCGGCGGCGGTGCTCGACGGCGGATTTGCCGCGTGGACGCGCGAGAGCCGGCCGGTCGCGACGGCAATACCGATCCACACGCGCACCACGTTCATCGCACGGCCTCGTGCGTCGAACCTCGATGCGTCGGCGATCGCGGCAAGCCTGACCACCCGTTCGCTGCTCCTCGTGGACGCCCGCGCCCGCGAGCGGTATCTAGGCGATGTCGAACCCCTCGATCCGGTCGCCGGGCACATTCCCGGTGCGCTCAATCGGCCCTACGCCGAGAATCTCGATGCTCAGGGCAGGTTCAAGGCGGCGGGGACGCTGGCCGCCGAATTCGGCGCGCTTCTGGGCGGCCGCACTCCCGCCGACGTCGTGCACTACTGCGGGTCCGGCGTCTCCGCGTGCCACAATCTGCTCGCGATGGCGCACGCGGGGCTCGACGGCGCCCGGCTCTACCCGGGCTCCTGGAGCGAGTGGTGCGCCGATCCGACCCGGCCGACCGCGCGCGGCGACGCGTAACCCGGGCGCGTGCACCCACGGAGAGTCGCGCGTTGTCCGCCATGCAGCGATTGCACAACCGCATCGCCATCGTCACCGGCGCTGCGTGATGCTGCCTTCGGGCGCCCTCGTGACGCTGCCTTGCCGCGCAGGTCGTCCGCGTCACCGCGCTGGTTTCGGTCGCGGCGGCAGCGGGCCGCGTGCGAGTTTCGGCCGCGGGCCGAAGCGCGGCTTGTGCGGCGGCGTCGCCTCCAGCATCTGCAACGCCGTCGCGAGCGCGGTTTCCAGCTGCCTGTCCTTCTGCGCCGCGGCATCCTGCGGCGCGTTGTCGATCTCGATCTCCGGATCGGTGCCGTAGTTCTCGACTGCCCAGCCCACGTCGTCGAACCAGAACGAGAATTCCGGCTGTGTGGTTTCGCTGCCGTCGACCAGCAGATGGCGCGGCCAGATGCCGACTACCCCGCCCCAGGTGCGCGTGCCGACCAGGCGCCCGATGCCCATCAGCTTGAAGCAGTGCGAAAAGATGTCCCCGTCCGAGCCCGCGTGCTCGTTGGTCAGCGCAACGCACGGCCCCGCGCGCGACTCGGCCGGATACGGGACCGGCGGCCCCCAGCGCGACAGATCGTAGCCGATGCGCCGGCGCGCCACTTTCTCCAGCAGCAATTGCGACACGTGGCCGCCGCGGTTGTAGCGCACGTCGACGATCAGCGCGTCGCGGTCGCATTCGGCGACGAAATAGCGATGGAACTCGGCGAATCCGGCCGACATCATGTCCGGCAGATGGAAGTACCCGACGCGCCCGCCCGACTGCTCGTGCACGAAGCGCCGGTTGCGCTCGACCCATTCACGATAGCGCGCCGGGACCTCGTCGGCGAGCGTGGTGACGAGCGCCGTGCGCTGCTTTTCGGCCGCGCCGCCGGCAGCGGCCGGCGCCAGCGTCAGCTCGACCTTCGCGGCAGCCTGATGCACGAGCAGCGCCTGGGGCGGCAACTCGGGCGTCATCGGCTGGCCGTTGACGGCGACGACGCGCTCGCCGACCTGCGCCGCCACACCGATCGCGTTCAGCGGCGAATCGGCCGCGGCGTCCCACGGGTCGCCGGTGACGATGTGCGCGATCTCGTAGCCCGTGCCGTCGGCCGCGAGTGCGAAATCGGCGCCCAGGAACCCCAGCGCGACTTGCGGCGGCTTGCGGTAATCGCCCCCGGCCTCGTAGGCGTGCGACGTGCCGAGTTCGCCCTGCATTTCCCAGATCAGATCGGAGAGTTCGCCGCGCGTGGCCACGAGATCAAGCAGCGGCAGGTAGCGCCGGTAGACCGCTTCCCAGTCCACGCCCGACATGTCCTGCACCCAGAACTGGTCGCGCTGCAGGCGCCATACTTCGCGCAGCATCTGTCGCCACTCGCTCCTCGGCTCGACCGACACGCGAATGCGATCGAGGTCGACCCAGCCGCTCATCCGCGACGGCGCATCGCCGGCTTGCGCCAGTTTCGTGTCCGCATACGGGTCGGCCTTGCGCGTCGGGTCGATCGCGCGCAGCCGGTTGTTCACGCGCACGATCAGGCTCGCGCCATCCGCCGCGAGCGCGAAGCCGTCGGCCTTGTCAGCCAGCACGTCCACCTTGAGCGTCGCGAAGTCGAAGACCTCCAGCCGGCCGGGAGTTTCCTTGTGGCCGCCGCGGCCGTGCGCGCCGGGAATGGGGAAGGACGTCCACAGCGCCTTGCCGTCGACGCCGGCGATCTGGCCGTAGCGGCCCTCGGCCACCGGAAACGCCGCGACGCGTTGCGCGATGCCGTCGAGGTCGATCGCCAGCGCCGGCCGCAGGTCCGCCGGATCCGCCTTCTGTGCCGGCGTCGCATGGTCCGCCTTGAGACCCTTCGGCTCCGGATCAAACGGCGGCCGTTGCCCGGCCTGCAGCGCAATCAGGTACGGTCGCGCGGCCCGCGGAAAGCTCAACTCGAACTGCACGTTGTCGTAGACCGGATCGAACGTGCGCAGCGACAGGAAATAGAGGTACTTCCCCTCCGGATCGAACGCGGGACAGTAGTCGCGGAATTCGGGCTGCGTGACCAGCGTGGATTGCGTTGTCCCGACCTGGTGCAGCTTGATCGCGCAGTGCCGCAGGCTCGTCCAGAACACATAGGCGAGCCACGCGCCATCGGGCGACCACGCGAGGTCATCGCTGCGTCCGGCGTCGCTGCGATCGACCACCGTCAGCGCGCCGGTTTCGAGATCGCCGATCAGCACTTCGTTGCGATGGTTGGCGATCGCGATCCGCTTTCCCTTCGGCGCGACGCGCAATGCAAGCACACGCCCGATATCCCACCCGAGCGCGCGCGCCTGGCCCGCCGCGAACACCTCGATGCGCTCCTCCCCCGAGGCGTCGCTTACCCCGACCAGCGTCGCGCCGTCGGGGAGCCACTGTCCATGGCGATAGCGCGCACCGTCGGCCGCGCCATGCTGATTCACCGCTCCCTCCCACAGCGCGAACGTGAACAGCTTGCCGCGCGCGTCGACGGCCAGACTGTGTCCGGCCGGATGCACGTTGAAGCCGGCGAGATGCGGGGCCGCCGGAACGAAGCGGCGCGCCGCCTGCGTGCGATGCGCGGGCACGCGGATGTCGAGGCGCCGCGTGCTGTCCGTGGCCGGGTCGAACAGCCATAGCGCGGCCCCGCATTGGTAGACGATGCGCGTGCCGTCGGTCTGCGCATGGCGCGCGTAGTAGTCGTCGTGGTCGGTGTGCCGGGAGAGATCCGAGCCGTCGGGCAGGCACGAGTAGAGGTTCCCCACGCCCTCCCCGTCCGCCAGGTAATAGATGCGCCCGCCAACCCACATCGGGCTCGTGATGTTGCCGTTCAGTCCGGTCATCCGGCGGAACGTCCCCCGCCCCTCGGCATCGACCCACAGGTGGCCGGCCGTCCCGCCGCGGTAGCGCTTCCAGCGCGCGGGGTCGGCGGTGTTGCGGCCGATCACCCGGGCGCCATTCGGTCCGTAAGCCAGGTGGTTGACTTGCCCGTACGGCAGGAGCTGCGGCAAGCCGCCCGTGACGGGCAGCGTGAACGCACGGTAATTGCGAAAGAACGGTTGACCGTGCGTCGTGACGAACAGGATGTCGCCGTCGGGCGTGAAGCCGCGAACCAGCACGTCGGGGCCGAGCCAGGTCATCCGTCGCGCCGGCCCGCCCTCCGCGGGCATCAGGAATACCTCGGGATGCTGCTCGTCGCGGCCGACATAGGCGATCCACTTTCCGTCAGCCGACAGGACCGGCGTGGCCGGCTCGCCGAGGCCCGCCGTCAGCCGCCGCGCTATTGCGCCCCCAACATCGGCGCGCCACAGGTCGTCGTCGCAGACGAACACGATGGCATCGCCGCAGATCGAAGGTTGCCGCAAGTAGCCGCGATCGGACATGGTTTCTCTTTCACTTATGTGGGAGCCCGGTGCGCGCGCGGGTGCAGGATTCGTGCCGGCAGAACCTTCGTGCGTACCGGGCGGCCGTCCGTCGATCCGGATGTTACGGGAATTGGCGCCGTCAGGCGCGGCGAACTCCGGCGGAAGGCAAGGTCCGGCCCGACGCGGCAACCGGATCGAGCCCCGTGTCGCCGCCCTCCGCCAGGTCGCGCGGCCACAGCGGACCGGCGACGCGGCGATAGACCAGGGCACGCATGTCCATCGAGCCCGTGCCGGGCGCCGCGACGTAGAGGATGTCGGCGGCGACCGGCAGGAAGCCGGCGTGGAAATGCTGCGTCGATTTGACGATCGCAGCACGGGTCTGCGCGAGATCGACGCCGGCGCAAGTGAAGCACTCGGGACTGAAGGCCTGGGTGCGATGGTCGTTGACGACGATGTCGATGGCGCGCGCGTTGTCGTCAGGCCCGATCCTGAGCCATGCCATGTCGCCCATCGGGGTCAGCGCCTTGCCGAAGCGCTGGAAGGCGGCGCGAACGAGGCCCTTCACCATCACGCCTGCGTCGACCGGTGCACCGGAGGCGGGGCCGTACTTGCCGCCCAGGCGCACGTCGAAGGTCGCCCCGAGTCCGGCCTCGAACGCGAGCTCGGTCGCGCCGCGGTCGTAGAAGGGCGCGATGGCAACGCCGCCGATGCCGCGCTCTATCAGCCGACGCAGCAGAAATGTCGAATCGCCCGCCGCGCCGATGCCCGGGTTGTCCGCGGCGTCGGCGAGCACGAGCGGCTTCGGTCCGTTGTGGCCGGCAATGCGGTCGATCGCGCTCTCGAGGTCGAGGAAGGGCGGCGACATCGTCTCGCGCATCGCCCAGACCTCCCGCCCGAGCGTCGCCGCGAGCGCCTCGGCCCTGGCGGGGTCGCCGTCGGCGACGACCAGCACGCGCACGCCCACTTCCGGCGTGTCGCCCCAGGGAAATCCGTGCCCGAGCGAGACCGAGAGAATCCCGTCCTTGCCTTCGAGCGCGCTCATGCGGTCAACGAAGCCGCGGACCGGCTCGCGCGTGGTCGGGAAGATGCCGAGCATCCGGCAATCGTGCAAGGCCATCGTCGGCCGGATCCGTCCGGCGAGCGTGGCCTCGACGATGCGCCACAGCTCCTCGGCGCGCTCGGTCACGTCGACGTGCGGATATTCCTTGTAGATGACGATCGCTGTGGCGGCGTCAACCTTCGCGTGGGTGAGGTGGCAGTGGAGGTCGAGCTCGACGCCGATCACCACGCCGGGCCCGACCAGCGCGCGCAGGCGTGTCAGCAGATCGCCCTCGGCGTCCGGATAGCCGTCGGCGATCATCGCACCGTGCAGGTTCAGCAGCACCGCGTCGACCGGCAGCGCGCGCATCAGGTCACCGAGAATCTCGTCGCGCAGCGCCTCGTGCGTCGCGCGGGTGGTGTCGCCGGCCGGCATCGCGAAGGCGGCTACGCTTTCGACCACCGTCCAGCCGAGCGCCTCGGCGCGCTGCTTCCAGTGGATCAGCGGCAGCGCGAAGACACCGGGCTTGTCGCCGTGCGCCCCGCCGCGCACGAGCATCGTGCGCTCGAACAGCTTGAGACCCGTGGGAATCGGGGAAAAGGAGTTGGTCTCGGTGCCGAGGCAGGCGGTGAAGATCTTGCGGGTCACGTCGAATGTCCTCGGCGGGTTGCGGGCGGCGCGGGCGTCACGGGCGCGACGAACGCGCTGGCGATTCGAGCGGGCGCCGCCGAGTATCGGTGGCGCGGCCGCGCGGGTCAACGGCCGACCGCGCAGGCGACATGGCTTCGGCATACCCGCTGCGCCGCATCAGCGAAAGCAATCGGCGTCGCCCTTGCCCGTTGAATCTACGTCCCATGACAAGGCGTGAAGTTCACCGGAAGACTGTTCAGCCACCTGTGTCCCACCCGCGCTTCCCATTCCGGCGCCGAATCCCCGACCGTCAGCCCATCGAGTCGGCCGATGAGCGTGCGCAGGGCTGCATTCATTTCCATCCGTACGAGCGGCGCACCGAGACAGGAGTGTCGCCCCTTGCCCAGGCCGAGGTGCTGACCGTTGGGTCGGTCCAGGCG
>CAYGYQ010000125.1:0-9946 GCA_964354035.1 uncultured Bordetella sp.
TCGTGCGCTGCTTCCGCGACGAGGACCTGCGCGCCGACCGCCAGCCCGAGTTCACGCAGATCGACATCGAGACGTCGTTCCTCGACGAGCTCGAGATCCGCGAGATCATGGAGGGCCTCGTCCGCACGATGTTCAGGGACGCGCTGAACGTCGAGCTCCCGGCCCCCTTCCCGGTGATGCAGTTCGCCGACGCGATGCGCGACTACGGCTCGGACAAGCCCGACTTGCGCATCCCGCTCAAGCTCACCGAGCTCACCGACGTTATGAAGACGGTGGACTTCAAGGTGTTTCGCACCGCGGCGGAACTGCCCAACGGCCGCGTAGCGGCGCTTTGTGTTCCCGGCGGCGGCACGCTCACGCGGAAGGAGATCGACGACTACACGACCTTCGCCAAGATCTACGGCATCGGCGGGCTCGCGTACATCAAGGTCAACGACGCAGCGAAGCCGAACGAGGAAGGGCTGCAGTCGCCCATCGTCAAGTTTCTGTCGGCCGAGGTGCTGGCCACGATCATCGAGCGCACCGGCGCCCGGACCGGGGACCTCGTGTTCTTCGCCGCCGATCGCGAGCAGGTCGTCAACGACGCGCTCGGCGCGTTGCGCGCCAAGGTCGGCACCGAGCGCGGCCTGGCCGCGGCCGGGTGGAAGCCGCTGTGGGTGGTCGACTTCCCGATGTTCGAGTTCGACGAGGACAAGAAGACCTGGGGCGCGCGGCACCATCCGTTCACCGCGCCGAAGGAAGGCCACGATGTCCTGTTCGCGACGGACCCCGGAAAGGCCATCGCCAAGGCCTACGACGTGGTCCTGAACGGGTGGGAAATCGGCGGCGGCTCGGTGCGCATCCACAAGCCCGAAGTGCAGGCCAGGGTCTTCTCCGCCCTGAAGATCAGCCCCGAGGACCAGCGGAAGAAGTTCGGCTTCCTGCTGGACGCGCTGTCCTACGGTGCGCCTCCCCACGGCGGGATTGCCTTCGGTTTCGACCGGCTGGTCGCGATGATGGCCGGCGTCGACCAGATCCGCGACGTGATCGCGTTCCCGAAGACCCAGCGCGGGCAGGACCTCCTCATCGACACCCCCACCGCCGTCACCGAGCAGCAGCTGCGCGATCTGCACATCGCGGTGCGGCAGACCGAGACGGCCCGTCCCGCCAGTTGACCTGTGGCCCAGACTCTGGCGCAGACTCTGGCGCAGCCCGGCACGTTGGCGGACAATCGCGTCCTACCATGACCGAGTTCTCCCCAATGGCGGGCGTTTCGCGATGGCGCCGGAAGCTGCGCGGCATCGCGCTGCTGCTGTTGCTCACGGCCGGCATCGCCTTCGCTGCGCATGCCCGCACCACGCCGCAGACGCTTGCCGAAGTCGCTCTTGCCGACCTGCCGAAGGAGGCGCAGGACGTCCACGCACTGGTGGGCAAGGGTGGGCCGTTCCCGTTCGACCGGGACGGTGTCGTGTTCCGCAATCGCGAGCAGCTGTTGCCGGCCAAGCCGAGCGGTTATTACCACGAGTACACCGTGCGCACGCCCGGCGTGAAGAGCCGCGGTGGTCGCCGTCTCGTTTGCGGCGGTCCGGCGCAATCCCCCGACGCCTGCTATTACACCAATGACCACTACCGATCGTTCCGAAAGATCCGCCCATGAAGCTGCCCGATCTGCACGATCTCGAAATCGCAGGCGTTCACGCATGGCCGGGTGACGTCCATGCGCTCACAGCGGCGGCTGGCGCCGCGAAGCTCCGTTTTGCCGTGGCCGATCTCAACGGCGTCAACAGCAAGGCGGAGCTGCTGGCGGCATTGGCGAAGGGCCTGGGCTTCCCCGGGCACTTCGGCAACAACTGGGATGCCCTCGCCGATTCGGTCGAGGATGGCGACTGGCTCGGCAAGAGTGGCTGCGTGATCGCCGTGTTGCACTCCGGTGCCTACCGGAAAGCGCACGGCATCGACTGGACCACGTGCGAGGACATCCTCGCCGAAGCATCCGACTACTGGCGGGAACGACACAAGCCGTTCTGGGTCTTCGTCGACTGACCAGCGGCGCGGCCGGGCGCGCCGGCATCGGCGGCCGCAACGACAGCATCCGCATGGGCACGAAGATCCCCGTTTCGACACTGGTGCTGGTCGCCACTCGCGATCTGCGCGTATTGTTGATCGAACGCGCGGATGTCCCGGATTACTGGCAGTCGGTGACGGGCAGCCAGGAGCCGGGCGAAACGCTCGTCGAGACGGCGAATCGGGAGCTGCTCGAGGAAACCGGCATCGACGCCGCGGCGCATGGCGGACTCGCCGACTGGAAGCTGTCAAACGTCTACGAGATCTACCCGCGGTGGCGCCATCGCTATCCGCCGGATACGACGCACAATACCGAGCACGTCTTCGCGCTGCTGTTGCCCGAACCGGCCGCGGTGCGGCTCGATCCGCGCGAGCATCGCTCGTACGTCTGGCTGCCCTGGGACGAGGCCGCGGCGAAGTGCTTTTCCTGGTCGAATCGCGACGCTATCCGCCTGCTGCCGGAACGGCTCGCGCGCCCCGCCGGCTGACCATTATGATCCCGGTCCGACCATCCGCTCGGGCCGCACCCAGGCATCGAAGTCGGCGGCGGCAACGTAGCCGAGCGCCAGCGCGGCGGCCTTGAGTGTCGTGCCCTCGCGGTGCGCTTTCTTGGCGATCGCGGCCGACTTGTCGTAGCCGATGTGCGGATTGAGCGCGGTGACCAGCATCAGCGAGCTGGCGACGAGTTCCGCGATGCGCTCGCGGTCGGGCTCGATGCCGCGCGCGCAGTGTTCGTCGAAGCTCGCCATGCCGTCGGCGAGCAGGCGCACGCTCTGCAGCAGGTTGTGGATGATGAGCGGCTTGTAGACATTGAGCTCGAAGTTGCCGGACGCGCCGCCGATGCCGACGGCGACGTCGTTGCCCATCACCTGCGCCGCGATCATCGTCAGCGCCTCGCATTGCGTCGGGTTGACCTTGCCCGGCATGATGGAACTCCCCGGCTCGTTCTCGGGAATCGTGATCTCGCCCAGGCCCGACCGCGGCCCGCTCGCCAGCCAGCGCACGTCATTGGCAATCTTCATCAGCGCCGCGGCGAGCCCGCGCAGTGCGCCGTGCAGGTGCACCAGCGCATCGTTGGCTGCGAGGGCCTCGAACTTGCTGGGGGCGGTCACGAACGCCAGGCCGGTGGTGGCCGCGATGCCCGCGGCGACGCGCGCGCCGAATTCCGGGTGGGCATTGAGGCCGGTGCCCACCGCCGTGCCGCCCAGCGCGAGCTCGAGCACGTGGGGCAGCGCCGACTCGATGTGCGTCCTGGCGTGCGCGAGCTGCGCCGCGTAGCCCGAGAACTCCTGGCCCAGCGTCAGCGGCGTCGCATCCTGCAGATGCGTGCGGCCGATCTTGACGATGCCGGCGAATGCCGACGCCTTGTCGTTCAGCGTGGCGCGCAGTGCGTCGAGCGCGGGCAGGAGATCGCGCGTCACGGTCTCCCCCGCCGCGACATTCATCGCCGTCGGGAAGACGTCGTTCGACGACTGGCCGCGGTTGACGTCGTCGTTCGGATGAACGACCCGGCCTTCGCCGCGCGGCCCGCCGAGCAGTTCCGACGCGCGGTTGGCGAGCACCTCGTTGACGTTCATGTTGGTCTGCGTGCCGGAGCCCGTCTGCCAGACCGCGAGCGGGAATTCCGCCGCGTGCAGACCGGCGAGCGCTTCGTCGGCCGCCGCGACGATCGCGTCGGCGATCGGCGCCGGAAGCAGGCCGAGGTCCGCGTTGACGCGCGCCGCCGACCGCTTGACGATCAGCAAGGCGCGGATCAGCGCTTCCGGCATCTTCTCGGTCGAGATCCGGAAATGCAGCAGCGAGCGCTGCGTCTGCGCGCCCCAGAGCCTGTCCGCCGGCACTTCGATCGGGCCGAACGTGTCGCGTTCGACGCGCACGGAAAGCTTGGTCATCGCAGGTCTCCGTAGAGGAGTCGAAGGCGACACTTTCGCACATCTGGTAGCCTCCCGGTCTTCTGCCGCCCGATCCGATGCCCAGGCACGGCCGGATGCCCCGAACGCCGCGCCGGAGACAGCGATGGCGATCCGGGGACGGGTGGCCCAGGCGTTCTTGTGGAGGTTCCCATGCCCGCGACGGATCCGCCCCCCGCTGCCCCGGTCCCGACTCCCGCAGCCACGCTGCGTCTCACGTTCGCCTACCGCGGCCGCGACGTGCAACTGGTCGCGACACAGCGCGTGGCGATGATCGCGCCTCCGTCCGTGACGCCGGCACCTGCGCAAGGCCAGTCCGGTTACTGGTTCGAGCTGCGCGGTGCAACGGGAGACCTGCTGTTTCACCGTGCCTTGTCCTCGCCGGTCCGGGTCGACGTCGAAGTGTTTGCGGACGACGCCGGGCAGTCGATGCGACGCGTGCCCGCGGTGGCGCCGGAGGGACAGTTCGACGTGCTGGTACCCGACCTGCCTGCCGCGAGAGACTTCGTTCTGTTCGGCACGCCGTCCGGGGCCGCGTCGGAGGCGGCGCCCTCGCGCGAAGTGTTCCGCGCCGAAGTGAGCGAGCTACGCAAGCCACGCCGCGCCGCGCCGGTACCCGATACCGGGCCTGCGCCAAGGGAAGGCGACCGCAAATGAGCGCGGCAGACGGATTCGTCAGCGGCACGGTCAAGGTCGTCGACCACGGGCCGAACGGCGTGCGCTACAACATCGTCATCGTTGGCGATGGCTATCGCGCCGCCGATGCGGCCAAGTACCGTGCGGATGTGCAAGGCTTCGTCGACGCGCTGCGCGGCACGGCCCCGTTTGCCGACCTCTGGTGCGGCATCAATATCCACCGCGTCGACGTCGTCTCGACCGACAGCGGCGCGGACGATCCGGCCACCTGCGGGGATCTCAGCGTCGGGTCCGGCGCGGCGCCGAGGACCTACTTCGACTCGACGTTCTGCGGTGGCGGCGGCATCCGGCGCCTGCTGACCTGCGACGGCACGAGTGCGCAGAGCGTGGCCCGGGCGCAGGTGCCCGAAGCCCACATCACCCTGGTGATCGTCAACTCCCCGCTCTATGGCGGCTCAGGCGGTTCCGTGGCGACGTTTTCCACCCACGCCAGTGCAGCGGAGATCGCGTTGCACGAGATGGGACACACTGCGTTCGGTCTCGCCGACGAGTACGAATCCTATGCCGGCTGTTCGAGCGGCGAGGCCGACAGGAACCATTACGTCGGCGGCGAGCCGGCGGAGCCCAACGTCACGCTGAACGCCGACCGGAACACCATCAAGTGGAAGGCTGTGCTGACATCGCCGGCCGACGCGCTGCCGACGACCGTCAACGGGAACTGCGCACAGTGCGACCCGCAGGCGAATCCGCAACCGGCGGGCTACGTCGGCGCCTACACGGGCGCGCGCTACTACCACTGCGGCTGTTACCGCCCAACGTACGACTGCCGGATGCGCACGCTGGGCCAGCCGTTCTGCGCGGTTTGCCAGAAGATCATCCGGGATACGCTGCGCCCTTACCTGCCCGCGGCCTATCAGGGACTGTGGTGGGCAGCACCCGCGGGCGCCGAGTCGGGCTGGGGAATCAATTTCGCCCACCAGGGCGACACGATCTTCGCCACCTGGTTCACGTACGACGCCGGTGGCAGGGCCTGGTGGCTGTCGATGACGGCCGTGAAGACCGCGTGGAACGTCTACACCGGCACGCTGTTCGAAACGCGCGGACCGCCGTTGAACGCCATGCCGTTCAACCCGGCGCTGGTCACCAAGAACGCCGTCGGAACCGGCACGCTGACGTTCACCGATGCGAACAACGCCAGCTTTGCTTTCACCGTGAACGGCGTGAACCGGACCAAGGCCATCACCCGCCAGGCTTTCGGTCCGCTGCCCACATGCACATTCGGCGTGCAGCAGGCATTGAGCCTCGCCACCAATTACCAGGACCTGTGGTGGGCCGCGCCGGCCGGCGCCGAATCCGGATGGGGGATCAACTTCACGCACCAGGGCAACACGATATTCGCCACCTGGTTCACCTACCACTTCGATGGCTCGCCCCTGTGGCTGTCGGTCACCGCCAGCAACACGGCACCGGGCGTCTACGCCGGAACGCTCTACCTGACGAGCGGGCCCGCCTTCGATGCCGTGCCGTTCCTTCCGGCGAGTGTCGTCCTGACGCCCGTCGGCACGGCAACCCTGACGTTCGCCAACGGCAACAGCGCGACGTTTGCGTACGCGATCACGCTCGGCACGCCACCGGTCGCGGTGACCCAGACGAAACCGATCACGCGCCAGATATTCCAAGCGCCCGGCACCGTCTGCCAGTGATCCGCAAGCCGCAGCGGCCGGCTGGTGCCAATCCCGCCACGGCACCTCCAGTGAACGACAGGGACGGCAAACCTCCAGGAACATTCGACTACGAAATCACCTCGTCCGCGCGCAGCAGCACCGACTGCGGCACGGTGAGGCCAAGCGCCTTCGCAGTCTTCATGTTGACGGCAAGCTCGATGCGCGTCGGCAGTTCGACCGGCAGGCTTCCCGCGCTCGCCCCCTTCAGCAGCCGGTCCGCATAGACCGCGAGGCGGCGGTATACGGCGTCAAGATTGGGGCCATAGGTGGCGAGGAACCCGGCGTGCGCGAACTGCGCCCATCCCGAGACCGCCAGCAGGCGCTCCTTCAACGCGAACTCCGCAATTTTCGCGGCCCGCGCGACCATGCCCGCGTCCTGGAAAACGACGATGCCCTGGACGCGCTCCTGCCGAATCCGGTCGAATGCATTTTCCGGATTCTCGCCGGGCAAGATCTGGATGTACGAGGTTTGCACACCCAGGTGCTCGGCGGCTTCGAGCGAGACCCGCAGTTCCGCCTTTTCTCCCGGATGCTGTGGATTGGCAAGGATCGCCACGCGCCGCACCGAGGGCGCGATTTCCTTCATCACTTCGAGCCGCTTGCCGACCAGTTCGAGTGCGAGAAACGACATGCCGGTCGTGTTGCCGCCCGGTCGTCCGAAGCTCTCGACCATGCCCGCGACTACCGGGTCGCCGCTGAAAGCGAACACCAGTGGAGTCCGACCGGCGTTGATCCGATGGGCAACGGGCGCGATGGCTGCCTGGCAGACGATCAGCGCAACCGGCAGCTTCTGCAACTCCTCGATGGCCGCCCGCACGCGATCCGGATTCGGCTCGACCACGCGGACCTCGATGCCGACAGCGTTTTTGCCGGAATAGCCCAGGGCCCGCATGCCGTCCTGGAACGCGTCCAGCGCAACGCCAGGCGCGGTGTAGGAGATCCAGCCGATGCGCATCGCGGGCGTTCCCTGCGCCCGTGCGGTTCCAAATGCGGCAAGGGCGGAAAGTCCTGCAACAAATGTCCGCCGGCGCATCAGCGGATCACCACGTCCGCCCGCGCGAGCACGCCGGGCGGAATCGCAATGCCCAGTGCATTCGCGGTCTTCGCGTTGATGACGAACTCGAGCTTGGTCGGCAGTTCCACCGGCAGGTCGCCGGGCTTCGCGCCCTTGCGGATGCGATCGACGTGGGTGGCAAGGCGTCGATAGACGTCCGCCAGGACCGGGCCGTAGGTCATCAGGTTGCCCTGCTCGGCGAACGGCGCCCAGCCGTCCACCGCCGGAATCCGGTGCTGCAGCGAGAACGCGGCGATGTGCCCCGCGAATCCCATCGTGAAGCCGTCGGCGAACGCAAGGATCGCCTGGTCGCGCTTCCCCGCGATGTCCGCGAGCGCCGCTTCGAGCTCCGCGCTGCTCGTGACGGCGTAGTAACGCATCGAAAGCCCGAGCGCGCCCGCGGCCTTCTGCGCCGCATCGCGCTCCTTCATCTCGCCGGGGTGCTGCGAGTTGCCGATCACGGCGATGCGTTTGAGCCCCGGGAGAATCTCCTTCATGAGTTCCATCCGCTTGCCGACGAGCGCCAGTGTGAAGAGGCTGATTCCCGTCAGGTTGCCGCCCGGACGCGCATAGCTGTCGATGATGCGCGCCTCGACCGGGTCGGCGCTGATGCTGAACACGATCGGCATCTTCACCCCGGCGCGCACCAGCGGAAACAACGCGAGGCCGCCGGCGGCCACGATGATGTCCGGCTTCGAGCGCAGGATGTCGGGGACCATCTCGGTCACCCGCGTGCCGGAGCCGTCGCCGGCCCAAACGTCGACGACCAGGTCGTAGCCTTCGACGTAGCCAGCCTCGCGCATGCCAGTGCGAAAAACATCGAGGTTCACGGAGGGCAGGCCCTTGCGCTCCGTCGACACCCACGCCACGCGGAACGTGGCCGGCGCTTGCGCCATGGACGGCCGCGCAGCGACCAGCGGCAGCAAGGCGAGCGCCCGGGATGCGTCACGTCGATTCATGCAACGACCTCGTCAGCGCGCAACAGCACGTACCGCGGGATGGCGCGAACTCCGGGATGGATCTGCGTTGCATGTCTCTCCTTGCTTGCGCCGGACGGGCCTGTCCGAAGTGAATCAAGCACGCGAACCCTGAAATCGGATAAGGGGCCGGAACTTCGTCACAGCGCGGCCAACGCCGCCTGGTAGGCCGCGGGGCCCTCTCCGCGATTGGTGACGGTCGCGCCCAGATCGTGCACCAGCCCGTCATCGAGTCCGTAGACCCAGCCATGCACGGCGAGTTCCTGCCCGCGGTCCCACGCGTCATGCACGACGGTGGTCTGGCAGACGTTGACCACCTGCTCGATCACGTTGAGCTCGCACAGGCGGTCGATGCGCTGCGGCAGATCGGCGGCTGCCGCCACTCGGGCGTCGTGCTTCGCATGCACGTCCTGGACGTGGCGCAGCCAGTTGTCGGCGAGGCCCACGCGCTGGTTCTGCAGCGCCGCATCGACCCCGCTGCAGCCGTAGTGACCGCACACGATGATGTGCTCGATCTGCAGCACGTCCACGGCGAACTGCATCACCGACAGGCAGTTGAGATCGGTGTGCACGACGACGTTGGCGATATTGCGGTGCACGAAGAGCTCGCCGGGCAGCAGGCCCACGATCTCGTTGGCCGGCACCCGGCTGTCCGCGCAGCCGATCCAGAGATACCGCGGCTTCTGCTGCCGCGAGAGGCCGGGGAAGAATTCCGGATCGACGCGGCGGATGCGCTCGGACCAGGCGCGATTATTGGCGAACAGATGCGAGAGGGAGCGCATGGAAGTACCGGTTGCGGCATTCTACGATGAAGATGCGTCCGGACCGTCATGCCCGGCCCCATGAAAAGGGGCGCCCGCGGGCGCCCCTGGCTCGGCCCGCTCGCCGGCGCCTAGACAGCGGGCGTCGCGGGCGCTTCCGCCTGCGGCGCGGGTGCCGGCGCCGCAGCGTCTTCCGCCGCCGCCTTCATCGACAGCCGCAGGCGCCCCTTGTCGTCGGCTTCGAGGACCTTGACGCGGACGATCTGCCCTTCCTTGACGTAGTCGGAGACCAGATTGACGCGCTCCTTGGCGATCTGCGAGATGTGCAGCAGGCCGTCCTTGCCCGGCAGCACCTGGACGATCGCGCCGAAATCGAGCAGGCGCAGCACCGTGCCTTCGTACACGCGGCCCACCTCCACTTCGGCGGTGATGTCCTCGATGCGCTTGCGCGCCACGTTGCAGGCGTCCGCGTTGACCGAGGCGATGGTGATGGTGCCGTCGTCCTGGATGTCGATCGTCGTGCCGGTCTCCTCGGTCAGCGCCCGGATCACCGCGCCGCCCTTGCCGATCACGTCGCGGATCTTCTCCGGGTTGATCTTGAACGACATCATCCGCGGCGCGTGCTGCGACACTTCGGTGCGCGCGTGCGGCAGCGCCTCCTGCATCAGGTGCAGGATGTGCATCCGGCCCTCGCGCGCCTGCGACAGCGCGACCGCCATGATTTCCTTGGTGATGCCCTGGATCTTGATGTCCATCTGCAGCGCGGTGATGCCGCGGTCGGTGCCCGCGACCTTGAAGTCCATGTCGCCGAGGTGATCCTCGTCGCCGAGGATGTCGGTCA
>CAYGYQ010000126.1:0-365 GCA_964354035.1 uncultured Bordetella sp.
CCCGTTCTGCCAGAGCGGCTGTCCGGTCAACAACGTCATCCCCGACTGGAACGATCTCGTCTACCGGAAGCAGTGGCGCGCCGCGCTCGACGTGCTGCACTCGACGAACAATTTTCCGGAATTCACGGGCCGCATCTGTCCCGCGCCCTGCGAGGCCGCGTGCACGCTCAACATCAATAACGATGCGGTGGGCATCAAGTCGATCGAGCATTTCATCATCGACCGTGGCTGGGACGAGGGCTGGGTCGTGCCGTTGCCGCCAATCACGAAGACCGGCAAGCGCGTCGCGGTGGTCGGCTCGGGGCCGGCCGGCCTCGCCTGCGCGCAGCAGCTCGCGCGGGCCGGGCACGATGTCGTGCTCTACG
>CAYGYQ010000126.1:375-9894 GCA_964354035.1 uncultured Bordetella sp.
CTCTACGAGAAAGCCGATCGCATCGGCGGCCTGCTTCGCTACGGGATCCCCGACTTCAAGCTGGAACGGCACCTGGTCGACCGGCGCATGGCGCAGATGTCCATCGAGGGCGTCGAATTCCGGCCGGGCGTGGAAGTCGGCAAGGATGTCGCCGCGCAATCGCTGCTGGCGGAGTACGCCGCGGTGGTCCTGACGGGCGGGGCCGGAGAGCCGCGGGGCCTGCCGGTGCCCGGCCGCGACCTCGCCGGCATCCACTACGCGATGGAGTTCCTGCCGCAGCAGAATCGCGTGGTCGCCGGCGACAAGGTGCCGGAGCAGATCCTGGCGACGGGAAAGCACGTGGTCGTGATCGGCGGCGGCGACACGGGATCCGACTGCGTCGGCACGTCGAATCGCCAGCACGCGAAGTCCGTCACGCAATTCGAGCTCTTGCCGCAGCCGCCCGAGCGCGAGGACAAGTCGCTGATCTGGCCGTATTGGCCGGTCAAGCTGCGCACGTCGTCGTCGCATCAGGAAGGTTGCGCGCGCGACTGGGCGGTGGCCACCAAGCGTTTCGAAGGCCGCAACGGGCGGGTCGAGAAGCTCGTCGCCGCCCGCGTCGAGTGGCAGCAGGACGCCGCGGGACAGCCGAAGATGGTCGAGATGCCCGGCACCGAGTTCGAGATGAAGGCCGATCTCGTGCTGCTGGCGATGGGCTTTCTCGGCCCCGTGCACGACGGCCTGCTCGCACAGCTCGGCGTCGAATGCGACGCGCGCAGCAACGTGCGGGCCGGCACGGACGACTATCAGACGTCGGTGCCCAGGGTTTTCGCCGCAGGCGACATGCGCCGTGGCCAGTCGCTCGTCGTCTGGGCGATCCGCGAAGGACGGCAGTGCGCGCGTGCGGTCGACCTGTTCCTGATGGGCAGCACCGAACTGCCCCGCTGATTCCCGCGGCCGCTTCGCCGAGCGCGATTCCGGCCTTGCCGGGCCCGTGCCGGGCGCGCTACGCTCTCCCGATGCCCACACTGGAAAACGACGTCTTCCTCCGCGCGCTGCGCCGCGAACCGACGCCCTACACGCCCGTATGGCTGATGCGCCAGGCCGGGCGCTACCTGCCCGAGTACAACGCGACGCGCGCGAAGGCGGGGAGCTTTCTCGCGCTCGCGAAGACGCCGTCGCTCGCCACGGAAGTGACGCTGCAGCCGCTCGTGCGGTTTCCGCTCGACGCGGCGATCCTGTTCTCCGACATCCTGACCGTGCCCGACGCGATGGGTCTCGGGCTCTATTTCGCCGATGGCGAAGGGCCCCGTTTCGAGCGCACCACGGCCGACGAGGGCTCGATCGCTCGGCTCGAGGTGCCGGACATGGCCCGGCTTCGCTACGTGTTCGACGCGGTGGGAGAAATCAAGCGAGCGCTCGCGGGCCGCGTGCCGCTGATCGGCTTTGCCGGCAGCCCGTTCACGCTGGCGTGCTACATGATCGAAGGCGCGGGGAGCCCCGACTACGCGGCGGTGCGCCGCATGGCCCATGGCCGGCCGGACCTGCTGCAGCGTCTCGTCGCGGTGAACGCCCGCGCCGTGGCGGCCTACCTCAACGAGCAGATCGCGGCGGGCGCCGACGCGGTGATGCTCTTCGATACCTGGGGCGGGTTGCTGACGACTGACGCCTACCGTTCGTTCTCGCTCGCCTCGATGCGCTCCGTGCTCGCCGCGCTGCGCCCGGCGCCCGACGGACGGCGCATCCCCACGATCGTGTTCACGAAAGGCGGGGGGCAGTGGCTCGACGCGATCGCGGCCAGCGGCGCCGACTGCGTCGGGCTCGACTGGACCGTCGATCTCGCCGATGCCCGCCGCCGCGTCGGCGCCAGCGTTGCGTTGCAGGGCAACCTCGATCCACTGGTGCTCCTGACCGACGCGGCGGTCGTCGCGAGGGAGGCCGCCGCCGTGGTTCGTGCTGCCGGACCCGCGCCTGGCCATATATTCAATCTCGGGCATGGAATCGTGCCGGCGACGCCGCCTGAAAATGTCGCGGCCCTGGTGGAGGCCGTGCACCGCGAATCGCGTGCAGGCCGCACCAGTGCTTGATCCCGGCGCAGCTTCCCTCGGGAAAGTCGCGGCGAGCCGCGCCGCTGCTGGATCTGCAGGGGCTTGACAAAGGCCGAAATCCCGGTTCCGCGCACCTTACTTATGCACACGTGATCGCCCACTTCGCCGAGTTGCGCGCTTCCTCGGGGCTGCATTGGGATGCCGTTTTCAACTGATTGAAAATAAAGCAGAAAAAAACCTCGCCCAGACTGGGTCCGGAAAAGGCCGAGGCTGGCGTCCCTTGCGTCCGGAAATGCGGGCGATCACTTACGCACAAGATTATCCACAGGCCTTGTGCGCCATTTTTTGCCTTCGTTATAAACCAAGGACTTGCCGGCAGTTGCTGCGGCGTGTGTTGAGCATTTCGACCTCCGCCATTCGTGCCGCCGCGACGTTCTGCCGCGGCGGGTGCGCGTTCTTCGCCGGCTGATCTCGTGGCCGTTGCCCGCATTGCCCTTCCCGTCGCGGCGTTGGCTGCGTTCGACTACTGGATTCCCGATGGACTGGTCGTGGGCCGCGGCGCGCTCGTTCGTGTCCGGCTGGCGGGCCGCGCGCTGGCGGGCGTGGTGGTTGATGTCGTCCCGACGTCAACCGTCGCGCGCGAAAAGTTGCAGCCGCTGGCAGAGGTGCGGGACGACCTCCCGGCGTTGCCGGAGGACTTGCTCGATCTCGCTGAATTCGTCGCCAGGTATTACCAGGAGCCGCTGGGGCTCGTGCTGGCGCAGATGCTGCCGCCGCTCGTGGCGCTGCCGTCGCGAACGGCGCCTTCGCGCCGTGCCGTGACGGCGCTGCGCCTGACCGAGCCCGGAAGGATTGCGCTCCCCGTTGCGCTTGCGCGCGCACCGCGTGCAGCTGCACTGTACGACGAGTGGAAGGCGGCGCCGAAATCGATCCTGGCCGCGAGCGCATTCGCGGCGCTGGCCCCACATCTCAAGAACGCCGTGCGGCGCTGGGAAGCCGCAGGTTGGGTCGAGACCGTTGTGGCGGAGCCCGTTGCCAGCGCGACCGATGGCGACCGGCGGGCACCGGCTGCGCCGCTCAATCCTGACCAGGAGCGCGCCGTTGCCGCCGTGGTCGAAGCGGCGGGATCCTTCGCGCCGTTCCTGCTCCAGGGAATTACCGGAAGCGGCAAGACCGAGGTCTACCTCGCCGCCGCCGCCCAATGCATCGCGGCGGGCGGGCAGGCGCTGATCCTGGTGCCGGAAATCAATCTGACGCCGCAGTTCCTGCAACGGATCAACGCGGGATTGCCGACGTTGAGGACGGTGACGCTGCACAGCCGTCTGCCGGCCGGCGAACGCCTGCGCAACTGGTGCCGGGCGGCGGCGGGTGACGTCGATCTCGTGCTGGGCACACGGCTCGCCGTTTTTGCGCCGCTGCCGCGGCTCGGGCTCATCGTCGTCGACGAAGAGCACGATCCGTCTTTCAAGCAGCAGGACGGTGTGCGCTATCACGGCCGCGACGTTGCGGTGTGGCGCGCGCGGCAGCGCGGTGTCCCTTTGGTGCTCGGCAGCGCCACACCCTCGCTCGAGTCGCTCGTGCACGCGCAGCGGGCACGGTACCGCTGGCTCAAGTTGCCGCTGCGCGCGGTCGCCCCCGCGCGGTTGCCTTCGTTCACGTTCGCGCCGAGCCGCGATCCCGCCGCGCTCGAGGGGATCGGCGCGCCGCTGGTAGCGGCACTCGCGGCGAGGCTCGTGCGCGGCGAGCAGTCCCTCGTGTTCATCAACCGGCGCGGATTTGCGCTGTCGCTCCTCTGCTCCGCGTGCGGGTGGCAGGCCGGCTGCCCGCGCTGCAGCGCCAGGCTCGTCGTCCACCGCGAGACCCTGGATCTGCGGTGTCACCACTGCGGCCACGTCGAGCGGCTGGCGCGAAGCTGTCCCGAGTGCGGCAACGTCGACCTGCTGCCTCTCGGCCACGGCACGCAGCGGCTGGAGCGCGCGCTCGCCGGCCGTTTTCCCGATGCGCGAATCGCGCGGATCGATCGCGACAGCACGCGGCGCAAGGGCGCCTTCGCCGCCATTCGCGATCGCGTGCACGAGGGCGACATCGACATACTCGTCGGCACCCAGATGCTTGCCAAGGGCCACGACTTTCCGCGGCTCACGCTGGTGGGCATCCTGGGCGCCGACAATGCGCTGTACAGCGGCGATTTCCGCGCGACGGAGCGGCTCGCCGCGCTGTTGTTCCAGGTGTCCGGGCGCGCGGGGCGTGCCGACCTGCCCGGCGAAGTGATCGTGCAGACGGATTTTCCGGCGCATCCGCTGGCGCGCGCGCTGGCCGCCCACGATTACGAGAGTTTCGCCGAAGCGCTGCTGGCGGAGCGGCGCGCCGCGTCGCTGCCGCCATTCGCGTACCTCGCGCTGCTCGTCGCCGAAGCGCCGCGCCGTGACGCGGTCGACGCTTTCCTGGCCGCGGCGAGCGAGGCGGGCCGGGCGGCGGCGCGGGCCACGTCGACGGCGGTCGAAGTGTTCCCGCCGGTGCCGGCGAGCCTGCCGCGGCGCGCCGGGCTGGAGCGTGGCCAGGTGCTCGCGCAGGCGATCGAACGGGGCCCGATGCAGCGCTTCCTGCCGCATTGGCGCAACGCCTTGGGGGCATTGCCCGGCCGCCGCGTGCGGTGGGCGCTCGACGTCGATCCGCTCGGCTTCTCCTGACGCCGCGGGCGTGGAAGGAGAGGGTCCTGCGTCTATAATCCGTTATTGCGCCGCCGGATCGGCGGCGCAATGACTCCGCGAATTGGAGCGGCGCGTGCCGTGCCCCTGAATTCGCGGTTTCGTTGCCCATTTGCCAATGGCTGATCGTCTCGGCGGCCCCCATGACCGACTTGCGCGCACAACTCGAATGCTGGCTTGCCGAGGGCCTCGCGGCCGTCGCGCCGGAACGCGACGGCGTGCCGGTCGAACTCGATCGTCCGAAACAGCCGGAGCACGGCGACTTCGCGTCCAACGTCGCGCTGCAGCACGCGAAGGCGCGGAAGAGAAATCCGCGCGAATTCGCGCAGGCGCTGGTCGCGGCGCTGCCCAAGTCGGACCTGGTGCAGAGGATCGACATCGCCGGCGCCGGGTTCATCAATATCTTCGTGACGCCGGCCGCGCGCCAGGCCGTGGTCGCGCGGATTCTTGCCGAGGGCGATCGGTACGGTTGCGCCGACGCCCGCCGCTCCGATCGCGTGATGGTCGAGTTCGTCTCGGCGAACCCGACCGGGCCGCTGCACGTGGGCCACGGCCGCCAGGCGGCGCTCGGCGACGCGATCGCGCGCCTGCTCGAATGGCAGGGCGCGGCCGTGACGCGCGAGTTCTACTACAACGACGCGGGCCAGCAGATCCAGAATCTCGCCGTCTCCGTGCGCGTTCGCGCGCAGGAACTGCTGGGTGAGCACGCCGCGCTCCCCGAGGACGGATACCGCGGCGAGTACATCCGTGAGCTCGCCCAACGCTACCTGGACGAGGTTGGCCACGAGCTCGGCGACATCGAATCGATCCGCCGCTTCGCCGTGGCCGAGTTGCGCAAGGAGCAGGACCGCGACCTCCAGGCTTTCGGCGTTCATTTCGATCACTATTACCTGGAGAGCTCGCTCTATGCGGACGGACGCGTGGACGCGACGATCGAGCGTCTGGTCGCCTCGGGCAGGACGTATGGCGAGGATGGCGCGTTGTGGCTGAAGACCACCGACTACGGCGACGACAAGGACCGCGTGATGCGAAAGTCGGACGGCGGCTACACGTATTTCGTGCCGGACGTCGCGTACCATGTCACGAAGTGGGAGCGCGGTTTCACGACGGCGATCAACGTGCAGGGGTCCGATCACCACAGCACCGTCACGCGCGTTCGCGCCGGGCTGCAGGCCACGGGCCTCGGGATTCCGCCGGGCTACCCGGACTACGTGCTGCACAAGATGGTCACCGTGATGAAGGGCGGCGAGGAGATGAAGATCAGCAAGCGCGCCGGGAGCTACGTCACGCTGCGGGAGCTGATCGACGAAGTCGGCCGCGACGCGGTCCGGTTCTTCCTGGTGTCGCGCAAGGCCGAAAGCGAGTTCACGTTCGACGTCGATCTCGCCCGGTCGCAGACGCTGGACAATCCTGTCTATTACGTGCAGTACGCCCACGCGCGCGTCGCCTCCGTGATGCGACAGGCGGGCATCGCGCCCGGAGCGGCGTCGAGCGCGTTGCGCGACGCCGATCTCGCGCCGCTCGTGAGCCCGTTCGAGGATGCGCTGCTGCGGCGCCTGGCGGGTTTCCCGGCCGAACTCGCGCTTGCGGCGCGCGAGCTCTCGCCGCATCTCGTGACCACCTACCTCAAGGAGCTGGCCGCGGAGTTCCACAGCTACTACAATGCCGAGCGTTTTCTGGTCGATGACCGGGTGACGCAGCGCGCGCGCCTCGCCCTCGCCACGGCGACGGGCCTGGTCGTGAAGAACGGGCTCGCCGTGCTGGGCATCAGCGCGCCGGATCAGATGTGACGCCAATCGCGTCGCCCCACGCCACCGCACCATGACCTCCCGCACCGACCATCATGCCACCCGCGGCGCGCCCGCGAAGCGCGGCGCCGGCCCGTCGCGCAGGTCCGGCTTCGGCGGAACGCTGGTCGGCGTGTTCGTCGGGGTCGCACTGGGCCTGGCGCTTGCTGCCGGGGTCGCGTTCTACCTGATGAAGGCGGGCAACCCGTATCAGTCCGCCGGGCCCGCGCGGGAGACTCCACGCGAGGCGGCGAAAGACCCGGCCAGGTCCGGTCGTGCCGAAACCGGTGCCGCCGAGAAGCCGCGGTTCGATTTCTACAAGATCCTTCCAGGCGTGGAGGAGCCGAAAGTTCAGCCGAAGAGCGCCGATCGCGGCACGGCGGACAAGGCGACCGCCGATCGCGCCGCCTCGCCGGACAGAACCGTGGCGAAAGTCGACGAGCGGCCGGCGCCGCCCCCGGCCGACAAGGCGGCGAAGGCTGCCGAGCGATTCTGGCTGCAGGCGGGATCCTTCGCCAACGAGGCCGACGCGGAGAATCTGAAGGCGAGGCTCGCGTTCGCGGGATGGGAAGCCGCGATCCAGTCCGCGAGCCTGCCGGACAAGGGCGTGCGTTACCGCGTTCGCCTCGGCCCCTACGACAATACCGACGAGCTCGCCCGGATGAAGGGCGAGCTCAGCAAGCGCGGCTTCGACGTCGCCGTGATCAAGTTCTGATTGCTGCGTCGAGACCCATCGCCCGGCCGCAGCATGGGATCGGAGCAAGCCGGGAACTCGTGTCGTCGCGTGCAGCCCAATGAACGTTAACTGTCGATGGAGAATACGAACATGCGCTTGCTGCAAGAATTGATGCGCCGTCTGGTGCCGCTGCTGGCGGTGTTCGCCGTGGCCCTGCCGCTCCCTGCCGCCGCGCAGCCGGCCGCGCTGCAGGAGGGCAACCAGTACATCCGGCTCAAGAATCCGCAACCGGTCGAAACCGGGAAGAAGATCGAGGTGCTCGAATTCTTCTCCTACGGTTGCCCGCATTGCGGCGACCTGGAGCCGGTCCTGCAGGGCTGGCTCAAGACGATGCCCGCCGACGTGCAGTTCCGCCGCATTCCGGTGATGTTCCAGGAGCGCTGGACTCCGCTCGCGAAAATCTTTTACACCCTCGAGGCGCTCGGCGAGGAAGCGCGGCTGTCGCCGGAGGTGTTCACCGCGCTCCATGGCAAGGGCCTGAGTCTCTGGCAGGAGAAGACGTTCTTCGACTGGGCGGCAGGCCAGGGCCTCGACCGGAAGAAGGTGGAGGACATGTACAACTCGTTCGGGATCGGTGGCAAGGTCAACCGGGCACGGCTGGCCGCGCAGGCGTACCAGGTCCAATCGGTGCCGCTGGTGATCGTCGATGGCAAGTTCCAGACCAACCGCGTCAGCACGCATGGCGCAATGCCGGCAACGATCGACGCGCTGGTCGCAAAGGCGCGCGCCGAGCGCCCGAAGGGGTGAGCTCGCGGGAGGGGACAGACTGCGTCCCCTGGGCGCGAAACCCGCGCGGTGACGCATCGTAGTGTGATGCGGGGCCCCGCCCCGGAACGAAAATCGCGTGCCGCGCCCCGATAACGTCTTCATCACCGGCGCCTCCAGCGGGATCGGCGCAGCGCTCGCGCGACGATACGCTGCCCGAGGCGCGGCGGTCGGATTGTTCGCAAGGCGGGTCGTCGAACTCGACGCGCTGACGGCGACGTTGCCTGCCGGCCGCGCGGTCGCGTACGCCGGCGATGTGCGCGATGCCGCGCCGCTGGCCCGCGCCGCGGCCGATTTCATCGCGCGGTTCGGACCGCCGGATGTCGTCATCGCCAATGCGGGCATTTCGCGCGGCGTGCTGACCGGGGAAGGGAACGATCTGCCGGCATTCCGCGCGGTGTTCGACACCAACGTCATCGGGCTGGTCCACACCTTCGCGCCGTTTCTCGCCGCGATGAACGGCGCGGGGCAGGGTGCGCTGGTCGGCATTGCCAGCGTCGCCGGATTTCGCGGGTTGCCGGGGTCGGGGGCCTATTCGTCGTCGAAGGCCGCGGCGATCTCGTATCTGGAGAGCCTGCGGGTCGAGCAGCGCGGCACCGGAGTCGCGGTCCTCACCGTCTGCCCCGGCTATATCGCAACACCGATGACCGAGCAGAATCCCTATCCGATGCCCTTCCTGCTCGACGTGGACGAGGCGGCGCGGCGCATCGTCCGCGCAATCGATCGGCGCAAGTGTTTCTACGTGCTGCCCTGGCAGATGGCGGTCGTGGGACGATTGTTGCGGATTCTGCCGCGCCCGGTCTACGACGCGCTGGTCGCCCACGCGCCGCGCAAGCCGCGGCAATCCGGCTGAGCGGGGGCCGCGCACGCGTTTGCGTTGCGCCGAAAAGGAATGGGTCGGCGGCGGCCCTTGCGTGCTTGGTCTTGCGCGCTACCGCGGTGGCGGGAACGGCCTCAGTTCGCGATCAGCGCGAGGCGCCTGCCGCCGTCGACGAGTTTCACGCGCTCGCCTTCCTGCACGCTCGGCTGGTTGGTGTAGCGGAAGGTCCGCGTCGTTCCGCCATCCATCCGGATAGCGACCTGCCAGTAGCCTTTGGTGTTCTTATTCTTCTCCACGGTGTTGCCGACGTAGGCGCCGCCGGCCGCGCCAGCGATGGTGGCGACGGTCTGTCCGGTCCCACTGCCGATCTGATGGCCAATGACGCCGCCGAGGACACCGCCGGCGACGGCACCCAGGCCCGTGCCCTTGCCTTTTTCCTCGACCAAGCGGATCGACTGAATCTGTCCGCAATCCAAGCAGGGCGTCTGCGCGACGGCGCCGAACGCCGCACCGAACGCCATCGCCGCGATAACGATCGAACTGCCTTGGAACGGGCAACGTGTCATGTCGATGCTCCTTCTGCCGCGGTGCACTGCATTATCCCCCAACGTTCATGCTCCGTCGGCGCGGATGCGCGCGTAGGTGCCGGGAGCCGGCTCGATCACCTTGAGCTTGC
>CAYGYQ010000127.1:0-4532 GCA_964354035.1 uncultured Bordetella sp.
CGTGGCGAGCCCCAATCGCGAGACCGAGGCGATGGCCGACGGCTCGGACGCGGTGTCCGACTGGCCGCTGCTCAATGTGCTGCTCAACACCGCGGGCGGTGCCACGTGGGTGTCGTTCCACCATGGCGGAGGGGTCGGCATGGGCTATTCGCAACACGCCGGCGTGGTCATCGTCTGCGACGGCACCGACGCCGCGGCAAAACGGATCGCGCGCGTGCTGTGGAACGATCCGGCGACCGGCGTGATGCGCCACGCCGACGCCGGCTACGCGAAGGCGATCGAGGTGGCGAAGGCGAAGGGCCTGCAACTGCCGATGCTGCTCGGCTAGGCGGAACGGAGAACGGGCAGAACGAGTCGGGGGAGTCAGGCATGCGTTCCAAACGCTTCGAACGAATCGCCGAACGGCCGATCAACAAGGACACGTTCGTCAGGCCCTGGCCCGAGGTCGGCCTCAGCACGACGCACAGTCCGTTCGACCCCGTCCCGAGTCTGTCGATCCGGGACGGCGCGATCGTCGAGATGGACGGCGTCGCGCGCGAGGACTTCGACCTGGTCGAGATATTCATCGCCCGGCACGCGATCGACCTCGCCGTTGCCGAGCGCGCGATGGGCACGCCTTCGCTCGACATCGCGCGGATGATCGTCGACATCAACGTGCCGCGCGCGGCGGTGCTCGAGATCGTGGGCGGCTGCACGCCGGCGAAGCTCGCGGACATTCTGAACCGGATGAATGTGCTGGAAATGATGATGGGCCTGGCCAAGATGCGCGCCCGGCGAACTCCGGCCAACCAGGCGCATGTCACCAACCGGAAGGAGCATCCGGCGTTGCTCGCGGCCGACGCGGCCGAGGCCGCGCTGCGCGGCTTTGCCGAGATCGAGACGACGGTCGCCGTGGCGCGGTACGCGCCGTTCAATGCGCTGGCGATCCTGGTCGGCGCGCAGACCGGGCGCGGCGGCGTCCTCACGCAATGTGCAGTCGAGGAAGCGACCAACCTCTACCTCGGCTTCAAGGGCCTGACCAGCTATTCCGAGACGCTCTCCGTCTACGCGACCGAGCGCGCGTTCGTCGATGGCGACGACACGCCGTGGTCGAAGGCGTTCCTCGGTGCCGCCTACGCAAGCCGCGGCGTCAAGACGCGGTTCACGTCCGGCGCCGGCGCGCCGGCGCTGATGGGCTTCGCGGAAGGCAAGTCGATGCTCTACCTCGAGGCGCGCAGCCTGTTGGCCACGCGGGCCGCCGGGAGCCAGGGGTCGCAGAACGGTTCGATCAGCTGCATCGCGTTGCCGGAATCGTTGCCCGACGGCTTGCGCGCGGTGACGGCCGAGAATCTGATCGCGATGCTCCTCGGAATGGAAGTGGCTTCGGGCAACGACGCGCTCGCCTCGCACTCGGAGATCCGCAAGGCGGCGAAACTGATGCTGCAGTTCATCCCGGGCACCGATTTCATCACCTCCGGGTATGGCGCCATCCCGCGCCCCGACAACATGTTCGGCGGCGGCAATTTCGACGTGAGCGAGCTCGATGACTGGTACGTCCTGCAACGCGACCTGCGGGTCGACGGCGGCATCACGCCGGTCACCGAGGAGCGCGTGCTCGAAGCGCGGGCGCGTGCGGCCACGGCGTTGCAGACGGTCTTCAGGACGCTCGGCTTCCCGCCGATCACCGACGACGAGATCGAGGCGGCGACGGGGGCCTACGGTTCGGAGGACATGCCCGACCGCGACCGCGTCGCCGACATCGAGGAGGCGCAGCGGCTGCAGCACGGCCCGCTGACGGTCCTCGACGTGATCGCCGCGCTGGATGCAGGCGGCTTTGCCGAGGTCGCCGCCAACATTCTCGAGATGCAGCGGCAGCGCGTGATCGGCGACTATCTGCAGCCTTCCGCGGTGTTCGACGACCGGTTTCAGGTGCGCAGCGCACTCACCGATCCGAACGATTATCGCGGCCCGGGCACCGGCTACCGGGTCGAGGGCGAACGCTGGGCGGCATTGCAGGATCTGCCGCAGGCGTGGGAGCCGCGCACCTGGCTCGAATCGCTCGGCGCCGGGCACGCGGTGGCCTGGCTCGAGGAGGCCGGCCCGGCGTTGCCCGGCAAGGGAATGGAAGTGGTCGTTGCCGTCGGCCCCGCGTTCGGCTGTGCCCTCACCCGGACCATCGGCGGCCTCGACCATCGCGACGTGCTGCAGGCGATCGTCGGCGGTCTCTCCGACGAGGGCGTGGCGGCGCGGATCGTGCGCATCCGGCACACCTCGGATTGCGCGTTCATCGGCCACGCGGGCGCGCAGTTGAGTGGTTCGAGGATCGCGATCGGCCTGCAGTCGAAGGGCACTACGGTGATCCACCGCCGCGACCTCGTGCCGCTCGAAAACCTCGAGCTGTTCGCGATGGCCCCGAACCTGGACCTCGAGACCTACCGGCAGATCGGGCGCAACGCGGCGCTGCACGCGCTGGGCAAGCCGGCCGCGCCGATCCCGGTGCGCAGCGACAATACCGCGCGCCTGCGGCTCATCGTGCAGACGACGCTGCTGCACCGGCGCGAGACGCAGGAGGTGCAGCGCGAGCAGCCGCCGGTGGAACTGCGCCGGATCGACGTTGCGGCGAACCGCGGGGATGCGCGATGAGTTCCGCCCTGCACGCCATGAGTCAACCCGGCGATAGGATTGGATGCAAGCGGAGACAGCACCATGGATGAACCGATTCGCACCGGAAGCGGTCGCGCGCTCGACGAACTGACGATCGATGCGCTGCGTGCCGGCCGTCTCGCCGCAGAGGATTTCCGCATCAGCCGTGCGCAGCTCGACGCGCAGGCGGACGCGGCCGAGGCCGGCGGCTACCGGCAGCTTGCCGAGAACCTCCGCCGTGCCGCGGAGCTGACGGGGCTCCCCAACGACCGCGTGTTCGAGATCTACGCCATGCTGCGCCCCGGCCGTGCCAGCGTGGCGGAATTGCATGACCTTGCCGCCGATCTGCAGCGGCAGAACCTGTCGCGCGTGGCGGCGTTCATCGTCGAGGCGGCCGAAGCTTACGCCAAGCGGGGCATCGCCAAGCGCGCGTAGCCGCGCGGTGCTGGCCCCGCCGGTACTGCGGGCACCTGGCATTGCGCCAAGTGCTTGTGGTCATGGTCGGGGTGAGAGGATTCGAACCTCCGGCCTCTACGTCCCGAACGTAGCGCTCTACCAGGCTAAGCTACACCCCGAATTTGCGTTGCGGCCGTTGCCGGCACGATCGCCTGTGTTGCCCCGCGGCGGGAGAACGGAATCTTCGCGGGTCGCGGCAATGCCGGCTGCGCGCGCTGTTTCAGTACGTGCGCCGGGCCGCGAAGGACGCTAATTCTAGCAGGTTTTCCTTGTGCGGCGAAGGCGGGAGGCCGGCCACGCACGCGACCGCCGATTCGCTCTCGCGCACCGCGCATTCACGGGCGTAGTCGAGGGCGCCGGTGCGCGCGAGCACGTCCATCACCGCGGCGAAATCGGTGAGCCTGCCGTCGGTGATCGCGGTGCGAATCAGCGCACTGTCGTCGGCGCGGCCCACCGCCAACGCCCGGATCAGGGGGAGCGTCATCTTGCCTTCCGCGAGATCGTCGCCGAGGTTCTTGCCGATCGCGCTCTGGTCGCCGGAATAGTCGAGCACGTCGTCGATGAGCTGGAACGAGGTGCCCAGATGCATGCCGTAGCCGGCGAGCGCGGCCTCGCGTTCCGCGGTGGCCCCGCCCAGGACGGCGCCGAGCTGCGCGGCGGCCTCGAACAGCTTCGCCGTCTTGCGCTGGATGACCGTGAGATAGGCCGCTTCGTCGAGGTCCGGATTGCCGGAGTTCATGAGTTGCAGGACCTCGCCCTCGGCGATCACGTTGGTTGCCTGCGAGAGGATCTCCAGCACCCGCATCGAGCCCGCGCCCACCATCAGCTGGAACGCGCGCGAGTAGAGAAAATCGCCGACGAGAACCGATGCGGCATTGCCGAACGTCGCGTTGGCCGTGGCGTGGCCCCGGCGAAGCTTGGAGTCGTCGACGACATCGTCGTGCAGCAGCGTCGCCGTGTGGATCATCTCGACGACCGCCGCCAGCGTGTATCGATGGGCGCCCTCGTATCCGCAGGCTCGTGCGGAGAGCAGGACGAGCGCGGGCCGCAGGCGCTTGCCACCCCCGCCGACGATGTACTCGGCGATCTGGCGGATCAGGGCGACGTCCGAACTGAGGCTTTCCCGGAGGACGCGATCGACCTCCGCCATCTCGGACGCGAGCAGGGTCTTGAGGTATTCGGTGGCCACGTGGCGATCAGGGGAGGTGGCGGAGGGTCGCGCCGGGTTGCGGCGGGCAGCTGAGCGGCGGGCGCGGAGGCGCGGGAAAAGGCGGATTGTAACCGACCGGTGCCCGCGACCGTTCGCAGGTCCACGCCCCCGGCCAGGCCAGACCCGGTTCGGAGGCCTTTGGCAGAATTAGCGCGGGCGAGCCCGCGCCCACGAGCGGTCGCCGGGAGTCCCGAATCGGAGGCCTTTGACAGGAGGCCGTGTAACCGCTTAAAATACAAGGCTT
>CAYGYQ010000127.1:4632-9876 GCA_964354035.1 uncultured Bordetella sp.
CCCGAATCGGAGGCCTTTGACAGGAGGCCGTGTAACCGCTTAAAATACAAGGCTTTCCGCCATACACGCGGGAACGATGAGCACAACGAGCGGAGCTCCACCATGTATGCGGTCATAAAAACCGGCGGCAAGCAGTACAAGGTTTCCCCCGGCGAAAAACTGAAGGTCGAGCAGCTGCCCACGGCGGTTGGCGCGGAAGTGGTGCTCGATCAGGTATTGCTGGTCGGGGAAGGCGAGAGCGTCCGTCTGGGCCAGCCGACGGTGGCGGGCGCCACGGTCAGGGCCACCGTGGTCAGCCACGGTCGCGGCGACAAGGTCACGATCTTCAAGATGCGCCGGCGCAAGCACTACCAGAAGCACCAGGGCCATCGCCAGAACTACACCGAACTCAAGATCGACAGCATCGTCGGCTGACGGAGAGCATCCACCATGGCACACAAGAAAGCAGGCGGCAGCTCGCGCAACGGGCGCGACTCGGAATCGAAGCGCCTGGGCGTGAAATCCTACGGCGGCGAGCTGATCAGCGCCGGGAGCATCATCATTCGCCAGCGCGGCACCAAGATCCATCCTGGCATCAACGTCGGCATGGGCAAGGACCACACGCTGTTCGCGCTCGTCCCGGGCACGGTCGCGTTCGCGACCAAGGGCAAGGAAAAAAAGAAGATCGTCAGCATCGTGCCGGTCGCGGCCTGACCGCGGGCGCGGCGCAGCCAGGCGGCGGCAGCCTCCCTCCAGGGGCGACACCCCACGAAAAATCCCGGCTTTGGCGCCGGGATTTTTTTCGACCGGTGCGGCCGGTGGCGGCGCCTTATCGCCGTTCCAGCCACCAGAGCATTGACGCCGTCATGGCGACGAAGGCGACCAGCGGGAACGCCGCCGAGAAGAGCGCCGGCCAGTCGTTGAGCACGCCCAGGTTCGAGAACAACCGGCCGGTCAGGAAGAAGGACAGCCCGAGCATCGTGCCCGTGAAGATTCTGAGCCCGACACCGCCCTGCCGCCGCTGGAAGTACGAAAAGGGGAGCGCCACGATCATCATGACGAGGACGGCCGCCGGATAGAAGATCTTGTTCCAGAACGCGATTTCGAAGCGAGTGGTCTTCTGCGTGCCGGCCCCGAGCAGCTGCATGTTTTCCCACAGCGTATTGAGCTCGAGCTTCTCGGGCGCCACCTGGTAGACGGTCAGCAGCGACGGCCGCAGCACGGAGTTCCACGTGAAAGTGTCGGCCTGCGTCGTCTTCGTGCCGGTCAGCGCGATCTCCGTGTTGCGGACAGCCTTCAGGTGCCACTGGCCGTTGCCGGCGAAGCTTCCCGCATCCGCCGTGCGCACGGTGCGCAGCCGGAAGTCGTTGTCGAACTCGTAGATGCTGATCCCGACGAGCGTGAGATCGGCAAGCACGCTGCGGATATTGACGAACGTCTGGTCCTGCTTGAACCAGAAGCCCGACCGGAACTGCTGGGCGACGAGGCGCGTCGTGTCGCCCAGCGCCTGCGCCCGGACGCTGCGCGAGAGCATGGCGGCCTGCGGCGCCACGAATTCGCCGGCAAGAAAAGTGACGATGGACAGTGGGATGCCGATGCGCACCAGCGACCAGCCCACCTGCAGCAGCGATGCTCCCGAGATGCGCATCACGGTGTACTCCGAGCTCGCGACGAGCTGCGCCAGCGCGAACAGCGTGCCGATCAGCGATGCCACCGGAAAGAGCTCGTACATGCGCGACGGCAGCTGCAGCCCGACGAACAGCAGGGCCGACGAAATCGTGTAGCCGCCGCGCCCGACGTCGCCCAGCTCGTGAATCAGGTCGAAGAACGCGAACAGGATCACCAGCGCGCTGAAGATCAGCAGGATGGAGGACAGCACCTCGCGGCCGATGTAGCGCGTCAGCGTCTTCATGCCGTGGTGGCCCGTGGCGCCGAATCGCGCCGGAAGACGCCGAACAGCGCCAGCTGATGCCCGTAGAGGAGCAGCACGAGACCGATGGCGATCGCATGCGGCAGCACGAGGCCGGGCAGGAAGCCGAGCTTGCCCTGCGCGATCAGGCTTTGCACGATGTTGAGGCAATTGCTGTAGAGCATGTACATGAAAGCGGCAATGAAGAGGTTGAACGAGCGTCCGATCCGCGGGTTCACGTAGGCGAGGGGCACGGCGAGCAGCGTCAGCACGAACGCCGAGAGCGGCACCGACAGCCGCCAGAAGAGCTCCGCGCGCTCGACCGGGCCGTCGAGCGCAATGAGCAGGGGGGTGGGGATCGCCCGGGTCGACGTCGGCAGCGCCCGCAGTTCGGCCGGCTCGATGCGGCGGCCGAGCTGCCCGAACTCGACGATCCGGTATTCGTTGCTCCCCGGCTTGCCTTCATACCGGCGTCCCTCGTCCAGCACGATGAACCGGTCGCCGTTGGCGGCCACCTGGAGGCTTCCGGACCGCGCGACGGTGATGGCCTCCTTGCCATCTTCCGCCGTTTGCAGAAAGACATTCCGGATGGTGCCGTCGAAGGTGTTGATGCTCTCCACGAAGACCACCAGGTTGGCCCGGCGGAACTCGCGGAAGAGGCCAGGCGAGATCAGGGCGATCTCGTCGCGCGACTCGAGCTGGCGCTGGTATTCGAGTTTGCGCTGCTCGGCCCAAGGGGACAGGAACAGCGACAGAACGAGGATCGCCACGAAGAAAGGGGCGCTGAACCACAGTATCGGACGCAGGCATGCCGTGAGGCCCACGCCGGAGGTGAACCAGACGATCATCTCGCTATCCCGATACCAGCGGATGAGGGTCAGCAGGACCGTGACGTAGATCGTGACCGACAGAAGAATATTGAAATAAAACAGGGCGTTGAAGCCGAGCAACGCCACCATTCCGTCGGGCGCCACCGCGCCGCCCGCGGCCAGCGCCAAGAGGCGCAGCACAAGATTGGTGAACAGTATCCCGAGCAGGACGAGGAACAGGCCGACGGCGGTCACCGTCATTTCACGCACGAGACTGCGCCGGAAGATCATGACGCCGGGAGAATTTTGACTTTTTTGGGCCGTTTTGCCAATAATGCGGTCTATTCCGCGTTACCGCAAAGAAACCCAACAGTTGGAGGCTCGGGACGGCAATGGAATTTACCATAAAAAGCGGCAGCCCAGAAAAGCAAAGAAGCGCCTGCGTGGTGGTGGGCGTCTTCGACAATCGCAAGCTGTCGCTGTCGGCCGAGCTCATTGATCGCGCCTCGAACGGATATGTCAGCGAAATCATTCGCCGCGGCGACATGGAGGGCAAGCTCGGCGCCACGCTGCTGCTCCACAATGTGCGCGGGACGCTCGCCGACCGCGTGCTCCTGCTGGGCCTGGGCAAGGAGCGCGACTTTCGCGACAAGGAGTTCCGGTCCGCGATCAAGTCCGTCGTCAAGCTGTTGAACGAGACCGGATCGTACGAGGCGGTCGTCTATATCACCGAGGAGAAGGTCAAGCGGCGCGAAGTGGCCTGGCGCATCGAGCACGCCGTGGTCGTCGCCATGGAGGCGGTCTATCGCTTCGACCAGATGAAGAGCGAGAAATCCGAGGTGCGCCGGCCGTTGCGCAAGCTCACGTTGTCGGTGCCGCAGCGCTCGGACCTGACCGCGGGCGAGGCGTCCGCGGCCCGCGGGCTCGCCATCGCGCATGGGGTGGATCTCGCGCGCGATCTGGGCAACCTGCCCCCCAATGTGTGCACGCCGACGTACCTCGGCGAGCGCGCACTCGAGCTGGCGCGGGAGTTCCCGGAGGTCAAGGTCACGGTGCTGGAGCGCGGGGAGATCGAGGAACTCGGGATGGGCTCGTTCCTGTCGGTCACCAACGGCAGTGACCAGCCGCCCCGGTTCATCGTGTTCGAATATCGGGGGAGCCCGAAGAAGCAGAAGCCCGTCGTGCTGGTCGGCAAGGGCATCACCTTCGACACCGGCGGCATCTCGATCAAGCCCGCCGCCGAAATGGACCAGATGAAGTTCGACATGTGCGGCGCGGCCAGTGTCTTCGGCGTGCTGCGCGCGGTGGCGGAGATGAAGGCGAAGGTCAACGTGATCGGCCTCGTCGCCGCCTGCGAGAACATGCCGTCGGGCCGGGCCACGAAGCCCGGCGATATCGTGAAGAGCATGTCGGGGCAGACCATCGAGATCCTCAACACGGACGCCGAGGGCCGGCTCATCCTGTGCGACGCGCTGACCTATGCCGAGCGCTATGAGCCCGAAGCCGTCGTCGACATCGCGACCCTGACCGGGGCCATCGTGATCAGCCTGGGGCACGTCGCCTGCGGCTTGTTCAGCAACAACGACACGCTGGCGCGCAACCTGATCGCGGCCGGGGACGACGCCTATGACCGCGCCTGGCAGATGCCCCTCTGGGACGACTACCAGGAGGCGCTCGACAGCAATTTCGCCGATTTCGCCAATGTCGGGAGCCGTGCCGGCGGCAGCATCACCGCGGCGTGCTTCCTGTCGCGGTTCGCCAAGAAGTACGACTGGGCGCATCTCGACATCGCGGGCGTGGCCTGGAAGGACGGCAAGGCGAAGGGCGCAACCGGGCGCCCCGTGCCGCTGCTCACCACCTGGCTGCTCGCGCAGGAACAGAACGCTTGAGGCATCCTGTGTCAACCTTCCGTGGCGCTCCAGGGCGACGCGGCGCGGTGAGGGGTGGGGTCGTAGGCGCGGCCTCGGCCGCGCTCGGCATTGGCTCAGCGGTCGGTGCCGATCGAGCGCGGGCAAGGCCGCGCCTGCGAAGGCAAGCGCCTGCTGTGAGTCTCTGCAGGGGACGATGACGACGATTGATTTCTATACGAATTGTGCCGATCGTTTCGAGGTTGCGACGAAACTGGTCACGAAAGCCTGGGCACAGCATGGAAGCGTTCGCGTGCTGACCGCCGACGCGCGCGGGACAGAGGAATTCGGACGGCTCCTGTGGAGCACGCCCGCGACCGGCTTTATCCCCCATTGCCTGCTCGCGAGCCCGCTCGCCGGCCAGACGCCCATCGTCGTCGACCACGCGCTCGACCACGACGGCCCGGCCGCCGTGCTGATCAACCTGCACGCGCATCCACCGCCGTTCTTTTCGCGGTTCGAGCGACTTGCCGAGATCGTCAGCCGCGACGAGGACGACCTCGCGGCGGGACGAGAGCGCTGGAAATTCTACAAGGCGCGTGGATACGAGATCCGCTCCTATGATCTGGCGCCGCGAGCCTAGGATGGGCCCCCACGCTCACGTTGTTCGCTGCCCCCCGGGGGGGCAGTCAGCGCCCTT
>CAYGYQ010000128.1:0-9782 GCA_964354035.1 uncultured Bordetella sp.
GTGTAGAACATGTCGACCCACACCGGGCCCATCGCGATCTCGCCGCGGTTCAGCATGTCGAGCGTGCCGGCGTTGCCCGGCGTCATCACGACGTTCTGGTTGAAGTCCTTGAGACCCGCGAGCGACTTCTCGATCGTCGCCTTGTCGCCGGCCGCGTACGGTCCCTTCTCCAGCTTTTCGCCGAGGCCCGAATTGGCGGAGACCCAGCCCATCACGAAGCCGACGCCGGACATGCCGCCCTTGACGCCGTTGTAGCCGAACTGCTTCGGGTTCTTCTTCACCCACTCCGTGAGCTCGGAGTAGGACTTCGGCGGCGCCTTGACCAGATCGGGGTTGTAGGCGAACGCGATCTGGCTGTGGAACATCGGCAGCACGTAGCCGTCGACATTGGCGCCGAGTGCGTTCTTCGCGGAGTCGCGCGAGACGAGCTTGCCGGCCGCCACGTCGTTGCGATAGTTGAGGAGCAGGTTCTCCTTGACCATCGTTCCTGCTCCGCGCTGGTGGACCACCGCGACGTCGGTATCCCAGGTCGCGGCTCCGGCCTTCTGCTGCGCGGAGAGCTTCTCGTAGATCTTCTGCGAGCCGGAGTCGCCGGGGCCGGTGCCCACCGCGCGCACCTTGACGCCCGGGTTCATCGCCTCGAACTTCGGGCCGAGATAGTTGGTGACGTACTCGACCATGTTCTGGTCGCCGGCGGTGACCACGTTGAGCGTGATCTGCGCCGAGACCGGCGTCGACACGGCGAACGCGGCGGCGAGCGCCGCGGCAAGCATGAGACGAAAGCGCATGGAAACCTCCTAGTTGCTCGTGGTGGACTCGCGGGGAAACAGCATCAGCGCCGCGCGCGGAATGGCGATGCACGCGGTCGTGCCTTCATCCATCCGTTCGGGCGCGTGCACCCACACTTCGGTGCCGCCCGTCCGGACGCGATAACGATAGCCCTGCCCGACGTAGAACGCCTGCGCGACGACGCCCGGCAGCAACAGCGTGTCGGCGGATGTGGGTGCCGCGGCGGGGACGAGCCTCGCCGCATCACCGCGAAAGTGCCCGCGCACCGCGCGGCCGGCATCGTTACCGCTCGCCGCGACCAGCGTGCCGTCGGCGCGCTCGACGAGGTCGAGGCCGTTGTCGGCGCCCATGAAGCCGGCGACGAACGCCGAGGACGGCCGGTGGAAGACCTCCTCCGGCGCGCCGCACTGGATGACGCGGCCGGCGTCGATGACGGCAATGCGATCGGCGAGCGTCAGCGCCTCCTCGCGGTCGTGTGTCACATACACCGCGGTGATGCCGATCCGCTGCTGTAACGCGCGCAATTCGTGCCGCAGCTCGAGCCGGACCTTGTAGTCCAGGTTGGACATCGGCTCGTCGAGCAGCAGCAGCGACGGATTCACGGCCAGCGCGCGGCCGAGCGCCACGCGCTGGCGCTGGCCTCCCGAGAGCTGCGTCACCGCCCGCGGGCCGAAGCCTTCGAGCTGCAGCAGGGTCAGCATCTCGTCGACGCGCGCGGCGATCGCATTCTTCTTCCAGCCGCGCATCTTGAGGCCGTAGCCGATGTTCGCGGCAACCGTCATGTGTGGCCACAACGCGTAGGACTGGAACATCATCGCGGTCCCGCGCCGCTCGGGTGGCAATCCGGCGATGTCGCGGCCCTCGACGCGAATCGCGCCCGACTCGGGCAGCACGAAACCGGCGATGGCCCGCAGCAGCGTCGTCTTGCCACAGCCGGAGCTGCCGAGCAGCGCGACCATCTCGCCGCCCGCGACATCGAGGCTCACGTGGTCGAGCACGCGGATCGCTCCATAGGAAACGGTCAGCGCCTCGATCGAGAGGAATGGTGTCATCAAAGGGTCACCAGCCGCAGCCCCGGCAGGCTATCGGCCCAGTATGACGCGATTGTGAATCCGTCGCCATCACACGCACGGCAGCGATCGGCAACGGGCACATCCCGGGCGCGCCATGTTGCGGTGCATCAGAACTGTTCGCCTTCCGCGCGAGTGCAGACCGGCACGATTGACTTGCATCAAGACGCCACCGCCCGAACCGGGCAGGATTCCCGTTTCGGATCGTGCGCCAGGCAGCAACCGCATGCTCATCCTGCCCATCGACCAGCGAACCCCAGTCTTGCCACCGACCGACAACGAACTGCGGCGCGCCATTGGTGCCATCGTCCCGGCGCAACGGCTCATCACCGATCCGCTGCGCCTGCTGGCCTGGGGCACCGACGCCAGCTTCTATCGGCTCATTCCCCGGCTCGTGGTCGTGGTCGAAAGCGAGGACGAGGTCGTCAGCCTGCTGGCACTCTGCCGAAGCCTGCAAATTCCGGTGACTTTCCGCGCGGGAGGGACCAGCCTGTCGGGCCAGGCGGTGACCGATTCCGTGCTGGTGCTGCTGGGCGATGGCTGGAGGCGCTGCGAGATCGGCCCGGACGCCGCGACGATACGGCTGCAGCCGGGTGTCATCGGCGGGGTCGCCAACCGCAGGCTCGCGCCGTTTGCGCGCAAGATCGGCCCCGATCCGGCATCGATCGACGCCGCGATGATCGGCGGCATCGCCGCCAACAACGCCAGCGGGATGTGCTGCGGCACGGCGCAGAACAGCTACCGGACGCTCGCCGCCATGCGCGTCGTGCTCGTCGACGGCGCCGTGCTCGACACCTCCAATCCCGCGAGCGTCGCGGCCTTCCGCGCCTCGCATGCGGACCTGCTGTCGTCCCTCGGTGCGCTCGCGCACGAGACGAAGGCCAACACCGTACTTGCCGACCGCATCCGGCACAAGTTCCGGATCAAGAACACCACCGGCTACAGCCTCAATGCGCTCGTCGATTACGACGATCCGGTCGACATCCTGATTCATCTGCTGATCGGCTCCGAGGGCACGCTGGGCTTCATCTCCGACATCACCTATCACACGGTGCCCGAGCATCCCTGCAAGGCGAGCGCGCTCGTGGTCTTCGACGATCTCGAATCCGCATGCAAGGTGGTGACACTGCTCAGCGCTGCCCCTGTTGCTGCAGTCGAGCTGATGGATCGGGCCGCGCTCCGTTCGGTCGAGCAGAAACCCGGCATGCCGGCGAACATCGGCGCCCTGGGGCCGGACGGCGCCGCGCTGCTGATCGAAACGCGCGCTGAAAACGCCGTGGGGCTCGAAGCGCAGATCCGGTCCGTCACGGACCTCCTCGGCGCGATTTCGACGTTCGGTCCGCTGCGCTTCTCGACCGATCCCGACGAGTGCCAGCAGTACTGGAACATCCGCAAGGGCACGTTCCCCTCGGTCGGCGCGATGCGGAACGCCGGCACCACGGTGGTGATCGAGGACGTCGCGTTCCCGGTGGCGCGGCTCGCGGCCGCCACGCTCGACCTCCAGGCGCTGCTGCGCACGCACGGCTATGCGAGCGCGATCATCTTCGGCCACGCGCTCGCGGGCAATCTGCACTTCGTTTTCACCCAGGACTTCAACGCGCCGGCGGAAGTAAGCCGCTATGCTCGCTTCATGGACGCTGTCTGCGATCTCGTCGTGCACAAATACGACGGCTCGCTCAAGGCCGAGCACGGCACCGGGCGCAACATGGCACCGTTCGTCGAGCTCGAGTGGGGGCGCGACGCGTACGCGCTGATGCACCGGATCAAGACGCTGCTGGATCCACAGAACCTGCTCAACCCGGGCGTGCTCCTCAATGCCGATCGCCAGGTGCATCTGAAGAATCTGAAGCCGCTGCCGGCCGCCGACCCGCTCATCGACAAGTGCATCGAGTGCGGGTTCTGCGAGCCCAAATGCCCGTCGCGCGGGCTCACGCTCTCGCCGCGGCAACGCATTGCCGGCTGGCGCGAGATCGCGCGGCTCGAGCGGCTGCCGGATGACGGCAAGCACCCGGTCGCCGCGCTGCGCCGCCTGTACGATTACTACGGCATCGACACCTGCGCCGGATGCGGCCTTTGCGCGACGGCGTGCCCGGTCGCCATCGAGACCGGGACGCTGATCAAGGCGCTGCGGGGGCGGCGCGCCGGCGCGATTGCGGTTCGCGCCGGCGACCGGGCGGCGCGGCATTTCGGTGCCGTAACCCAAGGCGTTCGCGGCGGACTCTGGTGCGCGGATGCGATCCACGGACTGATCGGCACCGGGGCGATGCAGGCCATCACTGGCGCGGCGCGGCGCATCACCGCCGGCGTGGTGCCGTTGTGGCGACCCGCCATGCCGCGTGCGGCGCGCTTCGCGGTGCCCCTGTGCGCCCCGACGGTCGCCGCCGATCTTTCAAGCAGAGTCGTCTACTTCCCGAGCTGCGCGACGCGTGCCATGGGCCCCGCGCGCGGTCACCTGGAAGTGGACACGGTGCCGGTGGTGACCGACCGCCTGCTGCGCCGGGCCGGCTTCGATGTCATCTACCCGGATGCGCTGGACGGCTGCTGTTGCGGACAACCGTTCGAGAGCAAGGGGCTCGCCGCCGCCGCCGATCGCAAGTCCAGCGAGCTGGAGGCCGCCTTGACGAGGGCCAGCGACGGCGGGCGCATCCCGATCGTGTTCGACACGAGCCCCTGCGCCTACCGGATGAAGCGCCGGCTCGAAGGGCGGCTCCCGGTCATGGACATCGTCGAGTTCGCGCATGATGTTCTGCCGGACCGGCTCACTTTCAACCGGCAACCGCGCTCGATCGCCGTCCATCCGGTGTGCAGTCTGCGCAAGATGGGACTCGAGTCCAAGCTCGAGGCGCTCGCGCGGGCGTGCGCCGAAACGGTCACAGTGCCCGATGCCGTGCATTGCTGCGGCTGGGCGGGCGACAAAGGCTTCACCACGCCGGAGCTCAACGCGCACGCGCTGCGCTTCCTGCAGGACGGTTTGCCGGCCGGCTGCACGGACGGCTTTTCGACGAGCCGCACCTGCGAGATCGGCCTCACCGACCACGCCGGCATTCCCTACCGGTCGATCGTCTATCTGCTCGACGCGTGCACGGTCAGTGCAGCGCCGTGAAGATCCGCTCCGCGAGCGCTCGGCTCACGCCCGGGACCCGCGTGAGATCGTCGACGCTGGCCGCCTGCACGCCCCTGAGGCCGCCGAAATGCGCGAGCAGCGCCTGGCGCTTCTTGGTGCCGATCCCGGCGATCTCCTGCAGTGACGAGGTCGTGCGCGCCTTGCCGCGGCGCGCGCGGTGGCCCTGGATCGCGAAGCGGTGCGCCTCGTCGCGGATCTGCTGCAGCAGGTGGAGTCCCGGGTGGTCGGCCGCCAGGTTCAGCACGCGGGCGCTCTCCGGAAACACGATGTCTTCCTCGCCGGCCTTGCGTTCGGGCCCCTTGGCGACGCCGATCAGCCGCGTGTCGTGCAGCCCCTGCTCCGCGAGCACCTCGGCCGCGACCGCGACCTGCCCCTTGCCGCCGTCGACCACGAGCAGATCGGGCGCCGCGAACTCGCCAGCGACGATGCGCGCGCAACGGCGCATCAGCGCTTCGCGCAGCGCCGCGTAATCGTCACCACCTGCCGGCGGCGTCACGTTGAAGCGGCGGTACTCGGCGGTCTGCATCGCCAGGCGGTCGAAGATCACGCAGGACGCCACGGCGCGCTCGCCCATCGTGTGCGACACGTCGAAGCATTCGATCCGCTGCGCTTCGGCAGGCAGGCCGAGTGCGTTCCGCAGCGCGCCGAGGCGGTCTTCCTGCGTGGCTTTCTGCGCGAGCTTCTGCCGGATGGCGAATTCGGCATTCTGCAGGGCCATGGCGAGCCAGACGCGACGCTCGCCGCCCGGATTGCCGACGATCTGCACGCGCTGCCCGGCCTGCGCCGACAGCACCTCGGCGAGCGCCGTCTCCTCGTCGGCACCCGCGGCGATGATCGTGGGTGGCACCGGCCGCCCGACGTAGTGCTGCGCGAGAAATGCGGGCACTACGTCATGGATCGCGCCGGCGTCGGCATGCCGGGGAAAGTAGCTGCGGTCGCCGACATGCCGGCCGCCGCGCACCATCACGACGTTGACGGCGACCTGACCCTCGGCCGCGGCCGCCGCGACCACGTCGATGTCCCCGGCCGTCGCGCTTTCGACGAATTGCCGCGACTGCAGCCCCATGAGCCGCGTGACCTTGTCGCGGATCCTGGCGGCGCGCTCGAATTCCAATGCCGCACTCGCCTCGTCCATCTGCGTCCTTAGCTGCGCCAGCACCTCGGTCGTCTTCCCCTGCAGGAACAGCACCGCGCCCTGCACGTCGCCCGCATAGTCGTCCCCGGTGACGAGGCCGACGCAGGGCGCGCTGCAACGCGCGATCTGGTGCAGCATGCACGGGCGCGAGCGGTTGGCGAACACCGAGTTCTCGCAGGTGCGCAACTGGAACACCTTCTGCAGCAGCGCCATTCCCTCGCGTACCGCACCCGCGCTCGGGAACGGGCCGAAGTACCGGTTCTGGCGATCGAGCTTGCCGCGATGGAAGGCGAGCTGCGGAAACTGCTCACCGGTCAGACAAACGTACGGGTAGCTCTTGTCGTCGCGGAACAGGATGTTGTAACGCGGCTCGTCCGCCTTGATCAGGTTGTTCTCGAGCAGCAGCGCCTCGCCTTCGGAGCGCGTGACCGTCGTCTCGACCCGCGCGACCTGGGAGAGCATCAGTGCGATCCTGGTCTCGTGCGCGCCCTTCTGGAAATAGCTCGCCACGCGCTTTTTCAGGTCGCGCGCCTTGCCGACGTAGAGCGTCGCCCCGGCCGCGTCGAACATCCGGTAGACGCCCGGGCGGTGCGGCAGCGAGGCGACGAGTTCGCGCGCGTCGAATTGGGGACAGACCACGTTTTCGCTCGGAGTTGCCGGCATGTCAGGAATGCGGTCGCGAAAGCGAGGTCTGTCCCCGTTGTTTCAGGTGCGTGGCGATGGCGTCGAAGACCGCGCGGAACATCGTCGCGGTCAGCCGCCCGGTGTTCGTGTTGTAGCGGCTGCAATGGTAGCTGTCGAAGAGCGCGCCGTCGCGGGCGAGCGCGTGACGCGCGCCATGACCAAACGCGTGCGTGGAAAGCTTTAGCCCAAGCGCCCGCAGCGTCGCCTCGTGCGCGATGCGGCCGAGCGCCAGGATCGCGCCACCGTCTGGCAGCGCCGCGAGATCCGCAGCAAGGTAGTCGTTGCAGGCCCGGATCTCCGCAGGGATGGGCTTGTTGTCCGGCGGCAGGCACTTCACGGCGTTGGTGATCCGGCAATCGATCAGCGCGAGACCGTCGTCGCGCGCGGCGCCAACCGGCTGCGACGCGAAGCCATACGCGTGCAGCGTCGCGTACAGCAGGATCCCGGCATGGTCGCCGGTGAACGGCCGGCCGCTGGCATTGGCGCCATGGCGTCCGGGCGCGAGCCCGACAATGACAAGCGAAGCATCATGCGCGCCGAACGGCGGGACCGGCCGACAGAAGTAGCCGGGATTGGCCAGGCGCACCTGATCGAGAAAGGCAACCAGCCGTCCGCAGCGACGACAGCCGGGATCGTACGCGAACGCCGCCGCGGGTTCTGGCAGAATGTCGGCTCTCTTCACGGTGGCCATGCGATGGCCGCGAATCCTAGCATGCCCGTCGGCCACCGCCCGCGCCTGACGCACCCTTTATCGATTGCCAGTTCCAAGACTCTCCGCCTGATGAACGACCCCCACGCTCACTGCATTCACCGCCCCCCGCGGGGGCGCTGATGTTGCCCCTCGAACCGAAACTCGAAGTCCGCTCGTGTCTCCCGGCGCGCAGGAACGGCAATGGCCGCAAGCCGCCGCTGCTCTTCGTCCACGGCGGCTATTGCGATGCGTGGTGCTGGGCGCCCCACTTCCTGCCGTGGTTCGCGGCGCGGGGCTACGCCGCGCACGCGCTGTCGCTGCGCGGACACGGCGCGTCGGGAGGGCGCGAAACGATGTTCGTGACCGGCCTCGACGATTTCGCCGCCGATGTGGAGCACGTGGCCGCCGGGCTTCCGGTGCCGCCGGTGCTGATCGGCCATTCGATGGGCGCCGCGGTCATCGAGCGCCTGCTGGCCACGCGTCCGATCCGCGCTGCGGCCCTGCTGTCGCCGGTGCCGCCGGTGGGACTGCTGCCGATGGCGGCACGTCTCGCAACCGAGCAGCCCGAGTCTCTGATCCAGCTCTCCCAGTTCGACCCGGCGCGGCTCACGGCCCACGTCCTCGAAGTGCTGCGGCCCTTCTATTTCAGCCCCGACGTCGCCCCGGAAATTCTCGCCGAGGCCATCACGCATCTCTGCGCGGAATCGCCGCGGGTGTTGCTCGACCTTTCGCTGCGGCTCCACTGGCAGTTGCCGGAGGGCCACGGGGTTCCGGTGTTCGTGCTGGGCGCCGAGGGCGACCGGATCGCGAGCGAGGACGACGTGCGCGCGACGGCGCGCCACCACGGCGTGGAAGCGACGCTCGTGCCCGGCCTCGCGCACATGCTGATGCTGGAACGGCAATGGCAGAAGCCGGCGCGCGCGCTGGCGCGCTGGCTCGCCACGCTGGAACAATAGCGACGCGCACGGTCAGGCTCGACCACCATGGCGCCCTTGGCGGCAGGTCAACCGCCGGCAACGCGCCGGGCCCGGCCCTGCCTGTTCCCTTCGCCTACTCCGCAGGAACAAGCGGTGCCAGTGACGACTCCGCGACCGCAGGCTGTTGCCGTTGGGGCGACGCCGCCAGGAACCGGTCGAACTCGGCTACCGGGAGCGGCCGGCTCACCCAATAACCCTGGAAGCAGTGGCAATCCCGCGCCGCGAGGAAATCGAGCTGCGCCTGCGTTTCCACGCCCTCGGCGATCACCGTGAGCCCAAGGCCGCGCGCGAGGCCGATGATGGCCTCGGTGATCGCGGCATCGCCCGGATCGACCTCGAGGTCGGCGATGAAGGAGATGTCGATCTTCAGCGTGTCGATCGGGAAGTGCTTGAGGTGCGTGAGCGACGAGTAACCGGTGCCGAAATCGTCGATCGCGACGGTGAAGCCGTCGTTGCGCAGCGCGCGCAGCGCCTTGCGGATCGCGTCGACGTCGTGCAGCAGGCTGGTCTCCGTCACTTCGAGCTCGATCCACGACGGCTCGCAGCCGGCCCCGCGCACGATGTCCGAAATCCGCTGTGCGATGTCGTCGCGATAGAACTGACGTCCCGAAAGGTTGATCGACACCGTCAGCATCCGCCCTGCGCGGCGCCACGCCGCGCATTGCAGGGCCGCGGTGCGCAGCACCCACTCCCCGAGCTCGTGGATGAGGCCCGATTCCTCGGCCAGGGCGATGAAGACCTTGGGCGAGACGTTGCCATGCTCCGCGTCGTTCCAGCGCAGGAGCGCCTCGGCGCCGACGACGGCATTGTCGGCGACCCGCAGGATCGGCTGGTAGTGCAGCCGCAGCAGCCCGTCCTTCAGCGCGTTGCGCAGCGCGCTTTCGAGCGTGTGCTGGCGCAGCCGCTGCTGGGCCAGGTCGGCGTCGAGGAACTGGAAGGTGTTGCGCCCGAGCTCCTTCGAGTGATACATCGCGACATCCGCGTGCTTCAGCAACTCCTCGGGGTCGTCCGAATCGTCCGGATAGACGCTGATGCCGATCGACGATGTCACGTAGATGTCGTGCTCCTCGATCCGGAACGGATGCGCGACGGCATCCAGCAGCTTCTGCGCGACGCGTCCGAGCATCGCGGGATCGTCGAAATCCTCGACCACGACCATGAACTCGTCGCCGCCCAGCCGCGCCAGCAGATCGGTGTCGCGCAGCACGGCGCCGAGGGCCGCGCTGACGCTCTTGAGCAGCTCGTCGCCGATGCGGTGGCCGAGCGTGTCGTTGACGTTCTTGAACCGGTCGAGGTCGATGAACAGCACGCC
>CAYGYQ010000129.1:0-9705 GCA_964354035.1 uncultured Bordetella sp.
TCGGCGCGGATGCGCGCGTAGGTGCCGGGAGCCGGCTCGATCACCTTGAGCTTGCCCTTGCCCGGGATCCGCGCCGGCACCTGCGGCCCGAGATGCGGGGCCAGCCACGCGCGCCAGTGGGCCCACCACGAGCCCTCGTGCTGCTTCGCGCCGGCGAGCCAGGCGTCGGCCGAGTCGGGCAGCTTGTCGTTGGTCCAGTAGCCGTACTTCATCGCGGACGGCGGATTGATCATGCCGGCAATGTGGCCGGAACCCGACAGCACGAAACGCGACTTGCCGGAGACGAGCAGCGGGCCGGAGTAAGTGGTCTTCCACGGCGCGATGTGGTCTTCGATCGCCGACACGAAGTAGGTGGGGATCGTGATCTGCGCAAGGTCGATCGGCACACCGGCGAGCGTGATGCCGCCCGGCACACGCAGCAGATTCTTCATGTACATGTTGCGCAGGTAGTAGCTGTGCATAGTGGCGGGCATCCGCGTCGCATCGCTGTTCCAGTGCAGGAGGTCGAACGGGAACGGGTCGCGGCCGAGCAGGTAATTGTTGATGACGAACGACCAGATGAGGTCGTTCGAGCGCAGCATGTTGAACGTGTTCGCCATCTCGCTGCCTTCGAGGTAGCCGCGCTCGTTCATCTTGCGCTCGAGCGAGGCGACCTGCTCCTCGTCGATGAACACTTCGAGCTCGCCGGAGCGCGCGAAATCGACGAGCGACGTCATGAACGCCGCGCTGACGATCCGGCGGTCCCCGGTGGCGGCCATGTAGGCGAGCATCGCCGCCAGCAGCGTCCCTCCGAGACAGTAGCTCAGCGCGTTGATCTCCTTCTCGCCGGTGGCCTTCTCGACGGCGTCCAGCGCGGGGAGCATGCCCTCGGTCAGGTAGTCCTCGAAGTTCTTGTGCGCGAGCCGCGCGTCGGGATTGACCCACGAGATGACGAAGACGGTGATGCCCTCGTCGACCGCCCACTTCACGAGCGAGTTCTTTTCGCGCAGATCGAGGATGTAGTACTTGTTGATCCAGGGCGGAACGACCAGCAGCGGCCGCTTCGCCACCTTCGCCGTCGAGGGCTCGTACTGGATGAGCTGCAGCAGCTCGTTCTGGAAGACCACCTTGCCCGGCGTGGTCGCGATGTTGACGCCGAGCTCGAAGGCCTTCGGGTCCGTCATCGAGATCTTGAGCTGGCCGTTGCCGCGTTCGATGTCGTCGAGGAGGTTGTGGAGCCCCTTGACGAGGTTCTGTCCGCCGGTGGCGATCGTCTCGCGGAACACCTCCGGGTTGGTCAGCGCGAAATTGGACGGCGCGAGCGCGTCGATGTACTGGCGCGTGAAGAAGTTGACCTTGCGCTTCGTCCCTTCGTCCAGGCCCTCGACGCTGCCGATGGCGTCGTGCAGCCAGTCCGCAGTGATCAGGTAGCTCTGCTTGATGTAGTCGAACAGGAAATGCTGCTCCCAGTCCTCGTGCTTGAACCGCTTGTCGCCCTTGCTCGGCGTGGCGACGGGCTCGGGGGCGCCCCCCAGCAGCTTCATCGTCGAGGCCTGCCAAAGGCTCATGTAATTCCACCACAGGTTCATCTGCGTCTCGGCGAGCCGGTAGGGATTCGCCAGCATCTTGGCGGTGACCTCCATGAACGCCTTGCTGATGCCCAGTTCGTCGGCCATGAGCGAAGGTCCGGACTTGGCCTGGCGGGCCGCGAATTCGCCGATGACTTTCGCGCTTTTTTCTGCTGCGGAACGCAGCGAATCGACGAGCGCCACGGGATCATAGGTCGGTACGGAGGCGGATTCCTGCGCCCCGGTGGATTTTGCCTTGGTTGACATGGTCTTGGCTTTCGCGTGCGGGAAGGGTGGGCTCTAGGCGGCGAATCTTATCGCGCCATCGGCGTCGACATGGCGTTCGAGCCGCGCCGCACGCCAGAGAAAGTTGAGATGGGCGATGGCCTCGCCCATCGCGAAGTAGCGCTGCTGCACGTCGAGCTCGCGCCGGAAGAGCACGGGGACGAGCGCCGCGGCGCTTTGCGGCGCGGCGGCGGCGTGCACGGCGTCATCGAGTTCGTCGAGCCGCGCCTCGTGGTGCGCGCGCAGCTGCGCAACGCGCGCCGGGATGCCGCGGAATGGCAGCCCGTGCGAGGGCAGCACCAGCGTATCCGCGGGCAGCGCCTCGAAGGCGGCGAGCGAATCGAGGAAGCGCGTGAGCGGGTTGCCGTCCTGCTCGACCGCCCAGACGCTCACGTTGGTGCTGATCCGCGGCAGCAGCATGTCGCCGGCGATCAGCACGCCGCGCTCGGCGGAGTAGAGCGACGCGTGCTCGGGCGAATGTCCGTGGCCCTCGACGACGCGCCAGGTCGTTGCGCCCGCGGTCCGCAGATCGCCGTCGAGCAACCGGTCGAAGACCGTCGGCAGCTCCGGCACGAGCCGCCGGTAGCCGTTGCCCCGCTCGCGCAGCTGGGCGAGCCCATCGGCGGTCATGCCGTGCCGGCGGAACAGGTCGGCTGTCGTCGCGAGCGAGTACCCGCTATGCTCGTCGCGCATCGCGTGCGCGGTCAGGAACTCGGCGTGGGTCATCGCCACCGGCGCGTCGAAGCGGGCCGCAAGCCATGCCGCATTGCCGACGTGATCGGGATGGCAGTGCGTCGCGATGATCCGGCGGATGGGTCGGGCGGCAAGCGTGGTCGCGGCGTGACGTTCCCACAGTGCGCGCGTCGCCGCATCGCCGATGCCGCAGTCGACGAGCGTGAAGGCATCGTCGGGGTCCGCAAGCAGCCACAGATTGATGTGGTCGAGCGCAAACGGCAGCGGCATCCGCAACCAGAGCACCCGTGGCGCGACCGCCACGACTTCACCCGGGGCCGGCGGTGCGGCGTGCGGATAATCGAGCACGGACGGCAGCGCCGCGTTCAAGATTGCTCCCTCGCGCTGCGCGCGGTCCCTGGCGGGGCCGCGGCGCCACTATCGTAGGCGCGGCCTTGGCCGCGCTCCGCCGTTGATCCTGCGGCTGTGGCCCTTGAGCGCGGGCAAGCCCGCGCCCACGGCACGGTCCCTGCGAGAGGAACACCGCCTTCCTTGGCGCGGCCCGGCGTAAGGACGGGCTTGCAGAAGGAGACGAACGCAGGCGGGGGCGGCAATAGCGCGATCGGGCAGGAGGGGGTCCACATCGTGCGGGCACGATTTGTGCAATGCAGCATCCTCGGGTAAATGTGCAGGCATGTCAAGGCTGTGTGCTATCGTGATCCTTCTTCGCCCTATTCGCCATTCCGCTCCGGTCGTGCCCCGATGTCCGCCCTGAACGCCCCGGTGCGCCGCGCCAAGCTGCCCACCGCCGACCGCGCGCCGCCCTCCTACTCCATCTCCGCTCTCGCGCAGGAGTTTGCGCTGACGACTCGCGCGATCCGCTTCTACGAAGACGAAGGTCTGCTCGCTCCGGCGCGGCGCGGCCGGACGCGGGTCTACGGCGAACGCGAGCGGACGCGGATCAAGCTGATCCTGCGGGGCAAGCGGCTCGGGCTGGCGCTGGCGGAGATTCGCGAGCTGTTCGACATCTTCGCTGCGACGGGCACCGAAAAGCCGCAACTCGCCAAGTTTCTGCAGATGCTCGCCGACCGCCGCGCGATGCTGCACCAGCAGCGCGAGGACATCGACGCCGTCCTGGCCGAGATCGCGCTGCTCGAGCGCGACTGCCGCCGGCGGCTGAAGCAGGAGGATGCGCCATGACGGTGCAGGATTTTCCCGCCATCGACTTCCATCACGGCGAGACGATCGACATGCTGCGCGCGACGGTGCGGCAGTTTGCCGCCGCCGAGATCGCGCCGCGCGCGGCCGAGATCGATCGCTCCAATCAGTTCCCGTCCGATCTCTGGCGCAAGATGGGCGACCTGGGCCTGCTCGGCATCACGGTCGACGAGATGCATGGTGGCAGCGCGATGGGCTACCTGGCGCACGTGATCGCCATGGAGGAGATCAGCCGCGCCTCGGCGGCGGTCGGTCTGTCGTACGGCGCGCATTCGAATCTCTGCGTGAACCAGATCCAGCGCAACGGCACCGACGCGCAGCGCCGCAAGTACCTGCCGGCGCTCGTATCCGGCGCGCACGTCGGCGCGCTGGCGATGAGCGAACCCGGGTCGGGCTCCGACGTCGTGTCGATGCGCCTCTCCGCCAAGCGCCGCGACGGGTGCTACGTCCTCAACGGCAGCAAGATGTGGATCACCAACGGTCCGGACGCGCACACGCTGGTCGTCTACGCGAAGACGGATGCCGCGGCCGGTCCGCGCGGCGTCACCGCCTTCCTGATCGAGAGCGGCATGCAGGGCTTCTCGACGGCGCAGAAGCTCGACAAGCTGGGCATGCGCGGGTCGAACACCTGCGAACTCGTGTTCGAGGACTGCGCGGTTCCGGCCGAGAACGTGCTGGGGCAGGAAGGCCGCGGCGTCAACGTGCTGATGAGCGGGCTCGACTACGAGCGCTCGGTGCTCGCGGGCGGCGCGCTCGGGATCATGGCCGCCTGCCTCGACGTCGTGCTTCCCTACATCCACGAGCGCAAGCAGTTCGGCCAGCCGATCGGGGAGTTCCAGCTGATGCAGGGCAAGCTCGCCGACATGTACACGACGATGAACGCGGCGCGGGCCTACGTCTACGCCGTCGCGCAGGCCTGCGACCGCGGCGAGACCACACGCAAGGACGCCGCGGGCGCGATCCTGTTCGCGAGCGAGCACGCGACGCGGATCGCCGGCGAGGCGATCCAGTGCCTCGGCGGCAACGGCTACATCAACGACTATCCGACCGGCCGGCTGTGGCGCGACGCCAAGCTCTACGAGATCGGCGCCGGCACGTCGGAGATCCGCCGGATGCTGATCGGCCGCGAGCTCTTCAACGAGACCAAGTGACGGGAAAGGACGCACGATGCTGAACGATCCGGTCGTGATTGTCGGGGCCGCGCGAACCCCCATGGGCGGGTTTCAGGGCGACTTCGCTGCGCTCTGCGCGAGCGATCTCGGCGCCGTCGCGATCAGGGCGGCAATAGCGCGCGCAGGCATCGCGGGCGAGGATGTGCAGGAGGTGATCATGGGCAACGTGCTGCCGGCGGGCCAGGGTCAGGCCCCGGCGCGGCAGGCGTCGCTCAAGGCCGGCGTGCCGCTCGCCGTCGGCTGCACGACCGTCAACAAGATGTGCGGGTCGGCGATGAAGGCCGCGATGCTCGCGCACGACCTGATCGTCGCGGGCTCCGGCGAGATCGTCGTTGCGGGCGGCATGGAGAGCATGAGCAACGCGCCGTACCTGATGCCGAAGGCGCGGTCCGGATACCGGATGGGGCACCAGACGGTCTACGACCACATGTTTCTCGACGGCCTCGAGGACGCCTACGACAAGGGCCGGCTGATGGGCACGTTCGCCGAGGACTGCGCCTCGACCTTTGCCTTCACCCGCGAGGCCCAGGATGCATTCGCGCTGGCCTCGCTCGCGCGCGCGCTCGCCGCCAACAACGACGGCACCTTTGCCTGGGAAACCGCGCCAGTGACGGTTGCCGGCAGGAAGGGCGACGTCATCGTCGACAAGGACGAGCAGCCGGCGAAGGCCATGCCGGACAAGATCCCGCTGCTGAAGCCGGCGTTCCGCAAGGACGGCACGGTGACGGCGGCGAACTCGAGCTCGATCTCCGACGGCGGCGCGGCGCTGGTGCTGATGCGCCGCTCGACCGCCGAGCGCCGAGGGCTCGCGCCGCTCGCGGTGATCGTCGGGCACGCGACGCACGCGCAGGAGCCGGGGCTGTTCACGACGGCACCGGTCGGGGCGATCGAGAAGCTGTACCGGAAGACCGGCTGGACGACGAAGGGTGTGGATCTGTTCGAGGTCAACGAAGCTTTCGCGGTGGTGACGATGGCGGCGATGAAGGAGCACGGCATCGCCCACGAGCAGGTCAACGTGCACGGCGGCGCCTGCGCGCTGGGTCACCCGATCGGCGCTTCCGGGGCGCGCATCGTCGTCACGCTGATCGGTGCGCTGCGCAAGCATGGCAAGAAGCGGGGCGTCGCCAGTCTGTGCATCGGCGGCGGCGAAGCAACGGCGATGGCGATCGAGCTCTGCTGACGATGCCGCGGCACGGCGACCTGTTGTTGTGCGCCCGCGCGAGCGTGCTGCCGATCCTCGTGCCGGAGAGTGCCGCGTGTGGCTGAGCGAAGAGCAGTCGCTCATCCGCGACACCTTGCGCGCGTTCGCGCAGGAGCGGCTCGCCCCGCATGCGGCCCGCTGGGACCGCGAGCACCACTTTCCCCGGGCGGAGCTCTCGGCCCTGGGTGAGCTGGGCGCGCTGGGCATTGTGGTCCCCGAGTGCTGGGGCGGCGCCGACCTCGACTACGTGTCGCTGGCCGTCGCGCTGGAAGAGATCGCCGCCGGCGATGGTTCGGTCTCGACTATCGTCAGCGTCCAGAACTCCGTGGTCTGCGGACCGATCAACGCCTTCGGCACCGACGCGCAGAAGGAGCGCTTCCTCGTTCCACTCGCCCGCGGCGAAGCGCTCGGGTGCTTCTGCCTGTCCGAGCCGCAGGTCGGATCCGACGCCGGGGCGATCGCGACGCGCGCGCATAGGGATGGCGACTTCTTCGTGCTGAACGGCGTCAAGCAGTTCATCACGACCGGGAAGAACGCCGCCGTTGCCGTGGTGTTCGCGGTCACCGACAAGGTGGCAGGCAAGAAGGGGATCTCGGCATTTCTGGTCCCGACGTCGACCCCGGGTTATGGGGTCGCGCGAGTCGAGGAGAAGCTCGGCCAGCGCGCCTCGGACACGGCGCAGATCGTGTTCGAGAACTGCCGGGTGCCCGTGGCCAACCTGCTCGGAAGCGAGGGACAGGGCTACCGGATCGCGCTGGCGAATCTCGAGATGGGGCGCATCGGCATCGCGGCGCAGGCCGTCGGCATGGCGCGGGCGGCATTCGACGCAGCGCTTGCCTATGCGCGCGAACGGACGAGCTTCGGCAAGGCGCTCGTTGCGCACCAGGCGATCAACTTCAAGCTCGCCGACATGGCCACCCAGATCGAAGCGGCGCGGCAGCTCACCTGGCACGCGGCAGCGCTGCGCGATGCGGGCCAGCCCTGCCTCAAGGAGGCGTCGATGGCGAAGCTCTTCGCCTCGGAAATGGCCGAGCGCGTTTGTTCGGACGCGATTCAGATCCACGGCGGCTACGGCTACGTCACCGACTTTCCGGTGGAGCGGATCTACCGTGACGTCCGCGTGTGCCAGATCTACGAGGGCACGAGCGAGATCCAGCGGCTGGTCATCGCCCGCGCGCTCGCCGGCTGAGCGTTGTTCCAAGGGGGCATCAATGGCCGCACCGATCGATTTCCATTTCGACTTCTCGTCGCCGTATGGTTATCTTGCCGCGCAGAAGATCGACGCGCTCGCGGCGAAATACGGTCGAACCGTCGATTGGCATCCGCTGCTGCTCGGTGTCGTCTTCAAGGAAACCGGGATGGCGCCGCTAACGATGGTGCCGCTGAAAGGGGAATACTCAAAGCGCGACTTTGCGCGCAGCGCCCGCTTCCACGGCATCACGGGTTTCCGGATGCCGTCGAAATTTCCGATCGCAAGCCAGGCACCTGCCCGCATCGTGCTGTGGCTGAAGGCGCAGGATCCGGCGCTGGCGGTGCGCGTCGCCAAGGCGCTGTACCGCGCGTACTTCGTCGAGGACGTCGACATCTCGAGCCCCGACGCGGCGGCCGCCGTGGCGGCAAGGGAGGGCGCGGACGGGGCCGCCGCGCGGGCGGCGATCGATGATCCGGCGATCAAGGATGCGCTGAAGCGCGAGGTCGAGCAGGCGATCGCGCGCGGCGCGTTCGGATCGCCCTTCGTGTTCGTGGACGACGAGCCGTTCTGGGGGCTCGACCGCTTCGACCAGATCGAGCGCTGGCTCGCCACCGGCGGCTTCTAGGCGCCCGACGAGGAGGCACCGATGGCCGAGTACACGCTGCACTGCTTCGCGCAATCCGGGAACGCCTACAAGCCGGCGCTGGCGCTGCAGCTCGCGGGGGCCGATTGGGCGCCGCGCTTCGTCGACTTCTTCAACGGCGAGACCCGCACATCCGCGTATCGCTCGATCAACGTGATGGGCGAGGTTCCGGTGCTCGAGCACGGCGAGCTTCGGCTCGCCCAGTCCGGCGTGATCCTCGAGTACCTCGCCGAAACGCTGGGCAGATTCGGCCCTGCCGACGCCATGGAGCGCCGCGAGATCCTGCGCTGGCTGCTGTTCGACAACCACAAGCTCACCAGCTATACGGCGACGCACCGGTTCCTGCGCACGTTCGCCAAGGAGCCCGATCCGGCGGTGCTGGCGGAGTTCCGCCGCCGCGCCGAGGCGGCGTGGAGCATCCTCAACGTGCACCTCGCCGGCAGGCGCTACGTCGTGGGGGATCGTTTGACGATCGCCGACCTCTCGCTTTGCGGCTACTTGTACTGGCCGGAAGAAATCGGCATCGACTGGAACGTGTATCCTTCGCTGCGCGACTGGCTGGAGCGCATCCGCGCCGAGCCGCGCTGGGTGCACCCGTACGAACTGATGCCGGGGCATCCGCGGCCGGTCGCCACCTGACCCGATGCTGCGATTGTCGCGAGCCCCACTATCCGAGTCCGTCCATGCCTGTGATCGAAACGCGGCTTGATCCGCACGATCCGACGTTCGCCCAGAATCGCGACGCGATGGCGGCGCTGGTTGCCGACCTGCGCGCCAAGGTGGCGCAGGTCGAGCAGGGCGGCGGCGCGGCCGCGTGCGCGAAACATGTCGCCCGCGGCAAGCTGTTGCCGCGCGAGCGCGTGCGCATGCTCGTCGATCCGGGCTCGCCGTTCCTCGAATTCTCGCAGCTGGCCGCGTACGGGCTGTACGACGGCACCATCGCCGCCGCGGGGATCATCACCGGCATCGGCCGCATCAAAGGCCACGAATGCGTGATCGTCTGCAACGATGCGACGGTCAAGGGCGGCACCTACTACCCGCTGACCGTCAAGAAGCACCTGCGGGCGCAGGAGATCGCGCGCGAGAACAACCTGCCGTGCATCTATCTCGTCGACTCCGGCGGGGCGAACCTCCCGAATCAGATCGACGTTTTCCCGGACCGCGACCACTTCGGCCGGATCTTCTACAACCAGGCGACGATGTCCGCGCAGGGCATTCCGCAGGTCGCCGTCGTGATGGGCTCCTGCACCGCGGGCGGGGCGTACGTTCCCGCCATGTCGGACGAGTCGATCATCGTCAAGGAACAGGGGACGATCTTCCTCGGCGGTCCGCCGCTGGTGAAGGCCGCGACGGGCGAGATCGTGTCGGCCGAGGAGCTGGGCGGCGCCGACGTCCATACGCGTGTGTCCGGTGTGGCCGATCATCTGGCGCTCGATGATCACCACGCGCTGGCCATCGCCCGCCGGATCGTCGGCAATCTCAACCGGGAGAAGCGCGTGGCGATGGAGGTGCGGGAGCCCGTGCCGCCGCGGTTCGCCGCCGCCGAGATCTACGGCGTCATCAGCGCCGATATCAGGAAGCCCTACGATGTGCGCGAGGTGATCGCCCGCATCGTCGACGGCAGCGAGTTCGACGAGTTCAAGGCGCGCTACGGCACGACGCTCGTCACCGGCTTCGCCCGCATCTGGGGCTACCCCGTCGGGATTGTCGCCAACAACGGCATCCTGTTCTCGGAGTCGGCGCTGAAGGGCGCGCACTTCATCGAGCTGTGCGCG
>CAYGYQ010000130.1:0-9689 GCA_964354035.1 uncultured Bordetella sp.
CACCACGCGCGATTTCCTGCGCAACCGGTGGTTCACGCCGTCGCTGCAGACCGCGCTGGTCGCCGCGTTATCGGGAATGGGCAACATGTCCGGCGTGGAATCCGTGATCCAGGTCGCCTCCCGGGTGCAAGGCGAGTCCCACGTCCGTTTCCTCGTGGAATCGGTCCGGATGCTGACCCGGTTCAACGAGAAAGAGGGCCCGCTGGTCAAGTTCAGGATGAGCAACATGGTTCCGGTGGGCGTCAAGGAAGACGGGACGCTGGTGATCGCGGCCGCGATCGACTACGCCTACTGGGACAAGGCCGCAGCCGAATTCGCGCAGCGCAAGGAACTGAAGGGAAAGCGGAGGGTGTTGCTGCTTGCCGGAATAGCGAGCGACCGGGCAAAGCAGGAATTCGGCAAGGCGGGCTGGATGCTGCGCAGCGGATTGCGGCCGTGATCGCGCTATCGACTTTGTGGCGCGAGGCCGCCCGACCGACCCCGATGCGCGCAACACGTTGGCCCACGCGACCGGACTCGATGCTCGATGTCATCCACGTCAAGGCCCAGGGTTGACACCGCTGTCGTTTTTGGTACACTGTTTGTCCCAACAAAATTAGCATCGATACGGACGCATGAGTCATGCGAGCAGTTGCGCACAAACATCCTGTAGTTGACCTGAGCAGCCGCGAGGCGCGCAGCCGCCTGGCCGCGATGGTGACGCGACTGCTCGAGCACTGGGACCTGACAGCGACGGAGCAGGCCGAAGTGCTGGGGTTGTCGGCCGGCAGTCGCAGCACGCTTGGCCGCTATCGCAGTGGTGAGCCGCTGGCGAGCAACCGCGACCTGCGGGACCGCGCCGGACACCTGTTGGGCATCCACAAGTCGTTGCGACTGCTGTTCCCCCACGATAGGGACCTGGCCTACCGCTGGATGACGCAGCCGAACCGTCGCCTCGGCGAACGGCCGGTTGACCTGATCCTCGGGCACGGCTTCGAGGGCCTGCTGGCGGTGCGCCGCTACCTGGACTTCCAGCGGGGCCGGTAATTGCAGGCGGATCTCCTTACTGCCAACGTCGACTTCCAGGACGATCTGGTACGCAACATTCCTGGCGCGCGGGAATCACAGAACCTGTTCGACGATCTTTCATTCGAACCCACAGACTGGGACGTTGCCATCGCCGCCGAGAGCGCACAGCGCATTCCTACTGCGGCTGCGCTGATCACCCGGCCGTTCGACTACGGCAGCGTGATCAGCTACACGTTCGACTCTGCGCACTGGCAGACTACGCGCTTCTCCGACGGGTCGCTGTACGGAGTCTGGTACGGGTCGCCTGAGGTTGAGACCACCGTGTACGAGACGGCGTGGCACTGGTATCGGTTCGTGCTCGACAGCTTCGCCGGTGAGGATCGCGAAATCGTGACTGAACGGCGCGTGTTCGACGTGCGTTGCGAGGCCCTGCTGATTGATCTACGCGGCAAGGAAACGGCCTATCCCGACCTGACCAGCCGCGCAAGTTACACGTTCACGCACCGGGTGGGACGCTACGCGCACGAGCAGGACCTGAACGGCCTACTGGTACGTTCCGCGCGATGCGACGGCACGAACGCGGCCATCTTCAAGCCAGAGCGGCTTTCGAATGTGCGCCACCGGACCTACGTCACCTATCGCCTGAACGCCGCGCGGGACACCTTCGTCGCCGAACGAACACCGGGCAGGAAGTGGCTGACTGTCTTGCCAAGCACGTTGGGTTAAGGAACGTGAAGCGGGCAGCGCCGACGGTAGGAATTCTTGCTGTGGGTGGCGCATTCGTAGCAGGAGGGAATCCCGCCCCTGCGGGAATCCGGTCGCCTGCGCCTGCGCTGCCCCGTGTGCGGCTAGGGTTCGCGCCGCTCCCGCGGCGGCGGTCGCCGGTCCCAGCGCCGCTGCCAATCGGCCTTCTGCGCGAACCAGCGCTTTCCCCGGTAATGCTCGTCCCAGTAGGGGCCGAGTGCAAACTCGATTTGCGGCAGGCCGAGAGCTGGGCCGCCCTTGACGATGGTGACTGCGCTGCCGTTGAACGGATAGGAAAGGAAGCGCGCATACACCCATCCGCGGTAGCGCCCCGCAGTGACATCGCACCAACGCCAGTTGGCGGTGCATCCCACCACGGTGACCGATTTCCCGCCCAGCAGCCAGGTAACCGTCGGGAAGATGGTCTCGGGACCGGCGCGGACATTCACGGAGCTGGTGATGGTCGCCGTTTGTGCCGCCGCATGCGGCATGCATGAAGCGACAGCGAGTGCGAGCAGGAATTTCAGGCGTATGGGCATGGATATCCTTTTGACATTGGCACTGCTTCTTGTCACTGCGGCTGCCTTCCACGGATGCCGCCGTCGCCACCGCGCGACGGGCCGGCACCCGACGCTGGCGGCGCCCTCCCCGGCGCGATGAGGACAGCGGGTTGCGTGACGCGGTCCGGCTCCCTCTCGATGAGCTTCCGGCGGGTCAACATCACCCAGACGGCGACACCGGCGATGGCCGCCGCGACATGCTTCAGCGTGTGTCCGCTGACCACGTGGCTCCATGCGAGCACCTGCGTGTCGTAGGTTTCGAGGAGCTTGCTCAGCACATACCAGGCGAACACCCAGTAGAGAATCTTGCCGTGGGTATAGCGCGACGGCTTCAGCACCGCCAACAGCAGCAGGATGACGACCGAATATCCCTGCAGGACGCCATAGGGCACGACGTTGCCGGCGCCGGCGCGCTCGGTGATCCGCCAGTAGATGACGGACGCGGCGCCCAGCAGGAGCATGGGCACCAGCAGGACGAGTCCCCCGCGGATGCTGATCCGGTCGACGATCTGGCTGCACACGAGGCCCATGAACGCGATGGTCATGGGCAGCCGGTCCCAGAACAGCGTCTCGTTGTCCGGGGCGAGGTGATAGTAGGCCGATCCTGCGGCCGTGAGCGTCACACCGACGAAGAAGATGACGTAGGGCCAACGCTCGATGGTGTATTCAAACTGCGCGCGCCGGCCCAACGCCACGACCAGGCCGATCACGCCCACGATGAAAAATCCGGCATTCGATGCCACATCCAGGAAATTGTGGATGCCGAATACATCGCGATGATCGGCGAAATCGTGGTACGCGACCGGTTGCGGCATGGCCGGAATCAGCAACGCAGCCGCGACCGCGAGCACCTTGACGCCGACGATGACCCAGGTATGCCAGGTGACGGGGCTGTCGCGCATGCCGTCAGTTTCCGGCCGCCGTGAGCACGCGCTGGCCATCCGCTCGATGCAGGTCGAGCAGCTTGCCCATGAAACCCCAGGTCGTTGCCGACTGCAATGCCGACAGGAACTCCCGCTCCTGGCGCATGACGCCCTCGCCGGCGCAAGCCATGCGCGTGACGGCCGCGGGCCCGATGACGATGCGATCCGCCTCGGCGGTGTACGTCGCGCGGAAGGTGTTGCACCCGGCAAAGCCCTCTACCCACCCTCCCTTGAAGGTTGCGGAAAGCGCGGTGCCCGACAACGGACTCACGACGGCCTGCCGTCCGTTGTTGAATCCGGTGATCTTCCAGGTCACCCCCTCGAGCGCCGGGGCAGGCTCCTCCTGAAATGTCAGGATCGGCTCGTTGCCGGAGAGCAGCGTCAGGCGTTGGTCCGCCAGGACGTAGCGAAACGTTCCGGCCAGCGCGGCGTGCACGGCGTTCTCGACCTTCATCGATGATTCTTCGCACGCCATCAGCGATCCGGCCAGCTGCCCGATGACCACGCGGTCGCGATCCAGAGTGTACGGCCCGAAAAACTGGTTGCAGCCGGAGAAACCGCTGATGCGACCCGCCTTGAAGCCCGCCGTCACCGGTCGCGTCGCGTCGCGCAGAACCCTCGGGTCAAGCCCGCGAAGAGCGGTGAGTCGCCAGGTCGGTCCTTCGATCGACGTCGCCGCCACCGGCGCGGCCGCGGTCGCAGGAACCAGCCGACAGCAGCCCGCGAGGAAACGACCGTCCGCGAGCGATACGCGCGCGATCACGGGATGCTTCGTGTCGGACATGCCGTCGCTGCAAGTCGCATCGCGCAGGAAGGCCACGAGATCGCCGCCACCGCCCGTCGCCGGCTTGCCGCGCCATGCCTGCTCATGGATGAAGTCGAGGCGCGTCGCGCTGCCGCGGTACTCCACGGGAGGCGCATCGGGAAACTGCAACCGGGCGTTGCCTGCATCGGCGAAATGAAGGCCCCACGACGGCTCGTTGCCGAAACAGATCATCGGCGGGTCGGCCGCCGCCGCAGGAAAGGCCGACAGCAACAAAATGATGAGCGTCCCGCGCGCCGTCATGTCGACCCCGCACGGCGGATGCCGGCGCTTGCGACGTCGACGACGGTTCGCCTGCGTCGCGCGGATGCGGAAACGACTCGCCGACCGAGAAACTTGACCATGTACGAGGGCCCCTCAGTCGCGCAGCAGTTCGATTCCGGTGTTGGTGACCCGCACCCGGTCGCCGATGCGCAAGGCTGGCGCCGCAGTCTGCTGGACAGTGGCGAACGTGCCGTCGTCGTAGCGGACGCCGATCCGCCATACGAACGTCTGGCCGCGCTGGGCGAGCTGGTTGCCGGCGAAGCCGCCCCCGACCGCGCCGACGACCGTGGCCACGGTCTGGCCCGTGCCGCCGCCGATCAGGCTGCCCAGCCCGCCGCCGATCAGCGCACCGCCGATGGTGCCGGCCGTGGTATTGACGTTCTGTACCGTGTCCTGAACGATCGACTCGACGGTGCCGATGCGAGCCACCGGCTGCTCGCTGACCTGGAAGGCCGGCGGCGTATTGCAGCCGGCAAGCGTCAGCGCGAGGACTGCGGCGAATGCGGCGGCACCACGCCGCCATCCGAAGAAATTCGTCATCTTCATGCTCCTGCGCCGAAGCGGCGCGTTCAATCGGGAATCGAGTTCAACAGATACAGCACCGCGAGCAGCGCGGACGGGCGGCCGAGCTTGCCCAGCCACTGGGCATAGATGGTTTCGATGTCGCCCCCCAGGTAGACCTGCGTCAGAGCCCGGTTGACTTCGAGACGCAGCGCCGAGTCGTAGCGCGGCAACGCCATTGCGTAGGGCTCGAACGACAGCTCATCGGCCAGCAACGCGAGCCTGGCGGGTTCTTTCGCCTGGACGGCCAGTCCCACGAGCTTGATCTTGTCCCCCGCGTAGGCATCGACACTCCCCGACTCGACCATCGCAACGCCCTCGCCGGCATCCGTGATCGCTACGACGGTGGCGTTGACGAGGCGGCGGGAGAGCGCTTCGTTGAGACGGGTTTCCGTCGTCGTGCCCTTGAGCACGGCGACCCGCTTGCCGCCGAGGTCGGCAAGCTGATTGATCGGCGCTCCGGCCTTGACCAGGAAGCCGCTGGCGTCGATGAAGATCAGGTTCGAGAAATCGACGTTGGCGAGCCGGGACTGCGTCTGCGTCGTATTGGCGCATTCGAGGTCGGCGCGGCCCGACGCGACCATCTGCAGGCGCTCGGTGACGGAACCGCCAAGCCAGTTCACTTTGAGGTTCGGCTCGCCGACCGCACGGCCGATCTGCGCGATGACGCGCTTGCACAAATCAATCGAGTATCCGGCCGGCTCGCTGTTCGGGCCCGCGAACGAGAACGGCAGCGAATCCGCGGAAAACGCGACGTTGATCGCTTTCGCCGCCTTGATCTTTCCCAGAGTATTCGGACCGGTCTGCGCCATGGCGCCGGCGGCGGCGAGACTGGCCGCGACGATCAGTGTTACCAGGAATTGCTTGACCATGGGTACCTCGGGGGACGTATGAAAGTGAGCCGCGGCGCGGTCGCGCGGCATGCTATTCGGTGGACTTGCGGTTGCGCAGTTTACAGCATCACCGCCGTTTGCCGATTGCCGGACGAGTGGTGGCCCATGGCGGGTTTGCGTGCGCCATGAATTGCCAATAGAGTTCGGCAAGTCCCGGCTGTCCGGCCATCCGATGGAGGTCCCCGTGTCGCCTGCGTTCGTGCCTCAGTGCCTCGTTGCCTTGTTGCTCCTTCTGCCGATTCCTGCCCTCGCACAGTCCGCGCTGACCACGCGCATGGTCAACATGCGCGCCGGTCCCGACGTCGCGTTTCCGCTGGTGACCTGGTTGCAGGCAAAGAACCAGGTATCCGTGGTCGGCTGCACGGTCGACGAGCGCTGGTGCGACGTGGTCTTCGGCCGCAGCCGCGGTTGGGTGTACTCGAGGTATCTCTCGATGCGACCCGTGAACCGGTTTCCCACCGTCACGTTTTCGGTCGAATCGTACTGGGATGCCCACTATCGGTCGCGTCGGTGGTTTGCCGACAAACCGCTCTGGATCGGCTGGGGGACGCCGTCCTTCCAGCCGCCCGCGCCGAGGCGCTGAGGGCGAGGCGCGATCGCGCGCTACTTGTTCTGGATGATGCCGCGCTGAGCCAGCTGACCGATGATCACGTCGGCGAACCCGGGGGCCTCCCGCGCCACCGACGTCGGATTGAACGTCGTCGTCGTGGCCGCCCACACCAGCTGTTTCGTCTGCACGTCGAACAATTTGGATTCCACGGTGGCGAGATCGTACTGGCTGACCTGTTGCACCGGAATCATCGACGGGCCGAACGGGCTGCCCCATCCTCCTCCCCAGCCCCAGCCATGGCCGCCAGACACCATCGTCGTCGACACCCGGGTCCGGGTATCCACGCCCAGCAGCCTGACGAGCAAAAGGCCCTGGGCGCCGCTTTTCGCGACGGCAGCCGCAAACGTTGCGTCACCCGCGCGGGCTTCGTCGGCAATGACGGTATAGCCCGCCACACCGTCGACGCCCGCCGCGCGCAGCCTCGCGGCGAAGATGTCCTCGAACACGCGACCATCCGAAATGCTCTGGACGCTGCCCACGACGACGATCTTGCCCATGGGGCCACCGCGGAAGTTCGTGTCGTACCACGCCGACTGGATCGAGGTACTCTGGCAACCCGCGAGGAGCGCCAACAAGGCAAACGGGAGGAACAGGGAACGAATGTTCATGTGGAATCCTTGGGTCAACCAACGTCGGTGGCCGGAGCCTTCGTCACGCGAGGCGCGCTACGGTCAGCAGCCGAATCGCGCACGCACCAATTTTTGCGATGCTACTACATTGCGACCCGTTGACAGACATTTGTGAGGCCGCCGGGCTGCGGAACTGCCGTGGTCGGCCGCGTAGCGGTCAACCGCAAGCAGCAGGCGCGCGTTAGGAAGGGCGATCGAACTGCCCGGAATCACGCGGCACGACTTGCCGATAACCGACTGTCGAGGGCCATGCCGATGTCGCACGCGAAACTCTATCGATGTTTCATTGCACTATCGCTGCTGCTGCCCATCCCCGCCCTCGCGCAGACCGCGTTCACCACGCAGGCGGTCAACGTGCGCGCCGGTCCGGACCGCGCGTTTCCGCTGGTCACCTGGCTCCGGCCGGGAACGCCCGTCAACGTGATTGGCTGCATCAATGGCTGGCGCTGGTGCGACGTCGTCGCCGGCGGGTGGCGCGGCTGGGTCTACTCCCGGTATCTCTCGGGGCCGATTCGAGGCCGGGCGCCGGTGATCACGTTTTCGGTGGGATCGTACTGGGGTGCCCACTATCGCGGGCGACCGTGGTACTCGAGTCAACCGGGCTGGAACAACTGGGGGTCGCCGGGGTTTCGACCGCCGCCACCACCGCGGCCGCCTGCCGCGCGTCCGCCGCCGGTGCAACGGCCCGTGGCGCAACCGCCCATGATACGACCACCCGGCAGGCCGCCGGAAGGACCGCCCAACTTCGGGCCGCCCCCCGCTGGACAGCGGCCCGGCCAGGGCGGCAACAGGCCGCCACGCTGACGACCGCCTTCAGGTAAACCGCCCTCCGCGGGGCCATGCGTTGACAGGCACATCAGCATTGCCCATACTTTCTGCATCAATACAGTAAACCATATTTATGCGCACCACTCTGGATCTCCCGGACGAGATACTCCGCAAAGCAAAAATCGCCGCTGTCGAACGTGGGTCGACCTTGCGCCAACTCGTCATCGAGGCCCTCCGCCGCGAGCTGGAAAGCCCCCTGGAAGATCGTCGTCGCCGGATGAAGAACGCGCCGGTCAAGCTCGCGCTCGACGCGCCTTTGCGCACACTGAGCCCGGACGAGGTCAAACGTCTGGATACCGAAGCGGCGGTAGATGCTGAAGTGGCCCGGGCAGGTGCGGTACGTAGCTGACGCGAATGTGCTCCTGCCGGTGTTGACGGAGGGGCACGCGCATCGCGAACCCGCTGTCCTGTGGTGGGACGCTTGCGATGACGGTGACGTCGGCCTTTGTCTGCCCGTGCGCATGGCCATCCTGCGGCTCCTCACCAACGTTCGCATCATGGGATCGGGGACCCTGCGTCCGACGCGAGCATGGGACGTCGTGGACCAGTTGATCAACGATCCCCGCATATCGCTGATCGAGCAGACCCCGCCGACGCACGCAAGACATTGGCATTCCAACGTCGTGCGACGCGAACCTTCTCCCGATCTCTGGACGGATGCCTGGCTGGCTGCGCTCGCCGAGGCCAGCGATTGCGAAATGGTCACCTTCGACCGGGGTTTCCGCTCGTTCTCCAGGCTGAAGCTGCGGCTGTTGGTGCCCTGAGATCTGGATCCTCCGGAAGGGCGCCACCGGCTTGCTCTGCTGATTCGGCTGAACGTTGACGTTCAGTATGCCGACCGCGAGCGCCGGCCACGCGGTACCGCAGACGCGCGGGCAACCGAGAACGAGCGGGAGCGAGCGTTTCTGGCCCGTGGATCTCGCGACGCGGTGCGGCTTCCGGTCGCGAGCGCGCTGTGGGGGGCGGCATCGCAGCCATCGCCGGCGGAAACGGGTAGACTGGCGCGGCCATCGGCGGCGTTGCCGGGGTGGGCGTTGCCGTGACCCTCGGGGGGCGGCTGGGGGCAGGAACAACCCGACTCGGTTCTCGATCGACATCCAGCGCGCCATGACCGACGAAGTCATCGCCATCGATTCGGAAGTCCTGCTCGAGTTCATGTATCGGCTCGGGCAGGCATACCTCGCCTGCGGCGAGCAGACCGCGGAAGTCGAGCGGCTCCTGCGCCGCACCGCCACGGCGTTCGGCATGCGCCAGGCGAGGATCGTGACGTTCCCCACTGCGGTGTTCATCACGTTCCACGATGGACGCGCGCAGCAGGTGACGCTGGCCGAAGGCCTGTCGCACGGCCTGCGCCTCGACCAGATAGCGAATATCCAGGGATTGTGCAACGCGGCCGAACGCGCGGAAGTCACGCCGCGCGAGGGGCTCGACCGGCTGGCCGAGATCCTGCACCAGCCCGGCAGGTTCGGGCCCGCGGGCATCGTCGCGGGACATTCGATCCTCTCGGTCGGCCTGGCGATGCTGCTGAGCCCCACGCTCACGAATCTCGCTGGCGCCGCCCTGCTCGGATTCGTGGTGGGCCTGCTGAAGCTGGTGAACCGGGATCGGCCCGTGCTTGCCCTGCCGACGCCGGTGTTCGCCGCGACACTGGTGTCGGCGCTGACGTATCTTGCCGTGCAGCAAGGGCTGCCGGTGGATCCGCTCTACCTGCTGGTGCCGCCGCTGGTGACGTTCCTGCCCGGCGCGATGCTGACGCTGGGCATGGTGGAGCTCGCCTACGGCGACATGATCGCCGGCACGAGCCGGCTCATCACCGGCCTGGTCCAGCTCGTGCTGCTGGCCTTCG
>CAYGYQ010000131.1:0-9524 GCA_964354035.1 uncultured Bordetella sp.
CTGCCGATCTCGTAGCCGGTGCCTTCGCACGGCGACACGATCTTGACGGGCGCCCCGCCGATGGCCTGGACCACGGCATCGTGCTGGAAGGTGATGCCGACGAGGCTCTCGCCGGTGGCCGCCGCGCGCGCCGGCGCCGCGCCGGACTTCGTGTACTGGTTGATGTTCTTGTGCAGCGCCTTCAGGTAGTCGAACGCCTTGTCCTCGCCCATCAGCTGCACCAGCGTGGCCAACATTGTGTAGGAGGTGCCCGAGGAATTCGGGTTCGCCACCTGGATCTCGTCCTTGAACGCGGGCGTGACGAGATCCGACCAGCACTTGGGCTCGGGGATGTTCTTCTTCTTCAGCTGATCGACGTTGTAGCTGTAGCCGAGCGCGCCGGCATACACGCCCACGGTCCGGTACTTCGACGCCTCCGCCTGACGGACGGCCCAATCCTGCAGGTCCGCGAGCTTCGGCGACTTGTATTCCTGGGTGAGGCCCTCCTCGGCGGCCTGCAGGTGCGGATCGCCAGTGCCCCCCCACCAGACGTCGCCGCGCGGGTTCGCCGCTTCGGCCTTCAACTGCGCATAGAACTCGCCCGAGCTCTTGCGCGTCATCAGGACCTTGATGCCGGTCGCCTTCTCGAACGCGGCGACCATCGGCCGGCACCACTCCTCCTGCACCGTGCAGTAGAGAACGAGCTCGCCCTGCGCCGCGGCGGACAGGGGTGCCGCGAACGTCAGCATCGCGACGATGCCAGATAGCCATGTGCGTGGATTCATGGGACCTCCTCCAGTCAGCTTGTCATGGGAATGCCGATCAAGTCGGCTAGCTTAGCGCAAAGCGCGCCGTTGGTCGCAAGCAGCGGATTGCCGGCGTTGATCCCCTCGCCCGCGAAGAAGTCGTTGGTGCGCCCCCCCGCCTCGGTGACGAGAAGTATGCCCGCCGCGCAGTCCCAGGCGTTGATGTGCAGCTCGGCATAGGCCTCGCTGCGTCCGGCCGCGACGTCGGCGAGGCCGAGCGCGCCGGATCCCACGCGCCGGATCGCACAGCCGGCAGCCATCACCCGCGCCACCAACGCGAGGTAATCGGCCGTGCTGCGGCGCGTCGACCAGCCGCACTCGACCGTGGCCGCACCGAGTTCGGCGCAGGGGCTGACCGCGAGGCGCCTGCCGTCGAGCCAGGCGCCCTCGCCGCGCGCCGCGGAGTAGAGCCAGTCGTGGCTGGGGTCGTGCAGCGCCGCGACCGTCGGCACGCCCTGCTCGAGGTAGCCGATCGACACGCAGTAGTGCGGAATGCCGCGCGCGTAGTTCGCGGTGCCGTCGATGGGGTCGATCAGCCAGACGCGCTCGCCGCCGCGGCCCCCCTCCTCCTCGCCGATGATCGCGTCGTCGGGATAGCGCGCAACGATCGCCTTGCGGATGAAGCGCTCGACTTCGCCGTCCATCGCCGTGAGCACGTCGTGCCGGCCCTTCATCGAGGTCGCGGACGTGCCAAAGGCGGAATGCGCAAGCCGGCCGGCATCGCGCGCCAGCTTGCGGCTGAATTCGAGTCTGTCCATGGGCGGGCAGGTTAGCATCTTTCGGTCGCGGCCCCGTCGACCGGCCCGGACTCCGACCACGGGCAGGGACTGGCCGCCACCGCTCTGCGGCAATTTGCCGCAATGCCCACCCTTCCGGCATGGGCATACACTTACGTCGGCCGGCCGCCCCGCCGGGGTGGTCGCCAGCGAATGGGGTTTGGTCACGATGTCCATCGGGTCGCACACGGTCCCCAGCCACGCGCCTGGCGTGTCGAACGTTGTCCCGATCGGCGGATCGCGCGCGCACTGCTTGTATTGCGGCATGCGCGAGCTCTGCCTGCCCGCCGGGCTGGCCGCGACCGAAGTCGAGGATCTGCACGGGATTCTCGGCAAGCGCGTCAAGGTGCATCGGGGAGAGGCGCTGTACCGGGCCGGCGCGCCGTGCACCGCGCTTTACGCCGTGCGCATCGGGTCCCTCAAGTCGGTCACGCTCTGCGACGATGGCCGGGAACAGGTCACGGGCTATCACCTGCCGGGGGATCTCCTCGGACTCGACGCCTTGGGCACGGAGCGGCATGAGTCCGCGGCGAGCGCGCTGGAAGATTCCGAGTGCTGCGTCATTCCGATCGCTCACCTCGAGACCATGGAGCGCCTGCTGCCGGCCCTGCAGCACAGCCTGCATCGGATCCTGGGCCACGAGATCAGCATCGACCACGGCATGCTGTTGCTGCTCGGGAGCATGCATGCGGAAGAGCGGCTCGCGGCGTTCCTCATCGGCGTTTCCGCCCGCTACAAGGCGCGGGGTTACTCGGCGACGGAGTTCGTGCTGCGGATGACCCGCGAAGAAATCGGCAGCTATCTCGGCCTCAAGCTGGAAACGGTAAGCCGCCTGCTGTCGAAGTTCCACGAGGCGGGCCTCATGCAGGTGCAGGGGCGCCGGATCAAGATCATCGACATGCCGCGGTTGCGCCGGCTCGCCAGCCGGCGGGCGTAGGTCTGCCCATCGCGTCCCTCTTGCGGCGCAGCAGCGGGATGCGCGAGCGCGGCGAGCGCCGTTGCGCAGCGCGCGCGCCGTTTGACCTGCGTCAACGGCCGTCGCAACCACCGGTGCACTATAAGTGCCGTGGCCCAAGGCAAGGCTCGACGCGCTGCCGCATGGACTCGATTCCGGTGACCGATACGGCAGCGACGAAGACATGGTCCAGATACGCATTCACGGCCGAGGGGGGCAGGGCGGCGCAAGCGGCGCCGAGATGCTGTCCGTCGCCGCGTTGCTCGAGGGCCGCGACGCACTGGCGGGCAAGGCCGAAGAGACAGCCCATGCTTAGGCAGATCGAAGGCTCGCGCGCGGTGGCGGAGGCCGTCGCCCTCTGCCGGCCCGAAGTCATCTGCGCGTACCCGATCACGCCGCAGACGCACATCGTCGAAGGGTTGGGCGAGATGGTGAAAACCGGGGAGCTCACCGGCTGCGAGTTCATCAACGTCGAATCCGAATTCGCAGCGATGTCGGTTGCCATCGGCGCCTCCGCTGCCGGCGCGCGCTCGTACACCGCAACCTCGAGCCAAGGCCTGCTGTTCATGGCCGAGGCGGTCTACAACGCCTCCGGCCTCGGGCTCCCCATCGTGATGACCATCGGCAACCGCGCGATCGGCGCGCCGATCAACATCTGGAACGACCACTCGGACAGCATGTCGATGCGCGATGCCGGCTGGATCCAGCTCTACGCGGAAACGAACCAGGAGGCGCTCGACCTGCACCTCCAGGCCTTCCGTCTGGCCGAGGAACTGTCGTGCCCGGTGATGGTCTGCATGGACGGCTTCATCCTCACGCACGCGTATGACCGGGTCGACATGCCGGCGCAGGCGCAGGTCGACCAATACCTGCCGCCGTTCGACCCGCGGCAGGTGCTCGATCCCGCGGAACCCATGACCATCGGCTCGATGGTCGGGCCTGAGGCCTTCACCGAGGTGCGCTACCTCGCCCATCACAAGCAGCTGCGCGCGCTCACGCTGATTCCGCAGCTCTCCGCCGAATTCGCCGCGCAGTTCGGGCGCCGATCGGGCGGTCTGGTCCGGCCCTACCGCACCGAGGATGCCGAAACGATCGTCGTCGCGCTCGGCTCGGTCAACAGCACCGTGCAGGAAGTGGTGGACGACATGCGCGCATCGGGCGTGGCGATCGGATCGGTGGCGATCTGCTCGTTCCGGCCGTTCCCGCTCGCCGCGCTGCGCGAGGTGCTGGAGCGCGCGCGCCGGGTCGTGGTGCTGGAGAAGAGTCTCGCGGTCGGCCTCGGTGGCATCGTGTCCGACGGGGTGCGCAAGGCGCTGTCGGGCGTCCCGGTCAACGGCTACACCATCATCGCCGGCCTGGGCGGGCGGGCGATCACGCACGCGTCGCTGCGCCAGGTCTTCGAGGATGCCGGCGCCGACGAGCTCGAGCAGGTGACGTTTCTCGACCTCAACGCCGATGTGATCAGTCACGAGCTCGAGCGCGAAACCCTCGCGCGCCGCACCGGGCCCACCGCGGAAGCCATCCTGCGCCGGATCGGCACCGTCGCGTCCGGTAGCCGCTAGCCGTGCCCGTCGCCCGCTCCGACCATGCATGCGCGACGCCCGATGCCCGTCACCCGCCCGCGCCGGGACTCGACACCGTGAGCCCGTCCGACAGGACCGCGGATCGGTCTCCGGCAAACCAGACCGCCGGATTCTGCCGGGCCGCGGGGGCGCTGGACCATTCATTGGATCCGGATCAGCGCTCCTGCGACGGCTGCGGCGAGGCGCTGGGCGCGCGGCACGCGATCGGCGCCGCGCTGCGCGCATCCGGCAACCGGCTGATCACCGTCAACGCCACCGGTTGCCTCGAGGCGTTCTCGACGCCGTCTCCCAGGACGGCTTTGCACATACCCTGGATTCACTCGCTGTTCGGCAACGCCGCGGCGGTCGCGACGGGGGTTGCCGCGGCCCAGCGGATCAAGGGGAGGACCGACGTGCGCGTGGTCGCGCAGGGCGGCGACGGCGGCACCGCGGACATCGGTTTCGGGTGCCTGTCGGGGATGTTCGAGCGCAACGACGACGTGCTCTACATCTGCTACGACAACGAGGCCTGCATGAACTCCGGCGCGCAGCGCTCTAGCGCGACGCCGCCGGCGGCCCGCACCGCGACCACGTCCGCCCTCGGCAAGGAGCCGGGCAACGCGTTCGGCACGGGCAAGAACCTGCCGCTGATCGCCATGGCCCACCGGATTCCCTACGTGGCAACAGCCAGCGTGGCCGATCTCCCCGATCTCGAGCGGAAGGTCACCTACGCGATGGGGTTGCGCGGCGCGCGGTACATCCACATCCACGCTCCGTGCCCGCCAGGCTGGGGTTCGGCGCCCGCGGACTCGATCAGGATCGCGCGGCTTGCCGTCGAATCGGGGCTGTTTCCACTGTTCGAGGCGCACGCCGGCCGGGTGACGGCGCGCACGCGGCTCCGCCATAAGGTGCCCGTCGACGAGTACCTCGGGCTGCAGACGCGCTTCGCCCATCTGTTCGTCAACGCGGCGTCCAGAGAACGCATCGCGCTGATCCAGGAGCTCGCCGACCGCAACGTGGCGGAGTTCGGTCTCCTGGCGGAGGACCGGGCGCCTGGATGAACCGTTTTGCGATCAACATGGCACCAGGGACAATTCAACGGAGGAAGGCGATGATCAACAGCAACCAAGGTGGAACACAAACGAGCGTTCCGGCGTGGTTTCCCCGGGGCGTCGCGCTGCTGCGCGACCCGACGCTCAACAAGGGCACGGCATTCACCAGCGCCGAGCGCGACGCGCTGGGGCTGCACGGGCTGTTGCCACCCCACGTTCTGTCGCAGGACGAGCAGGTAGCGCGGGTGCTGGAGAATTTCCGGCGCAAGACATCGCCCCTCGAAAAGTTCATCAACCTCGCGGCGCTGCACGACCGCAACGAGGCGCTGTTCTTCCGGATCGTCATCGACCATCCGGATGAGATGCTGCCGATCATCTATACGCCTACGGTCGGCCTCGCCTGCCAGCAGTTCGGCCATATCTTCCAGCGGCCGCGCGGCCTGTTCATCAGCATCAACGATCGCGGCCGGGTCGAGAGCATCCTGCGCAACTGGCCGTACCGTGACGTCGCGATCATCGTCGTTTCCGACGGCGAGCGGATCCTGGGGCTGGGGGACCTCGGCGCCAATGGCATGGGCATCCCGGTCGGCAAGCTGGGGCTCTACACGGCCTGTGCGGGCGTGCACCCGAACCTGTGCCTGCCGATCATCCTCGACATGGGCACCAACAACGAGACGCTGCTCGCCGACCCGCTGTACATCGGCCTGCAGCAGAAGCGCGTGCGCGGCGCGGCGTACGACGAGCTGGTCGAGGAATTCATCGTGGCGACGCAGGCGGTGTTTCCCGGCGTCGTCGTGCAGTTCGAGGATTTCGCCAATCAGAACGCGTTCCGCCTGCTCGAACGGTACCGCGACCGCATCTGCACGTTCAACGACGACATCCAGGGGACCGCCGCGGTGGCGCTCGCCGGCATTCTCACTGCGCTGCGCGTCACCGGAGGAAAGCTCGTCAACCAGAAGATCCTGTTCATGGGCGCGGGCGAGGCCGCCACCGGCATCGCCGACCTGACCGTGGCCGCCATGGTGGCACAGGGGACGGATGTGACGGAGGCCCGCGAGCGCTGCTGGCTCGTCGACTCCAAGGGGCTCGTCGTCAAGAGCCGCGCCGATCTCGGCGCGCACAAGCTGCCGTATGCGCACGAACATCCGCCGATCGCCGACTTTCCGGGGGCGTTGAAGGCGCTCGCGCCGACGGCGATCATCGGTGTCGCGGCGGTGGGCGGCACGTTCACGCAGGAGGTCATCGCGGAAATGGCGCGGATCAACCCGCGGCCGATCGTGTTCGCGCTCTCCAATCCGACGTCGAAGTCGGAATGCACAGCCGAACAGGCGTACCAGTGGAGTGACGGGCGCGCGTTGTTTGCCTCCGGCAGCCCGTTCGACCCCGTCACCCTCGGCGGCAGGACGCACGTCCCGCGCCAGGGCAACAACTCGTACATCTTCCCCGGGGTCGGGCTCGCGGCGATCGCCGTGGGCGCGAAACGCGTGACCGACGAGATGTTCATGGCGGCCGCGCGCGCGCTGGCCGAGCAGGTCACCGCGGAGGATCTCGCGCAGGGCAGCCTCTATCCGCCCCTGGCGCATGTGCGCGACGTGTCCGCGCACATCGCGGTGGCGGTGGCGGAGGTCGCCTACGAGCAGGGGCACGCGACGGTCTCCCGTCCGGCCGACCTGCTGGCCTATGTGCGGTCCCAGATGTACGAGCCGCGGTATGCCACCTATGCCACCGGCAGGTGACAGCCTTCCGAAAAGCTGCGTGGCGTTGATCTGCGTCAACCGGCCGCGGGCGCCGAGGCCCTAGTCTGCACGGACGATGAATCCCTACGCCGTCTTCCTGCTCTACCTGCTGGCGATCCTCGGCTTCGTTGCGGTCACGCTGCTGATGAACCGGCTGCTGGGCCCCAAGCCGGTTTCCTCGGCCATGAAGCTCGAGCCCTTCGAGTGCGGCGCCACACCGGTGGACCGCCTGAACGTGAAGGCGATCCCGATCAAGTACTACGCGGTCGCCATCATGTTCATCCTGTTCGACCTCGAGACCGTGTTCCTGTTCATCTGGGCGCTGGGCGCCCAGCCGATCACGAGCTTCATGCTGGCCCTCTTCGGCTTCTTCGTCTTCCTGCTCGTCCTGATCCTGCTCTACGTCTACAAGGCGAGGCTGCTCGAAGCGGTCACGGAATAGCCATGCCCTCGCCCACGATACCGATCCGGTCGGCGACGTCCCGGACCCAGGCCTTCGAATACCTGACGACCAAAAAGGACGAATTGGTCGGCTGGGCGCGCAAGTTCTCGCTCTTCCCGTACCCGTTCGTCACTGCCTGCTGCGCGATGGAGTTCATGGCGGTGAGCTCGAGCCCGTACGACACCGATCGCTTCGGTGCCGCGCTACCCCGCTTCTCACCGCGACAGGCCGACCTCCTGATGGTCGTCGGCACCGTCACCCACAAGCAGGCGCCCGTCCTGCTCAAGGTCTACGAGCAGATGTGCGAGCCGAAATGGGTGATGGCGTTCGGCGTCTGCGCCACCAGCGGCGGCTTCTACCAGAACTACGCGGCGGTCCTCGGCATCGACCGCGTCATCCCGGTCGACATCTACATCCCCGGCTGCCCGCCGCGCCCCGAGATGGTGATCGACGGCATCATGCAGCTGCAGGCCAAGATCGCCGGCTCGAAGCATCCGATCGTCACGGAGAACTTCTGATCGTGACGAGTCCGGTCCTGGAACAGCTGCAGCAGCGACTGGCGAGCGCCGTCGGCGAGGTGTCGTTCGCCCACGAGACGCTGGTGGTCCATCTGGCGCCTGCGGCGCTGCGCGCGACGGTGGAGCTGATGCGCTCCGAGTTCGCCTTCGATCTCTTCCTCGACGTGACCGCGGTCGACTGGCCCGGGCAGACGCCGCGCTTCGAGGTCGTCTATCACTTCTACTCGACGCAGCACTTCGGGCGCGTGCGGCTGAAAACGCGCGTTGCCGAGCAGGATCCGACCGTGGACTCGCTGGTTCCGCTGTACGGCTCGGCCCGCTTCATGGAGCGGGAGTGCCACGACATGTACGGGATCGTGTTTCGCGGCAATGCCGACCTGCGGCCCATCCTGCTCTACGAGGGATTCGAAGGCCATCCGTTGCGCAAGGACTACCCGAAGGACCGCGAGCAGCCGCTCGTGCCCTACCGGAAATGACGATGCCGCCCGTGGAAATCAAGCTGCCCAACCCGGTCCGCTCGGCGTTCGACAAGCCGCTGCACGACGGCACGGTGACGGTCAACATCGGGCCGTCGCATCCGGCCACGCACGGCACCGTCCAGATCATCGCCGAGCTCGACGGCGAGCGCGTGCTGCGCACCGACGTGCACTGCGGCTACCTGCATCGCGGCTTCGAGAAGGAATGCGAGTCGCACACCTGGCACAACCTGATTCCCTACGTCGACCGGCTGAACTACGTGTCGGCGCTGATCAACGATTTCGCCTACTGCGAGGCGGTCGAGAAGCTGATGGGGATCGAGATCACGCCCCGCACCCGCTATCTGCGCACGCTGCTGTCGGAGTACTCGCGGCTCGTCGATCACCTCACCTGCGTCGCGGCGAGCCTCATGGAGCTGGGCGCGATGACCGCGTTCCTCTACCTCGTCATGGTCCGCGACTTCATGTACGAGCACATCGCCGACCTGACCGGCGCGCGCGTCACTTACTCCTACGGCCGGATCGGCGGCCTCGCGCGCGACCTGCCGGAGACCTGGCTCACGCGTCTAGCCGACATCCTGGACAAGTACGAGATGTTCATCGGGCGCGTGCACGGTCTCATGGACCGCAACCGCATCTTCATCGACCGGATGCGCAACGTCGGCGTGATCTCCACCGCCGATGCCGTCAACTGGGGCTACACCGGCCCGATCCTGCGCTCCACCGGCGCGCCGCGCGACCTGCGCAAGGATGCGCCCTACCTCGCCTACGCCGAGCTCGACTTCGAGGTGCCGGTCGGGATCAAGGGCGACAACTACGATCGCTACTACGTCCGGATGCGGGAGATGGACGAGTCGGTGCACATGATCCGGCAGCTGATGGACATGCTCCCCGCCGGGCCGATCAACGTCGACGACCGCCGCTGCGTGTTCCCGGAAAAGCGGCTGGTCTACGACGAAATCGAATCGCTGATCAATCACTTCAAGCTGGTGATGGACGGCCCGCAGGTGCCCGCGGGCGACGTGTACCTGGCGCACGAGTCGCCCAACGGCGAGCTCGGCTTCTACATCGTCAGCACCGGCGAGGGCATTCCGTACAAGGTCCACGCGCGGGCCCCGAGCTTCGTGCACATGGGCGGCGTGCACAGGATGCTGGACGGTTACCAGCTGGCCGACATCGTGCCGACCTTCGGCTCGGTCAACATGATCGGTGGCGAGTGCGA